>CAZQDE010000026.1:0-33516 GCA_964591485.1 uncultured Anaerolineaceae bacterium | reverse complement strand
CTTAACCCTCGAACCGCCAGGTTGTCCCCCCCTTGGCATCCTCCAGCACCACTCCGAGTTCCAGCAGACGCTCACGGATCCTATCTGCTAGTTCCCATTGTTTCTGTTCCCGAAGGGCCTGCCGGACATCCAGCAGCAGTTCCACGAAGGGGGCGATCTCACGGTCCTCGCCCTTTGGTACGTCCAGCCTCAGCCCCAGCACACCCGCCAGCTCAAGCAGTGTGGCTTGGGCCGGCCCAAGCGCCTCTGCTCCCGCCCCAGCCGCGCGCGCAGCGTTGATGCCGCGCACGAGCTCGAATAGACTTCCAAGGGCACCGGGGGTATTGAAGTCATCATCCATGGCCTCTTCAAAGCCGCGCCGCGCCTTGTCGGCTGTCGCCGCCAACGCCGCCAGCACATCATCTCCGGCGGGCCCCTCGCCGGGGATCGGTGGTCGTAGCGCACCCCGCAGCCGCTCAAGCGCACTTTGGGATTGCTCAATGACCTCCTCGTTGAAGGTCACAGGGCTGCGATAGCTGGCGTTCAAGATCAGCAGCCGCAGCACGTCGGCTTCATACCTGGCCAGGAAGTCTTCGATATTGAAGACGTTGCCCGTCGATTTGGACATCGCTTCACCACTGAGCTGCATCATGCCATTGTGCACCCAGTAGCGAGCAAAGGGCTTGCCTGTGTAGCTCTCCGACTGCGCGATTTCGTTTTCATGATGAGGGAAGATCAGGTCATTACCGCCCCCGTGGATATCGATTTGCTCCCCCAGGTGGTGCAGACTCATCGCCGTGCACTCGATGTGCCAGCCAGGGCGTCCAGGGCCCCAGGGGCTATCCCAGGCCGGCTCACCCGGCTTGGCGGCCTTCCAAAGCGCAAAATCAGCCGGATCCTCTTTGCGCTCATCGATTTCTAACCGGGCACCGGCGCGCATCTCCTCCAGATTCCTTCTGGAAAGGCGTCCGTAATCCTCGTCCCGCGCCACGCGGAAGTAGACATCTCCATCCACGGCATAGGCGAAGCCCTTCTTGATCAAGCCGCTCACGACCTTGATGATGTAATCGATCTCCTGCGAGACGCGGGGGTAGACCTGCGCGGGCAAGACATTAAGCGCTCGAAGGTGCTCATCGTATTCGCGGATATAGGTCTCGGCCAGTTCGAGCGGATCGAGGCCCAGCTCCTGAGCCCGCAAGATCACCTTGTCGTCCACGTCCGTGTAGTTCATGACATGCCGCACTTTATAGCCCCGATACTCCAGGTAGCGGCGGATCACATCAAAAACGATCGAGGACATAGCATGGCCCACATGAGCCTTGTCATAAACCGTCGGTCCACATACGTACATGCGCACCTTGCCTGGCTCAAGCGTCTCGAAGGGTTCTTTCTGCCGGGTTAGGGTGTTATAGATCATCAACGCCATGGTTCACTCCCGCGATCGCCCGTTGCCTTCGTCCTGCCCGGGCTTGGCAAAGATCATCCTGCCGGCAGCAGTCTGGAGGACCTTCGTGACCGTAACGGGAACGGCCTCATTGATGAAGTCCTTCCCGTTTTCGACCACAACCATCGTGCCATCATCCAGATAGCCCACACCCTGCCCCGGTTCCTTCCCCTCCTGGATAACGTTCACTTCGAGCGTTTCGCCGGGCAAGAAGACCGCCTTCACGGCGTTGGCCAGCTCATTGATGTTCAGAACATTGACGCCCTGAAGCTCCGCGACTCGGTTCAGGTTGTAATCGTTGGTAAGGATCTGGCAGTGAAGTTGCTTCGCCAGGATCACCAGTTTGTCATCCACGGCCCGCACTCCTTCGACATCCAGATCGGTAATGCGGAAGGCGATATTGGGATCCTTCTGGAGACGGTTGAGGATATCCAATCCCCGCCGGCCTCGCTGCCTCCGCAAGCCATCGGATGAATCGGCGATGTGCTGAAGCTCGTTGAGCACGAACGCTGGCACTAGCATTGGGCCGCGGATGAAGCCGGTGCGGGCGATATCCAATATGCGGCCGTCGATGATGACGCTTGTATCGAGCAAGACACTTTGGCTTTCCGGCGTGGTGGCAATCGACTCACGGCCGCCCGAGGCCAGCCGGTGGCTCACAACGTTGATAATGTCGTTTTGGCGCAATACGAAGAGAGTCACACTCAGGTAGCTAAAGAGCACGGCACCGAGGAATGGGAGGATCTGGCTGAAAGGGGGGGGCAGCAGCGAGAGCGGGAATGCCAGCAACGCAGCGATGATAAGCCCGACAATCAGGCCAATCATCGCCGCCACCATCGTCCGAACGGAGAGCTGAGATATCTGCGCCCGGAAGGCGCGAATCGGCCGCGTGGTTAGGAAGGGCGTTATCACCAGACCCATCAGCGCCCCCACAAGACCGAATACGATGGCCCAAAGCACCGGCTCATCGCCGGCAGACTTCCCTAGAAAGGTGCCAAGATAGAAGCCTCCCACAAAGAGCGCCACCATCCCGACGATGCGCACCACAAAGTCTGTACTCATGATTCCTGCCCCTTAGTCATGAAAACGACAGACACCCGGTTTCGGCGTCTGCCGTTCGAGAAGCCTTCTCCATGCCCTGGATTGGCCAAGACAGCCTTGGGACCTGCCGCCCCGCTCGGCGTTAGCATGAAGATGTATTCAATGAAACCGGGCCGCAGGAGCGAGAATGAATCCGACGAATAACGACCCCTGCGCTGACCTTATGATAACACGACCCACGGCGTTCGCCAACGGCCGGCCCTAGCCCTGCATCACACTTGCTATGCCCGGGCCGGCGGCCAAATGGTAACCGGCCCGGGCAGGTGCGTGCCCAGGGCCGGTTTGGGATCGCCTTGATCCAGCCGAATCCTTTATGGAAGCGCTCCGACAACCTCGAATGTGTTCAGAATCTGCTCCAAGATGGCCGCGTCGTCCGTTTGGCCGAGCTGGACCTTCACAAGGATCAGGTAATCGAACTGGCTCTCCTTTGAGACCGCCGCCAGTTGGAAGAAGGTGGCCCCCCCAGGGCCACCGCACTTGACAAAGAGATCATACTTTCCGCGATAGAGCGGATCCTCATAGTCATAGCGGCCGTCGAGTTCACAGGCATCCATGAAGCCCGCCCGCTCGGCATTCAGCAGTTCGACGTAGCCTAACAGGGAGGCGAGATCATCCGACGCTCCGAAAACCATGCCGGGGGTGTCCCAGGTCGTCGTGAAGGCCTCCAGGTCGGGTGCGGCGGAAATCATCCCGCCGATGACCTCGCCCTCATAGACCCAGGGGCGGCCGTCGACATCCCCCCAACCAGCGGGTACCTCTACGCGCATGGATTGATAATCGTCGTATACCTCCCGGTAACCCGCCGCGGCCTCCCCACCCGCATTCGCAAATTCGTTGGGGATCGTTCCCACAACATCGAAGCTGGCCAGGATGCGGTCCAGAGCTTCCCAATCCGCATCCGAGACGATCTGGACATGAAGCTCGATCAGAAACGCATCCGGGGCTTCGATGGGCGTGGCCACCAGCAACACGTAAGACGTCCCCGTACCACCGCAGTTGGAGAAGATATCCGCCGCTCCCTGGTAAACACCATCGTCATAGGCCTCGCGGCCTTCCAAAGTGCAGGCGCCCTGGAAATCGTCACTCAGCTGATCCAGGTAGGCGCTGGCCCCTCCGAGAGCACCCACGTTGGCCGTGACATCAAACAACACACCCGGAGTCTCCCATGTGTTCACAAAGGCCTGCAGATCGGGCGCGGCCCAAAGTGAGGCCCCGAAGACCTTGCCCTCTTCGACCCAGGGCGAGCCATCCACCTGGGCCCAGTCGGCCGGTATCTCCACCTGCAAGGCTCCATAATCATCCTGAACATAGGTGTAAGCCGGATAGCCAGCGCCGGATGGAACATCCCCGCCGATCTCGTTGGTGAAGGAAGCCGTCGCTTCCAGCGCCCGGCCGTTGAGTTGGCCTGAAAGCACCTCCCCGGTGGCATAGCGAAGCACCTCGAGACTCAGCGTGGCGTCGGCGCCATGCGTGCGCAGGACATCACAGTAATCCGCCATGGTACCATCTGTGGCAAGCACCAACCCCTCCAGCGAGGTGATGATATCCCCTGGCTGGACACCCGCCTGGTCGGCCGGCGATCCCGAGGCCACCGATGAGACCCAGATGCCGGAGAGGCTGCCGTCCTCATTCGCCACGGCCACGCCATTCACGCCGATCGAATCGACATCCTGGTCATCGCGCAATTGATCGATTATGGGCAAGGCTTCATCTGCCCGGATGGCAAAATACTGGTTCCGCGCCACCAGGGAACTGGCATAGTTGACACCCACCACTCGCCCCTCGGCATCCACCAGCGGCCCCCCGGAATTGCCAGGGTTGATGGTGGCATCGTGCTCAAGGACAGCATCGATCGAGGCCCAGGAGGTCTCACCATCCGCCTGCGCTTTGGAGACGATGCCTTTCGTCATCGTGAACTCAGGATCGCCCAAGGGGTAGCCGGCTGTATAAACCTCCAGCCCAACGCCAGCTTCATCCTGGCGCCACTCCAGGAAGGGGAACCCCTCCCCGTCCACATCGATCACGGCCAGGTCGGAACATTCTGACACCCCCAGGATGCGCGCGTTGCGAGGCTTGTCCTCCCCTGGCACGTGCACCCGCAGCAGAGCGGCTCCCGTCACAACGTGGTTGTTGGTGACCACGATGCCGGAGGGGTCGATGAAGAAGCCCGAGCCGCTGCCAGCGACATTCACTTGCATCCCAAACTCGGGATCGATAAAGGTCCCTTGGGCCTCGATCAGGACCGTGGCGCGCTCCACTTCTTCCAGTGAGGCGATCGCCAGGTCCTCGCCTGGCTCGGCGGCCTCGGTTGCTGCGGGCTGCTCCGTGGGGGAGGGGCCGGTGCCGCACCCCGCCAAAATAACTGCCAGCGCCGCGGGCAATACAAACAGGGTCCAAACGGGTTTCTTCGTGTCCATGACTGGGTCTCCTTCTCCCTCGTTGAGACGAGGGGCCCATGCGAATTCATGGTGGTTCAATCGCAACCCGGGCGGGATCAAAGGAGGATGAGACGGCTTTCACCCCATGCGATCCGCTCGTGCTGGTCTTAGTATAGGTCAAACCCAAGAACCCATGGACTTTCAAATGCCTTTCAGACCTCCGGCGGGGCCGGGGCCGGCCTCGATTAAGGTAGAATGGCCGCCGAGTGGAGGGAAGAGCATGCACATCCTGATCACCAACGATGACGGCGTCCATGCGCCGGGGCTGCTGGCCCTGGCCCAGGCTTTCCGGTCCCTCGGCGAGGTCACCGTGCTGGCGCCCAACCGCAATTGGTCAGCCTCCGGCCATGCCAAGACGATGCACCGCCCGTTGCGGGTCTACGACACGGAATTGAAAGATGGCACATCTGCGCTCACGACGGATGGGGCGCCTTCCGATTGCGTGGCCCTGGCCGTGCTGGGACTGGTCGAGCGGCCGCTCGACCTGGTAGTCTCGGGGATCAACCCGCTGGCTAACGTCGGCCATGACGTCACGTACAGCGGGACGGTGACGGCGGCGATGGAGGCCGCGATTTGGGGCCTCCCCGGCATCGCTTGCTCCCTTCACCCAAGAGAAGACGAGCCAGGGCCGCTCGACTACGCCCCCGCCGCCCAAGTCGCCGTCCGCCTGGCCGAGCAGGTGATGAGCAAGCCCAGGCCGGACGGATTCCTGCTCAACGTTAACATCCCCCATATGCCCTTCGAGGCACTGGAAGGCGTGGCGATCACCCGCCTAGGGATGCGCGTCTATCGCGATCAACTGGTCGAACGCGAGGACCCCCGCGGGCACAAGTATTATTGGATCGGCGGAGAGTCTCCCACCGGCATCCCCGAGCCGGGGACCGACTTCTGGGCATTGGCGAACGGCTACGTCTCGGTGACACCCCTTTCGCTGGATCTCACCGACCATGCGCTCTTACCTACGCTCGAGGCCTGGGAATTGGGCCTGGAATAGGTCGCGGGGATGACGCGTGTCCTGCTCCCATGCTCTTGCTGGCCATGAAAGCGACAGGCCCGCCATGATGGACCTGGCAGGCCTTATGCATCGCGTCCCTTACGGGATCTGCTGCGATTAGGTCTCCACAGCCTCCTCGATGGGCGCCACCTTCACAGCCGAGACCTTGTATTCCGGGATCTTTGCGATCGGGTCCACGTTGCTTGGTGTCAGCAGGTTGGCGGCAGCCTCGGCGTAATGGAAGGTCATGAAGACCGTTCCCTGGGGAGAGCGGTGGGAAATGACCGCACGCGCATGGACCTTTCCCCTCCGGGAGGACACTTCCACCATCTGACCCTCCCGGATCCTATATCTCGCGGCGTCATTGGGATGGATTTCCACCTCTGCCTCAGGAGCAAGGCTATCCAGCCCCGGAGACCGGCGTGTAAGCGTGCCGCCATGCCAGTGGAAAAGGATCCTCCCTGTTGAGAGGATGAAGGGATAATCATCGTCTGGCAGCTCAGCGGCGGGCCGATAATCGATGGCGCTGAAGAGACCCTTGCCTCGGGCGAAGCTCCCCACATGTAGGATGGGGGTACCGGGATGATCAGGGGAGGGGCAAGGCCATTGGAGCCCGCCAGCTTCCAGCCGGTCGTAGGACATGCCAGCGTAGGAGGGTGTGAGCGAGGCCATTTCATCGAAAATCTCGGATGCGCTCGCATAGCTCCAATCAGCGCCCATCTTCGCCGCCAAGCGAGTCAGAATCTGCCAGTCCGGAAGCGCCTCACCCGGCGGATCGAGTGCCTTGCGCACACGCTGCACCCTTCGCTCCGTGCTGGTGAATGTGCCCTCCTTCTCGGCAAAGCTGGCCCCCGCCAGCACAACATCAGCAAGCGAACCGGTCTCGTTTACGAAAATATCCTGGACCACAAGGAATTCAACCTTGCGGAGTGCCTTCTCGACATGGGTCAGGTCGGGATCCGAGAGCATAGGGTTCTCACCCAAGATATAGATGGCCTTGACCCTGCCTTCGTCGGCTGCGTCGATGATCTCGGTGACAGTCAAGCCAGCATTGGGGCTCAGCGCCTCGATGGGCAACCCCCATCCCTGTGCGAATTTCTCCCGAACTGCACGATCCTGGACGCGTTGGTAACCAGGAAAGACATTCGGAAGCCCACCCATGTCGCAGGCACCCTGCACGTTGTTCTGGCCCCGCAAGGGGTTGAGCCCCGTTCCAGGGCGGCCGATATGCCCCGTCAGCAACGCCAGATTGGCCAGCGATTTCACATTGTCCGTGCCGGTCGTATGCTGGGTGATGCCCATAGCCCAGAAGATGGCCGCCGCGTTTGCGGTCGCATAGAGACGCGCCCCGGCCACGATATCCTCAGCCGGCACGCCGGTGATGGCTTCGGCCCGCTCCGGGGGCCACGCTTTGACCAATTGGGCATAAGCTTCGAAGCCCTCCGTGCGCTCCTCAATAAAGCGCTGATTCTGCAATCCCTCCGCCAGGATCACATGGCCGATGGCGTTGACGAGTGCAACGTCCGTCCCGGGGCGGTGTCGCAAGTGCAACTCGGCGAAGGCCGCAAGCTCGATCCGGCGCGGATCAGCCAGGATCAGGCGGGCGCCGCCCTTGCGCACGGCTTTCTTCATCTGCAGGCTGAGCACCGGATGAGCTTCAGTGGTATTGCTCCCGATCACGAAGATGACATCCGCTTGGGGGATATCGGCGATGGAGTTGGTCATTGCTCCTGAGCCGACTGTGGTGGCCAGACCGGCCACGCTGCTGGAGTGTCAAAGCCGGGCGCAGTGATCGACATTGTTGGTGCCGATCACTGTGCGGGCGAATTTCTGCATGAGATAATTTTCTTCATTGGTGCATTTGGCCGAGGTCAACACGGCAATTGAATCTGGGCCATACTTGTCGCGGATATCCATCAATCTGGTCGCGACACGTTCAATGGCCGCATCCCAGCCGATGGGCTGGAACGACTCGCTGCGAGAGTCTCGCCCAAGCGGTGCCCTGAGCCGGTCCGGGGCATGGACATAATCGCAGCCAAAGCGTCCCTTCACGCAGAGGTTGCCGAAGTTCACCTGGTTGTCATAGCGTCCGGTCACACGAATGATCTGCCCATCACGAAGATGCAGGTCCATCTGGCAGCCGACACCACAGTAGGGGCAGGTAGTATGGACGACGCGATCGGCTTTAAGCATGGCTCCCTCCTCGGTCAAGGTGCGGCCCTTTGCGGGATGACTTTCCAGCTCCATTGCGACGCGTGCGTTCAAAGATTTCCTCGGGTGGAACGCCCGCTTCCAGCAACACCTCGCGTTTGCTCTTCAACGCGCCCGTGGGACAGACCCCCACGCATTGACCGCAAAAGACACATGCGGTTTCCGGCAAGGGCTTATCGTAGAAGGTCCCGATCTGCGTATGAAAGCCGCGTCCGCTGAAATTTAAGGCATAGGTGAACTGAGCATCTTCGGCGCAGACTTGGACACATCGCCAGCAGAGTACGCACTTGGCATAATCTCGGATATAGACCGGATTATCGTCGATAACAGGAGGCTGGCGGGGTTCGGCATGCGCAAAGCGCTCAGGCTCCGCCCCTAGCGACTCCATAATCGCCTGGATCTCAGGGGCCTCGGAAAGATCGACGCTACGCGCAAGCATCTCCAGGATCGTCTTTCGCACCCGGCGTACGTTCGGAGAATCCGTCTGGATCACGGCCCCATCTCTGGCCTCCGTCACGCAGGCCGCCTGCAGCCCGCGCGCCCCCTCCACCTCAACCACACAGAGTCGGCAGAGGCCGTTGGCTGTCGTATGGGCGAAATAGCACAGCACGGGGATGTGGATGCCGGCTTCCTCCGCCGCCTGGAGGATCGTTGATCCTGGCTCGGCCTCCACCTCCCGTCCGTCAATGGTCAGCCTGATTTTCTCTGCCACGGTGACGCTCCCCTTTCCATATACGGATCCTGAGAACGATCCCTTTGCCCTTGCTCGCTGCATGGTGTCGCGGTGCCTTTCATGTCACCGTCTCAGCCGGAACACCCAGCCTTTCCGGGCCGCTATAGACTCTCAGCGTCTGCCTGCGCACGTACCCCACCAGGGTGATTCCCCAAGCCCGCGCCATTTCGACCGATAGCGATGTCGGCGAGTTGCGGGAGGCAACGAATGGAATCCCCATCTGCGCCGCCTTTTGCATCATCTCGGAGGAGACCCGCCCTGTGGCCAGCAGCAACCTTCCCCGGGTTTCGATCCCCAGCCGCAGGCAGGTGCCAAGAAGCTTGTCCAGCGTGTTATGCCTCCCGACATCCTCGGCCATCGCCAATAGCTGCTCCCCATCCGCCAGTCCCGCCGCGTGCACTCCCCGGGCTCGAGCATAGAGGCTGCCGCGTGCTTGAAGTTGGTTGAAGAGAACATGCAGGCGGGCAGCGGGAATCTTCATACCATCCTCGCTGAACGCCTGTTTGCTCACCTCTGGATTCTGGAATGTCACCCCGCCGCCACACCCCGATGTTATGATCCTGCGCGTCGGCTGTTCGATGCCATGGTCTAACCAGACATCCACACAGCATCCGTCGGGTGTCACGTAGATGGCAGCCACGTCCTTGAGCCCTTGAATAAAGCCCTCGTTCTTCAAGAAGCCCAGTGCGAGATCGGCCTGATCCCGGGGCGTACACATAATGGTGGCCAGCTCCGATCCGTTCACGTAAAGGCTCACCAGGGCTTCCTCGATCACTTCGCCCTGTACACATTTCAGGCGCTCGCGCAGCTCATGCCATGCTATCTCTACGGCCCCATCACCCATGCCTTACTCCTCAAACCCTCGCCGGCCTTGGGGCCCACCCCACCTCCATCACCCCCACAGATCTGGCCACTTCTCGAAGGCCGAGAGTATGGCCGTGCCTGCGGTCATGCCCAGCCCGCAGAAGGAGGCCTGCGTCATGGCATACCCCACATCCTGCAAGGCAGCCAAATCGCCGCGACTGGCTGAGCCATTCGCCCAGGCGGACACGATCTCCAGTTGACGCTGCGTGCCCAACTGGCAGGGGAAGCATTTGCCGCAGGATTCATGTGCAAAGAAATGCGCCAGGCTGACAAGAAAGATGCGCATATCCCTCTCTGTGTTGATGACCGTCACAACGCCCGAGCCCAGAGGCAAGCCAGCTTGCCTTAAGCCTTCGAAACTCATTGGAAGATCTAACTCATCAGGCTTGGCAAAGGCGCCCGCTGCGCCTCCAAGCAATACCGCCTGGATCTGGCCATGGGGGCCGCCGGCAAGATCCACCAGCTCACGCAGCTTGGTACCAAAGGGAACCTCATACACCCCCGGCATCTCAACATCCCCGGAAACGCAGAATAGCTTGGATCCTGGCGATTCATCCGTGCCTACGGAGCGGTAGGCCTCCGGTCCGTGCTGGATGATCCATGCCGCGGCCACTAGAGTCTCGACATTGTTAATGACCGTGGGTTGGCCGAAGAGGCCATAGGTCGTAGGGAAAGGTGGCTTGAGCCGGGGGAACCCGCGCTTGCCCTCGATCGACTCGAAGAGGGCGGTTTCCTCACCACAGATGTAGGCCCCGGCACCCGATCGAAGCTCGATGTCAAACTCGAAGTCGCTTCCCAAGACCTTCGGCCCCAAATACCCTACCTCGCGCGCCCGCTCGATTGCCTGGCTCAGGATCCTCTGGGCACGAGAATACTCACCGCGCACATACAGATAGCCGCGCCTTGCCCCCACCGCATAGCCCGCCAGCAACATCCCCTCCAGAACCGCAAAGGGATCCCCCTCCATGAGCACCCGATCCTTGAACGTGCCCGGTTCGGATTCATCTCCATTGCAGACCACGTACCGCGTATCGCCGGGCGCCCCTGCCGTGTACTCCCATTTCAGCCCGGTGGGGAAGGCAGCCCCGCCCCGCCCGACCAGGCCTGAGGCCTTGATCGCCTCGATCACCTCGGCCGGCTCCAGGCCTTGGAGCGCCTTCTTCAAGCCGGAAAAGCCGCCGCTCTTCTCATAGGATTGCAGGTCCAGGGGCTCCATGCTCCCACAGCGAGCAGTCAGCCAGCGAGGCTCTCCGCCCACTTTGCCAAGTGGGGCTGCCTGTGGAGTTGCGATCCACCCTTGTAGATCCTCCGCTGTGATGTTTGCCACGGGAACCTCACCTACCAGAGCCGCCGGAGCATGGTCGCAAAGCCCAAGGCAATGTACCGACTCGACCATGTACTCACCATTTTCTGTGGGCTCGCCCTCCGTGACGCCAAGGTGCCGGCATGCTGCCTCCAGGATCTGCCGTGCACCCGCCTGCGCACACATGGGACCCTCACAGATGCGCACGATCGTCCTCCCAGCCGGCCGGCGGTAGAGCATGCTATAGAACTCAATCACACCATGGATCTCTGCTACCGGCACGCGCAGTGCCTGGCTGATCGCTTCCACGGACTTCTCCGGCAGATATCCCCATTCCTTCTGGGCTTCCAGGAGCAGGGGGAGTAGCTTGGCTCGGCCGTTTCCGGGGGTGCGCTCGAGCAGCGTTTCGAGCGTTTCCAGGTCGAAGGGTTGGCGCGGTGGGGTCATGGGCACTCCTCTTCGATGCGGACTAACCGCTCGGCCTCGCGAGTCTGGAGGGGTTATCTTCTTGCGGGGCCAGCATCTCCATTATAACCCCCACGGTTTGCTCCCGCTTTGGGCCTCGCGTACAATCGGCGCCATGCCCCTACAGCTCGGTGAGATTCTCAACGATCGCTACCGCATCGAGGGACAGCTCGGCAAGGGCGGGATGGGCGCCGTCTATCTCGCCCATGATCTCACCCTCAACATCAAGGTGGCGGTCAAGGAGAATTTGAACCCCAACCCCGAATCGGAGCGTCAATTCAGGCGCGAGGCCTTGCTGCTTGCCACGCTGCGCCACCCCAACCTGCCCCGGGTGACCGACCATTTCATTCTGAACCAACGCCAATACCTGGTGATGGACTACGTCGCCGGCGTCGACCTGCACACCCGCAGTGTGGAGAATCCCCCCACGGTGGAGGAGGTCCTGGCTTGGGCCGAAGCTGTCGCCGACGCGCTTCACTATCTCCATACCCGCCAGCCGCCGGTCATCCATCGCGACATCAAGCCCGCCAACCTGAAGCTCCAGCCGGATGGCTCGGTGGTGCTCGTCGACTTCGGCATCGCCAAGGAATCCGACTTGGCCCAGACTACCACCGGCGCTCGGGGCCTCACGCCCGGTTTCTCCCCGCCCGAGCAGTACGGCGATCAGCGCACCGACGCCCGCAGCGACCAGTACGCGCTCGCCGCCACGCTCTACGCGCTGCTCACCGGGCAGCGCCCGGCCGACAGCATTCAGCGCATGCTCGGCAAGGAGCAGCTCAAGCCCATCCGCCAGCTCAACCCGGCCGTCCCAGAACATGTCGAAGCCGCGCTTGAGCGGGCTATGGCGCTCGATCGCGATCAACGCTTCCCGGATATCGACAGCTTCCGCAGGGCCCTGCGGGGTGAGCTGGCCCTGGAGACTATCCGCGCACCGCTCCCGCCCACGGCGCGGCCGGCCCGGCGCCGCTGGCCGCTCATCGCCGGCCTGGCCGGCGGCGGAGCGCTGATCCTGCTGGGGGGCACGGCCTGGCTGCTCCTCAGCCGGCTTCCGGGCGCCGCGCCAGCGCCCACCGCCACCACACCGCAGGTGAGCCTCGCGTCGTTGGTGCCGCCTGCCACCCCACCCAGCATCACCCCCACGATCCCCCCTCCGAGTGCGACACCAGAGCCGACCTCAACGCCCATGCCCTCCCCCTCACCCACAGCCACACCTGCAACCGTCCTGCTGGGTGGCGCCTCCCGGATCGCCTTCGTAAGCGATCGCGAAGACGGCCGCACCCTCCAGATCTGGTCCATGAACCCGGACGGCACGGACCCGGTGCAGATCACCTTCGGTCCTGGCGATAAGGCCCAGCCCAGGTGGTCCCCGGATGGGCAGAAGCTTCTCTACGTCGCCCCCGGCGGCCGGGATGCCTTCGGCAACGACCTTGGCCTGGATATCTTCGTGATCAACGCCGACCGCAGCGGGGAGCCCACCAACCTAACCGCCAGCCCTGGAGATGACACGGATCCTGCCTGGTCCCCCGATGGAACCCGCATCGCCTTCGCCAGCACGCGCGTTAATGATCTGCGCCAGGTGTTCGTCATGGGCGTGCGATGCGAGCCTTCTCCCGCCACATGCAATGTGACCGATGCGCCCCACAATCTCTCCGCCGGCTTCGCCGTCGAGTACTCCCCGGCATGGTCGCCGGATGGCCAAACGCTGGCCGTGGCCGCCTCGATCAACCTGGCACCTGGCCGTATCTTCATTCGCTCCGCCGAAGGTGGTGAACCCACCATGTTCGACCGGCGCGACCGCATCATCGGGGCCGATCATCTCAGCTGGTCCAGCGATGGCCTGTGGATCGCCTTCAGCTGGCTGGTGCGCCGCGGTCAGCAAGAGATCTATATCGCCTCAGTCGAGAGACCTGGGCTCGATCCCAAGCCACTCACCAATTCGCTCGGCAACAAGGAACCGGCTTTCTCCCCCGACGGGCAGTGGATTGCCTTCACATCCACCCGTGATCAGAATCCCGAAATCTATATCATGACCAACAACGGATCTGGCCAGAAGAATCTCACCCAGCACCCCGGGAGGGATTTGCAGCCGGATTGGAAGCCAGCCATAACGCCCTGAACTCTCGCGGTTCTGGGCCCAGGGTGTATATGAGCCGCCAATTCATCAGCGTCGATATCGGGACGGGAACACAGGACATCTTCCTGCTGCGGAGCGGCATCGGGGCTGAGAATGGCTTCAAGCTCGTCATGCCCTCCCCCACCATGATCGTCCGAGGCCGCATTCAGGATGCCACCCGGCGAGGCGTTCCCCTACTCCTTCGCGGGGTCAGCATGGGCGGCGGCCCCTGTCATTGGGCCGCTAAGGATCATCTAAGGGCTGGTCTCCCGCTGTTTGCTACACCGGATGCAGCCCGCACCTTCAACGATGACCTCGAGTGGGTGGAGCATGAGATGGGCGTTCAGATCGTCTCCGAGGACGAGGCGTGCGGGCTTGCGAACGTTGATGTTATCGAAATGCGTGATTTCGAGTACGCCGCCATCGAGGCCGCCCTTCGGGCTTTCGGCGTGCAGCTATCGCCATCCGCGATCGTCGTCGGGGTTTTCGATCATGGAGCCGCGCCTCCCGGCGTGTCCGATCGCATTTTCCGCTTCGAGTATCTGGAGCGCCGCATCCTCGAGAGCAACCGGTTATCAGCCTTCGCCTACCCCGCTGAAGATATCCCGGCCGCGCTCACGCGGATGCGCGCCGTGGCGGCCTCGCCCGCACCCGATTGCCCGCTTATCGTGATGGACAACGCTCCCGCGGCTGTGCTCGGCGCGCTGCTCGACCCCACCGCCGCCGGCCGGCAACACCATCTTGTCGCCAATGTGGGCAACCTCCATACCTTGGCCTTCCGCCTGGGCCCCGGGGGCGTTGAGGGCCTATTTGAACATCACACCGGACTGATCGATCGGGCACGCCTCGAAGTGCTGCTCGAACAACTCGCCCATGGGACGCTTTCCAACGACGAGATCTTCGACGAAAATGGCCATGGTGGACGGCTCTTCGTGGAGGATCCGACCCCAGCCCTGCCGGACCGGGCTCCGGTCCTCGTGACCGGACCTCGCCGGAGGATGCTGCGGGGCTCGAGATTGCTCATCCACGATGCGGCCCCTCTGGGGGATATGATGCTTGCAGGCTGCTTCGGCCTCTTGCTCGGCGCCGCCGATCATTTGCCTCGATGGGAGGCCGAAATACGCGAGAGCCTGAGCGACCGCTTCGCTCACATAGCGCCCTGGGATGTCTCCTAACAGGGACCTTGACGCCACAAGCTGTCACAAGGCCGCATCGCCGACGTTTAACAGATGAAGAACTCATAACCGAACCGCGAAGGAGAGAAGTGCCATGTCACCCGCCAGACACCGTTCGATCATGCTAGGCCTCACCGCTCTCATCCTCGCCTCCATGGCATGCAGTTTGCCCGGACTGGGCTCCCAGGCCGATGTGGACCTAGCCGTCACCCAGACCCTCGCGGCAGTGGCTACCATCTCGCAGGCTACACTCAACGCCGGCGCGGGAGGGGCCGCTCCCGCTCAAGAAACCGCCTCCGCGCCTGAAGCGACTCAGCAGCCAGCCGCGACCGAGGAACCGCCCGCGGAGGCCACCCCTACCCCCACCGTCGCACACATTACCTTCCCGGCCAGTCCGGGTGGCGTGGCTAGCTTCATGACCGACCGCTCCACCAAGGCCCTTGCGGGCGAACGCCGCGCCATCGCCGACAACTTCGATATCAACCTCCTCGAGCGGCCCTTCACGTCCGAGACGATGGAGTATCGCGACTACCTCGATATCACCCGCGCCGAACTCAGCGCCAGTTCACCCTTTATATACATCACCATCTACCTGGAAGGCGCTCCTCCTGGAGATTCGCAGGCCGTCTACGGAGTGGAAGTCGACCTGGATCTCGATGGCCACGGGGATTGGCTGATTCTTGGCATGGCGCCCCCTGGTACAGAGTGGACCACCGATGGCGTGCGCGCCTGCCGTGACGCCAATGGTGACGTCGGCGGACCGACGCCCATGCGTTCGGACGCACCCCACCCCGCGCGCGACGGGTATGAGGATTGCGTCTTCGACTCGGGCTATGGCATCGGCCCCGATGAGGCCTGGATCCGCCGCGATCCCGGCCATGCGGACCGCATCCAGATCGCCTTTCTCTTTTCCCTGATCGGTTCGGACGGCGAGTTTCTTTGGGGCGCATGGGCCGACGAAGGCATCCGGGAGCCGACGTGGTTCGACTACCACGACCACTTCACGCTCTCCGAGGCTGGCTCGCCAGCTTCCAACAGCAGTCACTACCCGCTGAAGGCCCTATCTCTCGTGGATAACACCTGCCGTTGGGGCTATGGCTTCCAGCCGGACGGCTCTGAACCCGGCGTATGCTTCGTGCCACCGACGCCGACGCCTACCGCAACACCCTTGGTCTGCACTCCAAGGCTTTCCAAGGCTCAATGCGAAGAAGCTGGCGGTGTTTACTTTGTGACGGGCAGCCAGAGCCTGTGTGTTTGCCCGACACCCTGAGAAACTATCCCCTCAATTGAAGCAGGGGCACGGTCCTCCCGTGCCCCTGTGCTATTTCGTCTGGATAAAGAGACATGATTCAGCTGCTCTATCCTCGATCCCAAATTCGGGGCTGTACTAACTGCCAACAACCACATAGACCGAGACCTCGCTCTCAACCGCATTTCCGGCCTGATCGCTGGCCCTCGCGGAGAGGCGGTGCTCCCCCTCGGGGATTCCTGCCAGCCGCATTGAATAGGGGCTCCGTTCGAGCTCGGCCACAAGCTCGCCGTCCAGGTAGAGCTCCACCTCCGCCACTCCATAGGCGTCCTCAACCGCCGCCTCCAGCACCACCTCGCCACCCGACTCCACGACCTGGCCATCGGCCGGATACAGCCAAAGCACCTCCGGTGGAGTGTTATCGACCGTCACGTGAACGGCGGCGGTCTTCAACTGCCCCTCGCCATCCACGGCGATAAGTTGCAGCGTGTAGAGGCCCTCCAGGGCGCGCGTATCCCAGATGCCTAGGATTCCCGCTCGCACCGGCCTCTCGACAGCTTCCCCCAATTGGATCCAGCGCCTGGGGTTCAAGCCTTGCCCATATTGAAGCCGGAAGAAGGCCTGATCCTCCAGCGCCGCCCAGCCGCGGATGGCGATCTGCCCGCGCACGAAAGATAGATTCTCCGGGGACTGGATGCGCACGTTCGGATCGCCCGACTCTACTCCTTGTACAACGTCATATTCGCTCGGTGGCTGCTCCAGGTCCACCGCCCGGGCCCAGGCTGCGGCCTCCGGCGGCGGCACAAAGTACACTCGCTCTTCCACCTGATCCAGGGGGGTGGCCATCGTCGCCAAGCGTCCCGTCTCGCGGCTCACCAGGAAGGGTTGATAGAGGTGATCAAAGGCAGTCGGCTCGGTGCCCTGGAGGAATATCTCCCGGACCACCCGCGGGCAATATACCGTCGGTAGCAGGCCAGAAGGGTCGCAGACTTCCACACTGCTCACGCCGGCCGGCATGCTCCAGCCCTCGGGCGGCAGCGACCGGGTGGCATAGCGCATCACCGCATGCCAGAGTGGTGCGGCGCCGTTACGCGCCTCCACCCCCTCCGGCCGCCGCGCGCTCTCGTTCCCAACCCAGACACCCACTACCCGCTGAGGGGTGTAGCCAAGAGTCCAGAAATGATATCCGTTCGACGAAACACCCGCTGCGGCACCCGCGGGCCGGCCGATTTCAAGCGGGTTGCCGGCTCCCAAGCGCGGCCAGCGGGCTGTCTCATCCCGCAGCACATCTGTGACCAAGTAGGCGAGTTGCTCGCTGAGCACGGCCTTCTCCGCCCCGCCAGTCTGGTGAATCGCCCGGCCCTCGGCATCCTCGAGAACTCGTAACGAAATAGTTTGCGGCGGCCCTCCAGATGGTCCCACTTCCGCGCCCGCGAGCAACCCTCGATTTGCAAGCGCACTGTATGCATGCACAAGGCGGGCCAGCGATTCTTGCCATCCTGCGGCCTCCGAGAGGCTATTTGCAGGGCCCAGCGCGGGCCGCAGACCCAGCGCGACCATCGTGCGCTGCACACTCTCCCGGCCCATCAACGCCAACATACGCTCGGCTGCGCCCCGGTAGGCATTCGCCAGCGCCGTCCGCACCCGAACAGGCCCCTTGTATGCTGCCAGGTCCGAAGTCTCAAAATCGGTGGGTACCTCCGGCGGCAGATCCATGATCATCGATCCCGGCGCATATCCCTGGGCAAACGCCGTTAGATAAATGAAGGGATCCGCCATCTCGCCCAGCGGCCGCGGCGAGATGACATCCCCGACGACGCTCAGGGCCTCCCCGCTGGCTACATCCAGGACCATCAGCGCGGCGGCCTCGATGTGATGGTCCACACCGATATCCCCTGGACGCATGGGCGGCAGCAGGTCGGCAGCCAGACAACGCGAGCCATCCGCGGCCGGGACGGCATACGAGATATCCGCGCCCTGCAGCCTCGCCAGGTGCGTTTCCAAGGCGCAGGAGGCCTGGCGTTGGAGATCACCGTCGATGGTCGTGATGACGCGCAGGCCACTGCGACCCAACGCCGTTGAGCCATAACGCGCCTTGAATTCGGAGAGTAGATAGGCACTCAATCCCTGAATGGCATCCGATCCCGCTCCTCCGCCAGGCTCACTGAGCTCAATATGCTCCTTCGTTGCCTCCCGATACTCGCGTGTCGTGATGGCACCTGCCTCGAGCATCTCGGAAAGCACGCGAAATTGCTGAGCCTGCGCCGCTTCCGGCGCATCCCACGGATTTCGCGCCGGGTCCAGGGGGATCCCGGCCAGCAACGCGCTCTCGGCAAGCGTGAGTTCCGACGCAGGTTTGCCCAGGTAGGTGCGCGCGGCCGCGTCGATCCCGTAGGCGCCATAGCCATAGTCTGCGGAGTTCAGATACCACTCGAGAATCTGCAACGGCTCATAGGCCCGTTCCGCCTCGAGCGTCAAGAGCAAACGGCGCAGCGCTCGGCCACTTCCGTCCCATGAGCCCCCCAACGGCATCAGTTGCGCCTCCACCAGCCGTTCCGGCAGCGAGGGCGGAGTCTCCAGCGGCTGGCCGCCGCCGAGCAAGTATCGTAGAAACGATTGGCGGGCCTGACGAGCGTGCCTATCCGCCAGCGACCAGAAATCATCCTCTTCGGCCGCCAGGGTCGCTTCGACGACATGCTCCGGCAAGAGAATGGGGCCATTGGGATCGAGGTGGTACCAGCGAGCATCAGTTGCCTTAGGGTTCTTCCAGGCAAAGAGCAGCTCACCGCCCGTTCGATCGTAGAATTCAACGGGCCGGAAGGCCTCCTGCCCCGGGGAGCCAAACGCGGCGGCAAGATCCCTGGCTGGCGGCAAATCCCGCGTTAATTCCCCATAGGAGATGCCCGCCAGCAAGACGCCAAGGCCGCCCAGGATCACAGCCACAGCCAGGAATCCCCAGCCAATGGCTCGCAGGCCGCGGCCACTGGCACGTGCCCCGGCGCGCGAACGTCTCATCTTCAGAATCAAAGCGACCCGAACTTCCGGCATGCCCAAATTCTACCCCGCTACGCTCACGAGGCTATAATCCCTGCAAGAGACATGCCCCGGCATAAGATCGGGCGGCTGGCTTACAACTTGCGGGAGAATGCATACACAATGAGGGTGCCATTCGACTATCACATCCACACCTCCTTCTCCCGCGATGCTGATGCGACCATGGAGACCATGTGCCGCGCCGCAATGGAGGCAGGCATCCCGGAGATAGGCTTCAGCGACCATCTCGATATGGTTCCGGAAGACCCCTGCTCCTCTTACTTCAAGGCCGATGCCTGGTGGCATGCTTTCGAGCATTGCCGCGACGCCTTCCGCGGCAGTCTTACCCTGCGGGCAGGGGTCGAGGTCGGGGAGCCGCACCTCTTCCCCACACATGTCGAGCGCCTGCTGGTCTCCTATCCCTGGGACTATTGCATGGGATCGTTACATTGGGTCGGCGATCGGCGAATCTTCGACCCCGCTTACTTTGAACGGCCCGCGGAGGAGGCCTATGGTGCCTACTTCGAGGAACTAACGCGCATGGTCCGGGTTGGCATCTTCGATATCCTGGGCCATATGGATATCGCCAAACGCTACGGCTACGATGCCTATGGCAGCTATGATCCGGCCACCTACGAGTCCCAAATCCGCCGCGTGCTCAGAGAGGCCGCCTCCCGCGATCTGGTCATCGAGGTGAACACCGCCACGCTCCGCAGAAGCGTCCAGCAGACCACACCTGATCGCAAGGTGCTATGCTGGTTTCGCCAGGAGGGCGGGCGCTGGGTGACGCTCGGCTCGGATGCACACACGCCGGAGCAAGTCGGCCACGGCCTCGATCAGGCATTACGTGATGCCATCCAGGCCGGGTTCCATCATTTGGCCCGCTTCGAAGGGCGCCGTCCATTCAAATGGTCGGTCGCCGGCGGGGGCTCGACCACATGATTCCATTCACGGACCGCACCTTGCAATTGCTTCAATATGCAACGCTTCCCTTCCTGGAGGCCCGCCGGCTCCAGGAGGACTTGGCAGACGAAGTCGCCCAGGGGTCGCAACCGCCCACACTCCTGCTCCTTGAGCACCTCCACACCTTCACCTTCGAGCGCCGCGGGCATCAGGAACAACTGCTCTGGGACGAGATCCAGCGCCGCGCCCACATGAGCCGATCAGACGCCGGGGAGGTACCCGATGAGAACCATTCTCAGCATTGACGGAGGAGGCATCCGAGGCATCATCCCGCTGGCCTGCCTGGTGGAGCTCGAGCGTCAGCTGGGCAAGCCCAGCCCGGAGCTATTTGACATGGTGGCAGGCACTTCCACGGGCGCCATCATCGCCGCCGGAATTGCCCTGGGGCTGAGCGCCCGCGGCTTGCTGGCTCTCTACCGCGATCTGGCCAGACGGGCCTTCCAGCGGCTTCCTTGGTGGCGGGTGTTGCTCAACGGTGGAAACCATCGCTACAGCAACGACTTCATCGCTGCAACACTCGCAAACATCGGCGGGGAGCGGCGGTTGAACGACCTGCCGCTCGACATCATGATTACGGCCAAGAACACCGAGACCAGCCGGACGGATTTCTTTGTGCGCGATGGCCCAGGCAACGCAAGCCTGTGGGGGACGATGGCACTCAAAGATGCCGTCCTCGCAAGCATCGCCGCACCGACCTACTTTCCTGCTCATTCCGCAACCGTGCGAGGCATGCGCCATACATGGGTGGATGGTGGCGTGGGCGTGGCGGGCAACCCGAGCTACCACGCCGCAGTCGAAGCCATCCACTATAGCGCCGGCCGCTACCCGCCGGGCGAGACGCGCATGCTCTCCTTTGGCACCGGCCGCCGCCTTCACGCCATCCAGGCCGAGAAGGCCAACGCCATCCAATGGGCAAGCTGGACCCTGGCGGAGGCTTTGGAGGACGCGGCTGAATGGCAGACCTATGTGATCCGCCACGAATATGAGGGCACGGGGCGCATCGATTTAAGGCGATACCAGCTCGACCTCGCCTCCGATGTAATGGCCGAGCTGGGCATCACGCTCCCGCCCGAAGTCGATGTTGCCGATATCGGCATGGATGCTGTCTGGGCGGTCGAGTTGCTGGAAGAGATCGGGCGCAAGTTCGCCGCCCGCATCGACTTCGAAGACCCCGCGGGACTGGAAATGCAAACCGCTCTGGGCTGGTAGCGGCCGCCGCTTCAGGACTCCTCGCTCGGCGCATTCCCCAGGATCTCATCGATCCGCGCCAGCACTTCAGGGGATAGCTTCTCCACCACTTCGAGGGCTTCGACGTTTTCTTTCAACTGCGCGAGCTTGGTCGCGCCCGTGATGACGCTGCTTACCTGAGGCAGCCGCAGCAGCCAGCCGATGGCGAGCTGGGCCGTCGTCACGCCCAATTCCTTGGCCAGGGCGCCGATCCCACGCACCTTTTCCAGCCGCTCCTCGGTGATCACCTTCTCGGCCCATTCAGGCTCGCGCGTGAGGCGCGTTGGCTCTGCCGGGAGGCCCTCGTTGTACTTGCCGGAAAGCAACCCGTACTTGAGCGGGCTCCATGTGACCATCCCGAAACCCAGATCATTTGCTGCCGGGACCAGCTCCTCCTCCACGCGCCGGCGCACGAGCATGTTGTACTGAGGCTGCTCCACCATGGGAGGGTAGCAATTCCATCGCTCCGCGATGGCATAGGCGCGCGCGATTTGGCCTGCGCGCCATTCGGAGGTCCCCCAGTAGAGAACCTTGCCCTGGCGCACCAAGTCGTCCATCGCACGCACAACCTCCTCCAGCGGTGTTTCGGGGTCATAACGATGGCAGAAGTAGAGATCGAAGTACTCCACTCCCATCCGCTTCAAGGAGGCATGGCACGATTCCATGATGTGCTTTCGAGAAAGTCCCTTGCCATTGGGACCGGGCATGGTGGGCCAGAATACTTTGCTGGAAAGGACCAGTGCCTCTCGCGGAAGATCCTTGACGGCCGACCCCATGACGCTTTCGGACCGGCCGTTGGCGTAGACATCGGCGTTGTCGAAGAAGTTGATGCCCATGTCATACGCCCGGTGCAGCAAATCCCGGGCTGTCTTCTCGTCGATCTGATCACCGAAGGTCACCCATGAGCCCATTGAAATTGCGCTCAGCTTGAGGCCTGTGCGTCCCATGCTGCGGTACTCCATCGTCCACCTCCCTAGAAGTGATGCGATCGTCGACCAGGACCAAAGGATTATAACGTCCAGAGCCTCGGCGGCAGGATGCCGTGCTATACTGCAAATTGGCTCTGCGGCGCTGCGGGATTCGGCTTCTGGAGCATCCAGGTGGCGCCACAGGCGTCCACTGCGATAGGAGGGCTTGCCATGGCCGAAGAACCAGCAGGCACCATCCGGCTCGATCGTATCTTGATTCTGACCCTGGCGGTATTGCTGCTATTGGCGCTCGTCTATATCGTCGTCGATCTGGTCGCTGGGCTTGGCAAGGGAAGAACGCCTGAGGAGCCGCCACTCGCCGAAACAGTGGACAGCCCTATGCCACCGACCCAAACCCAATCTCTCCCGCCAACCGAAGCGCCGCTGATGCCCACAGCAGAAGTCGAGGCAACGCCCACACCCCACCGGCTTGAGCTCGCGCCTTCACCCACGCCCTTTGAAATCACCGATGAGCAGGACCCGCGCGCCATCCTCGACCTGACCAATCCCGACCACTTCGATTACTTCGAGGACCCGGATGCATGGTTCGACTACGACAGCGCGGGCTTCGCGGCCTATCGCGTCGAGAACGGTCGCCTGATCGGCGTGGATTACGATCCCGCCAATCTGGGCGTCTACTGGTCCTACAACTCGGTGCAATCCGGCAACGTGTATGCGGAGATCACCGCCATCAATGGGGACTGCATCGCCAAGGACGCCGTTGGTCTGGTCATCCGTCTCGATCCGGAGCAGACGCCCAGCGGGTATGCTCTGGAGATTTCCTGCGATGGCGCCTGGCGCTTCCTGAGCTACAGGCCCGGAGGCAAGCCGACCGCCATACTCATCGATTGGTCGCCCACGGATGTGATCCGGACCGGTCCCTTTGCCCAAAATCGTCTCGGCCTATGGGGATACATGGGCAAGTTCCATTTCTTCATCAATGGTTTTCACGTCGGCGAATTCTTTGACCCCAACTATACGCATAGCTACGGCTATTTCGCCGCCTACGTCCGGGCCTCGCAGACTTATGACCTACAGGCGGAGTTCGATGACTTCGCCTTCTGGCATATCCAATTCATTCCCTGATGCACGCCCGCACCGCCACGCTCATCTTATGCGTCGCTTTGGCCCTGGCGGGCTGCACCCGCCCGGCTCCGATTACGCCGCCGCCTGAGGTTGCCCAGCAGACGCTAAGTCCCCGGGCGGCGGACCTCACATTCACGCCGCCACCGAGTGCAACCCCGATCCGCACCCCTCCTACCCCCGCGCCCACACAGCCGCTTCAGGAGGCGACGCCCTCGCCCACCCCGCCGCCGCTGGCCACAGACGATCCCCGCTTCGGCCTGAACCTCACCGCTCCGGACTATCAAGATCCTTTCGCCTCGGATTTAACCTGGGTGGGCCCGAACTTCGAGGGCGCCGCCAACATCTGGGAAGATGGCCATCTTCGAGCCACCGATTACCTGGCAGATACCTTCATATGGTGGAGCACAACCATCCCGGACATCGAGGCAGGAAACATATACGTGGAGGTGACGGCTCAACCCCAGAGCTGCAGCGGGAAGGATTCCTATGGTCTGGCCATTCGCGTGGATCCGGTAGAGCGCAATAGCGGGTACATACTCGAGTTCGCCTGCGACGGCTCCTTCCGCATCAGGAAGCTCTTCGCCGGATCGATCCGCACGCTGCTCGACTGGCAGTCACCCGAGAGCATCTGGCCAGGGGGGGGCGAGACGAACACCATGGGGCTGCTTGCCAGAGGCCCGCGTCTAGTCGCCTTTGCCAATGGAGAGATGTTGGCCGAAATCGAAGATACGAGCTTCACGTCCGGAAACTACGGACTGTTCGCCAACGCCGCCAACACGCCCGGTTTCACGGTCCTGTTCGACGACTTCCGCCTCTGGTACCTCTCACCCTGACAGGGTTCCCCGCGCAACCGATCCGTTGTATCCTCAGGGGCATGGAACGGCGCACGCCCATTTCTCCGAGTATCTCTTGCCGCTTGGCATCACCGAGCAGCTTATTCAGAGCTTCCAGCTCTGCCAGAGGATTCATTGCACTTCTCTCGGTAATGGGGATGCCATGGCTGCTGGCCAGTTGTGTATCCGTACAAGCCCTGCCGACTCCAACCCCCACGAACACGTCGGCTCCGCCCACGCCGACTGTGGCCTTCCCCACGCTCGTGCCCACGGCAACTCCCACGCCGAGGCCCACGGCCACGCCCACCCCGGATATTCTCGCCGGGCTGGGGGAGGTGCTGTTGCTGGACGAATTCGACCAGCCTTCAGGCTGGACCCTCAGCGAACGGCCCGTAGGCGGGGCGAGTTATGTCCGGGGCCGCCTATCTCTGGCCGTGCATGAACCACGGGCTTTCTACATGGCGCTCAGCCCCCTTCCGCCTGAAGCCAACATCTATCTGGAGGTGAAGGCCCGAGCCGAAGTCTGCGGACTGGACGACGAGTATGGGCTGGTCTTTCGAGTAACCCCGGCCGGCGAGCACTACCGCTTCACCCTGAACTGTAACGGGGAGATACGCGTTTCCCGCATCACCGGCGCAGACGAGATTCCATTGCTCCCACGCGAACGGACCTTCGCCGCAATTCCTGGGCCGCTGGTCGAAAACCGCTTGGGCGTCTTAGCTGAGGGAACAAGCTTCCGTTTCTTTCTCAACGGGATCGAAGTGTTCGCCCGCGAGGATCCCACCTACCCTCAGGGCAGCGTGGGCTTGATGGTCCGATCGAAATCCGACGGTCTCATCACAGCCTCCTTCGATGATTTTCTCGTCCGCGCCCTAAAGCCTGGATCGACTGCGACCGCCTCTGAACCGTGAGCGAGGATATGACCAAGAAGCGTCCCTTCCGCAACCGGCTGAATGACCTCTCTCCCAAGGAATGGATTAAGTTCCAAAAATCCTGGTTTCTCCATAACCCACCACCCCGGCGCGGGGAGGTGCGCAGGCACCCGGCGAAATTCCCCGAGACATTGGCCGAGGAGTTTATCCGCTTCTTCACCAAGGAAGGCGCGATGGTCCTCGACCCCATGGCCGGCACCGGCTCCACCCTCATCGCCTGCATCCGAAGCCGGCGCAATGGCATCGGGATCGAACTTAACTCGGAGTATGCCGCCATTGCTCGCGAGCTCGTCCAGGAGGAGCGCGCCCGCCTGGGATCGCCTGCCGAGGTTCTGCGGATTGAGGTGCTCACCGCCGACGCGGCCGATCTGCCTCAGCTTGACCTGCCGGCCGTGGACTATGTGCTCACCTCACCGCCCTATTGGGACATGTTGCACGCCCATGGTGCCGAGACCCAGCATTCCCGGCGTCAGGACCCCGATTTAGATGTGACCTATTCTTCGGACCCCGCCGACCTAGGCAATATCCCCGATTATGAAATCTTCCTGGCCCGCCTCGTCGATATCTACGCCGCAATGCAGCCGACCCTCAGGCCAGGCGCCTATCTAACCATCATCGTAAAGAACCTCAAGAAGAAAGGTAAGATTTACCCCTTGGCCTGGGACCTAGCTCGCCGCCTGAGTGCCTACTATACGCTCAAAGACGAGAAGATCTGGGTCCAGGACAACATCCCCTTGGCTCCCTTTGGTATGGGCAGCGCTTGGGTCAGCAATATCCATCATCACTACTGCCTGCAGTTCCGTCACGAACCCTGAGTCGCGTGGGTTGCAGGACGGCCCGAAGGCAAGTATCCTTGGTCCGTTGTTGATCCCTCCCCCGAGAAAGTGGCTATGTATATCGCGATTGAAGGTGTCATCGGAGTCGGCAAGACCTCATTGGCTCGCTTGCTCCAGCCCATATTCGATGCTGAGCTTCTTCTCGAGATCTTCGAGGAGAACCCCTTCCTGAGTCACTTCTACGCCGACCGAGAGCGGTACGCGTTCCAGACTCAGATCTTCTTCCTGCTCAGCCGCTATCGGCAGCAGCGCGAGGCTGTCCCCAGCCTGATGCAGAAAGGGAGTCTCATCGCCGACTACACCTTCGAGAAGGACTCCCTCTTTGCCCGCCTGAATCTCTCCGGGGACGAGTTGGAAACCTACAATCTAGTCCATGAGGCCCTCGCCGAACGCATCGTTCGACCTGATTTGATTGTGTACCTCCGTGTAGATACGGATGTGGCCATGCAGCGCATCGCCATGCGCGACCGCTCCTACGAGCGCAACATGGATCGGGGCTATATCGAATCGCTTAATCAGGCCTACGAGGCCTTCTTCGCTCCCCGCGAACACAATGGCGTACTCGCCATCGACACCACGCATCTGGATTTCGTCGCCCATGCGGACCATCTGGCGTTCATCGTCAAGCGCATCCGCAATGCGCTGGGCATCCCGCCGTACCAACCCGAATTGCCGTTAGAGGAGAAGCCTGAACCGTGAGCATCGCCCGAGAGCAACTGATCGATCTCGCCCGCCGCGAAACCGAGCAGCGCGCGGCTTCGGACGAAATCCTCTCGGGATACTTGATTGGCAGCGTGGCGCGCGGGGACCCATCCTTGGGAGATGCCATGGACATCGACCTCGTGCTTGTCCACCGCCACGAACCGACTACCGCGCGGGAAATCGTGCGGCTATCCCATCAAGTCCATCTTGACATCCTGCATCACAGCCGCGTGTTCTATGATCGGCCACGTCGACTGCGGATCGACCCCTGGATGGGGCCGGCCCTATGTGAGCCCGTTTTCCTCTACGATCCCGAGCATTTCTTCGAGTGGGCCCAGGCCGGTGCCCGCGGCCAATTCTTCCGGCCCGATCATGTCTACGCGCGCGCTCAGGCGTTCCTCTCCCGCAGCCGTCAAGCCAGCTCGCTCCTCCCGCTATCCGACCGCTGGCTGCGAACCTTCCTGCGCGCCCTTCTCGACGCCGCAAATGCAGTCGCCTCGCTGGATGGGTTTCCAGTGGCAGGCCGCCGCCTATCCCTTCACCTCGCTGACATCGCCACCCGCCTGGACTGCCCTTGGCTGCTGGCGCAATTCCACCAGCTTCTTGGCGTAGAGCATCTCCACCGCTTTGACCTGCCCCAACACTTGAATGCCTGGGCCCGGGCTTGCGATGCGGCCATGGCTTCTGGAGGCGATCCAACCCTGCTGCCCTGCCGCAGGGATTACTACCTGAAGGCCTTCCAGGCACTCGCGGATGCAGGCCGCGGCCCAGCGATCCTTTGGAATCTACTCTGGACCTGGGAGGAGTTCATCTACCTCCTCGGCCACAAGCCTGATGCCCGGCCACATCGCGACGCATGGCGCCAAGCGCTGATGGAGCTTGGTCTAGGCCCCGACCAGCGAGCGGAGCGGGCCCAATCCCTCGAATGTATCATCCAGAAACATGGGGCCTACATCGAAGCCTGGGGGGAGCGCCACGGGGCCTGAGTGTAGGAGGAAGCAATGAAGCATTTCGTGGCCGTCGCTGGCAACATCGGCGTGGGCAAGTCGTCCCTGGTGGAGCTGCTATCCAGACGTCTGGGTTGGGCCCCCTTCTATGAGCCCGTGGGCGAAAATCCCTACCTGGCGGACTTTTACGCCAACATGACAGCCTGGAGCTTTCACTCCCAAATCTTCTTCCTGACGCGCCGGCTCCTTTCCCACCGCAAGCTCATCGATCATCCCACCTCCGCCATTCAGGACCGCAGTGTGTACGAGGATGCCGAAATCTTTGCCTACAATCTCTATCTCCAGGGCCACATGCGGGAGCGCGATTACCAGACGTACCGGGACCTCTACGTGGTCCTGACGCAATTTCTGCCCCCCCCCGACTTGGTGGTGTACCTGCGCGCCTCCGTTCCTACGCTGCTTGAGCGCATCGCTAAGCGCGGGCGCGAGTATGAGCGTCAGATCCAGCCTGAATATCTCGCACGCCTGAACGATCTCTACAAGACTTGGATCGACAACTTCACGCTGTGCCCCGTGCTCACTGTTCCGGCGGATGATCTGGATTACGTGGCCCACGACACCCACTTAGACCTGATTGTCTCGAAGATCCGCGATAAGCTGGCGGGGAAAGAGGAGGTAATCTTTGCAGCCGAGGAGGTCGCCCGGGTCAACGGGGAGGCATGACTCGGCCCGGGATATGCAAGCAGCCCGCCTCCATCGGGGCGGGCTGCTTCACTATTGGCCAGCTACAGACTATGCCCAGCCCTGCTTCTTAATGAAGTTCGTCAGCGCGGGAATCTCAGTGTAGTTGCCCTGGTAAGAGTCGTAGGCTGGCCACAGCGTAACCAGCCAGAGGACAGGCGCGCATATGGCACCAATGCCCAGCGTGAGCGGGATGATGAGCACGATCACCACCCAGATCATGATGTTCAGGGCGACGGATTGCACGGCATGAAACTTCAGGAAGGGGTTGGCACGCTTCTCCTCCATCAACAATAAGATGATGGCGATGATGGGAATGGGATACCCCAGCGCGGCCCAGACTCGATCTTCGTTGCTCATTTGCGGTTGCTCTTCCATCATCGTCGGTCCTCCTGCTCCTTTCGTGCGCGAGCCTGCTCAGGCCCGCAATTACACGGACGCATAACAACTCAGGGAAATGCCCTTCAAGATGTAATAACCCCATGGCGGCCAAATGGATACCTGCATCCGCGTGTTCTCCGCCGCTTGAAAGGCAGGGGTGAATCCTGTACAATGCGAACACCGCCAAAGGAATCGGGCGACATTTCCGCCACATCGAGTGAGGGCCCGATGAACATCATCAAAGTCTCGTCCGAGTCACGTACTTCCGCCGTGGCCGGTGCGATTGCCGGCGTCATCCGCGAACATCGCCGGGCCGAAGTCCAAGCTATCGGAGCCGGTGCCGTCAACCAAGCCGTCAAAGCCGTCGCCATTGCCAGAGGATACCTTCAGGAAGACGGGATCGACGTTATCTGCATCCCCGAATTCACAACCGTGGATATCAGCGGCAAGGAGCGCACCGCCATCCGGCTCGTGGTCGAGCCTCGATAGTTCCCGGCCAACACGATCCTCCCTGAATCCTGACACAGGAAATCGCCGCGTTGGCCGTTCCCATCACTCTGCAAACCCATCGAGTTGCGGAAGCTCGAGCATGAGCGTCTCCAGTGCCAGCCGGATGTTGGCATAGGCCATGATATTCTGCAAGCACGATTCCACGCTCGTCAGCGCCCTCACCGCTCTTTCCCTGCCCAGCGCCGACGCCAATTGACGCATTTGGCTGACTAGATCCGTGTTCTGCACCTGCTCATCCAGCCCGGTCGAGAGCATAAAGACATCCCGCCAGACTCCCAGCCATAGTTGCAAACGCTCGCCAAGATCGTCTCGGACGTCCTTCAGTGTTTCACCTTTCTTCTTTGGGCGAAACCGCTCGGCATAGGCAAACCGTTCAGCGCGGCCCTTGCTCAAGAGCCGCAGTAGATCCCGAATGCTCTCCTCTCGTCTCTCCAGCCAAGTTGGATCTTCCGCCAGCCTCAGGGCGAATCCTGGGCGCCCGGCGGCCAGCGAGGCAACCAGCGAGCTCCTCTCTGGCTCCATGCCGCGGTCCTCCAGCGCCGCTCGGATCTTGCTGCGCGAAACGGGGCGGAGGTTGATGACCTCGCAGCGGGATACGATCGTCGGAAGCAGGTCTTCGGCCGTGCGGGCCGTGAGCACCAAGACTACACTGGGCGATGGCTCTTCCAACGTCTTGAGCAGGGCATTGGCCGCCGCCTCGCTGGCTTCCCAAAAGCGTTGGATCAACCCAACCCGCCATTTGCCGCTGTGCGGCGTCAACGCCAGTTTGCGTTGGAGCCGCAAAATCTGTTCAATCAGGATCTCGCTGCTTGTTCGTCCGAGCTCTTCGTCGAGCTGGCCGACTTCGACCAAGTGGAAATCAGGATAGGCACCTGCCTCGATCCGCCGACAAGTGGAGCAGGAGCCGCAGCGGTCACCGGCTTCGGGAGGCTCATCGCAGCAGAGCGCCTGTGCCAGGCGCACGGCCAGGGTGCGCTTGCCGATCCCATCCGGGCCGGTGATCAGATAGGCATGCCGAACGCTGCCACGCCGGATATGCTGGGAGAGCAATTCCGTCGCCCAACCGTGTCCAATCAAGTCCCAATTCATAGCGCCCATTGTATCCGCACCATCGCCCGCCCCACAACTGGGCGCTCCATCTTCGCCCGGCGGTGATCCGCTTCATCCTCATGTATAATCGCGCCGATGATGCACCGCGCCCACATCCTCACCAAACTGCAGACTTTGCTTCGCTCGCCGCGCTTGCTTCATGTCCGCCGCAACCACGCTCTCGAGCATGCAACGATTCACATTCTCAGCCAGAGATATCCGCAGAAGGCCTTTGTCGGCCGCTCGGACACACGCGGCTTCTACATCTATGGAGACCTGACCAGCGAACAGCTGTGGGAAGCCGTGCAGGAAGCCCTCGCCCGCCTGCAACGCGGCGATGACCGCCTGGCCATCCATCCGAACTGCGGAACGAACCTGATCATCGCAGGCTTTCTGGGCGGCACCGCTTCCTATCTCACATTGGCCTCGGAGAGGGATAGTTCCTGGCAGGCCCGCCTCGAGCGCCTTCCCTGGGCCATACTCGGCACAATCATGGCCTTGCTGGCAGCGCAGCCGCTGGGACGCGCGGCCCAGAAGCATCTCACCACTGAAGCTGATATGGACTCCCTATCGGTCACGGCCATCCATCGCCTCCATGCTGGCTCGCGTGTCGTCCATCGCGTTATAACTTCGCTATAAGATGTCTGAGCCCAAGCCCACCGTCTATCATCTCTTTGGCGACGACCATTTCGCGATGGAGTCCTTTCTACAAACGCTTTCGGCGAAATTGGGCGATGCAACCACCCGCGAGATGAATACCTCCCGCTTCGCCGCGCCGCATGTGGATCTGGCTACGCTGGAAGAGAACAGTCTCGCCGCTCCGTTTCTGGCCTCACGCCGCCTGGTCATATTAGACCACGCGGAACGGCTTCTTGAGGGCCGTGATGACAGCTACTGGGAGCGCTTCGAAGCCTTCCTTCTGCGCCTCCCGGAGACCACTGCCCTGGTGCTGCTCGAAATGGTGCAGCCCCCAAAGGGGCGCCGCCGCTCCAAACCTACCCGGCTTCAGGCATGGAGCCAGACCCATTCAGAGAGATCGTACGTGAGAGAGATGTTCAGGCCGCGCGGTCCTGCTTTCGCCCGCTGGATAGGCCAACGGTGCGCAGACCTGGGCGGGGCGATCGAGGGCCAGGCAGCCTCATTGCTCGCAGCGTGGGTCTCCGAAGACCCTGCGCTCGCGGATCAAGAGTTGCAGAAGCTGCTGGACTTCGTCGATCGTTCCCGCCCCATCCAGGTGCAGGACGTCGAGCGGCTCACACCTTACCATGGGCAGGCCAACATCTTCGCGCTGGTCGATGCGCTTGCCGAGCGGCGACCCGCGGACGCGCAGCGCCTGCTGCATCATATCCTGCAGGAAGAGCAGCCTGGTTACGCCTTCGCGATGATCATTCGCCAGTTCCGCCTGCTGCTGCTCGCCAAGGAATCACAGCGGCTAGTTCGCCCGCTGCAGGAAACGATTTCGCTTCCAGATTTCGTGCTTCAGAAGCTTGCCGCCCAGGCACTCCTTTTCTCCGAGCAAGACCTGATCCAGATCTACCACCGCCTGCTGGATATCGACCTATCCGACAAGCGCAGTCTTATGCCTCTGGAAGTGGGCCTCGACGCGTTCCTGGCGGCCATTACACCTGCACGCTGACCCCCCTCCCCAGCACGTTCTCCTTATCCATAAGGCCAGGGGCACATCTTGGCATCATGCAGGCTCAGCCTCCTTTGGCTCCTTCAGACCAATCCAGAAATGCCCGGGCAGCACCGTCATCTGCGGCCGGATCTCCATGCTATCCACCCGCGATGGAAGGCCATCCTTATGCCCTCGCGGATGTACACAACAGAGATCGGGTGCCCGACCGTATTTCTCCCGGTAATAAGCAGAAGCCCGTCGTATGCGGACGTCCAATGATTCGCCTTGATCCTGATCTAGCCATAGCATGCCTATTTTCATCCCTCACCTCCTGCGAGCACCGCGAATGCGTTCAAGCCGCCAATGTCTCCGGATGGCTCAGCACGCAAAGAAGGCCCTCTTCCGTGCGCAGTTGGTACTGGCGGGTCTCAGTCCTCCCCACGGGGCTCTGCGTGAAGCGACGGTCGAATCCCTCTATGGTCCGGAGCTTGTGATAGCGTCCCCGCCACAGGAATTTCAGCGGGTATCCAGCCGCGCCGAAGACCCAAATCCGCACCCGTTCATTCACTGGCAACGTCATCCTCGCACCTTATCCCCTTTCAGGGCTCAGACCTTTCTCCACCGGAACCGCGTGGGACACCCGCCAGCCGGCCTGCGCAAGCCGGACTGCGCGATCCAAATCCCGGGCGGAAAGCTGCGCAGCCTGCAGGCCGCTGTTCGAGAATCCGTTTGAAAGCCAGAAGGCGCCGGGGGCACAGCGGCGCTCGGCCCGGGCCCATATGATCCCGGACCCATCCACGGCGATATGATGCAGCCCGTCCGGCCTGGCCACGCTGGCGATGACATGCACCCCAGCGCCTGCTCCCTGAGCAAGGATTCGGTCTATGCAAACACCCGCTCGCGCCGGAAGGGTCTCCGCCAGTCGATCCAGTGCCTCTATGAAGAGAAAGATGTGCGGCCAGAGGAAGCCCGCCCCGATGCGCCTATGAACTTCACCCGCAACCCAATCCAGGACCCCAAGGGCGTCCTCGGCGGAGATGGCCAGATCTGCCAGCGCGTGGGGGAGTGCTTCCATGGATACGAGTTCCTGGTCACCCATTTCAATGCCAAGGAATCGCACCTCCGAGCGTCGGGCGGTCAAGGCCAAGGAGAACATCACGGTTCGCAGCAGGCTTGACTTTCCAGCGCCATGCGTTCCGGTGGCGAAGAAGTGCCAGGAGGTGCCCCGAGAGAAATCCACCAGCAGCGGTCTCCCATCCGGGCCCAAACCCAGGACCGCACGCAATGGCCCAAGATCCTCCATCGGCTGAAGCAATGCGAGCAGGCTGGGCCCCGCCGGAGCGTCAGGACGATCCCCCATTCTCGGACCGGGGTCGGCGCGCGGCACCCTTTCGCGTTCAGCCAATCTGTGTGGCTCCCTCTTGGTCGACAGGTCACGATAGAACGCCCTTTCCATCTCATATCTCCTTTGGGAATAGAACGGCTGTTCTATTGTATAGAACACTTGTGCGGTTGTCAAGCCGCTCGGCGGAATCGTCTCGGAGCCGCCCCTGCTTGAGTGCAATTTACACTCCTGACTCC
>CAZQDE010000025.1:0-33899 GCA_964591485.1 uncultured Anaerolineaceae bacterium | reverse complement strand
ACCGAGCAGGCACTCGAACTGTTCCCCAGCCGCTACTTACGGCTCACCAGCCGGCTGCTGGATGAGATCAAGGGGAGCTTCTCGGAGGAGTACGTGGAGGGGCTTCTCTCAAGCGTGGCCGATGCCATGGCTGCCGATTACACCGCCCAACTCCAGGGCCTACCGCTCGAGGAGCGTCTCGTCCGGCTGGCAGAGCTGCTCGACGAGGAGGGCTTCGCGGCCGAGATCGAACGCCGTGGTGAAGATGTGATCATCCGCGAGCTCAGCTGCCCCTATCTGCACATCGGCCAGGAGCACCCCGAAGTCTGCCTCATCGGCCAGTCCTTCATTGCCAAGGCCCTCTCCTTGCCGGTCGAGCGGGTGCGCTGCGTGCTCGACGGCGATGCGCATTGCGCCTTCACCGTGCAAATCGAAGAGGCGGCATCAGGAGAGTCGCATGACGGATGACATCGAGGCCGCCCAGACGATCTGGGAGGCCGATTCCACCCACCCCGAGAAGGCCGAACTCCTGCGCCAGGCTCTGCGGGAGGTAGTCGATCCCGAACTTGGCCTGAACATCATCGAACTGGGGCTGGTGCGCAACGCCGCTATCGAGGGGGACCACCTGAGGGTGAAGATGATCCTCACCACCCCCTTCTGCCCCTACGGCCCAGCCTTGCTCGACATGACGCGCGTCAAGGCCGAGGAGGCCACAGGCCTCCAAACCCGTGTCGAGATGGGCATGGAGATGTGGGATCCCTCCATGATGGAAGAAGGCGCGGGCGCCGACTGGGGGCTCTTCTAGGCCGCTCGAATCCCAACAGGATCGAAGACAGAGAAACTGCGGTGCAAGAACACCGAGCAGTCGGGGCGAGTTTCAAACCCGCCTCTGCCCAAAGTGTCGCCACATGCACAGGGCCACACTTCAGGTGCGCGCAAGGACGTTCAGGGGGCCACTAGGCCTTCGTCGGCTCGCGGCCGGATTTTGCCTCCCGCCGCAGGCTAAGAATCCCCAGCAACCCGATCCAGCCGACCAGGATTCGCAGCAGCAGCCCCAGGAAACTAAAAAACATCAGCACACCCGTGGCACCCACGACGATGAACATCCACGGATTCAGGGCTCGCTCACCGCGATAGGTCACAAGTCGCGCTTGAAGCCTCCGCAGGAAGGTCTCGCTCGGCTCAACCGGTACGAGCACATCCGTCAGCAAGGCCTCAATCTGATGGGGTGTCCAACGCTTCGTCATCACTCAACCCCCAGATCCAACTCAAAAGGTTTTCGCAGCCTAGCGCTTCGCCTCTCGCTCGATCGCCCGGACCTCGTCCCGCAAGGCGTTCAGCGTTCGGTGATAGAGGCTCTTGATGGCGCCTTCGGTGCGCCCCATGACTTTCCCGATCTCGGCGTTCGACATGCGCTCGACGAACTTCAAGATCAGTAGCTCCTGCCGCTCCGGAGGCAACCGCCGAATCGCCGCCAGCAGCAGGTCCTGCTCCTCATGGGCGATGGCCTCCAGCTCGGGGTGCTCAGAGGCGCCCCCGGATAGCACGCTCTTCTCCAAGGGAACCACCGGACGCCGGCTGCGGTCTCTATGCCAGTTCGCCACTAGATTGTGGGCGATGCGGTAGAGCCAGGCCGTGAACGGAACGCCTTTGTCTTCAAAGGTGGGCACATGCCTTAGCGCCCGCATGAACACTCTGGCTGTCAAATCTTCGGCGTCCTGATGATTGCCCGTTCGATAATAGATGTAGTTGTAAATTTGCCGCACATGGCGGGCGTACAGCTCGCCAAAGGCCGCCGGATCCTCCGCCGCTCGACGCACCAATTCCATCTCATCGATGGGATCCGATCCCTGCGACTTGGACCCTCGCGCCATGCCCCTCACACCTTGAAACACCGATAGCCGGCATTCGTTTCCCTGCCCAGGATTAGACAGGTCTCTGCCAGAGCCGGGAAGAGTATAGCACGCGCCCGCCGCCACCCAGGTGCTATAATGCCTGTCCCATATGATGCGCCCGCTGATCGCTTTCGACCTCGAAACCACCGGGCTTGACCCGGCCCGCGACGCCGTGATTGAGATCGGCGCCGTGCGCTTCCGCGGCGATCGCGTCGAAGCCGAATGGTCCACGCTGATCAACCCTGGACGGCCGCTGCCCAACCCCATTATCGAGCTCACCGGCATCAACGATGAAATGCTCGCCCAAGCGCCACGCATTACCGAGGTCCTGGACGACTTGCATGCCTTCGTCGGCGACCTGCCCATCCTGGGCCACAATATCCCCTTCGACCTGGCCTTCATGAGCCGGCGAGGGCTGTTCGAGTCAAATGCCTTTCTGGATACCTACGACTTAGCCTCGGTTCTTCTTCCTGCTGCAGGCCGCTACAGCCTGCGGGCGCTCGCCCAGTCGCTGAGTGTGCCCATCCGGGAATCCCATCGCGCCCTGGAGGACGCCCACACCACCCGGCTGGTCTTCCTCCGGCTATACAAAAGGGCGCTGGAGATCCCTGGACCCATCCTGGAGGAGATCACCCGGCTGGGCGAGGAGATCGAATGGGGCGCCGGCTGGATCTTCGATGAAGCCTACCGCGAGCGCCGGCAGCGTGGCGAGAAGTTTCAGACCCCCGAGGAGAGCGGCTTGCGGTTGTTCCAGCCCCCTCCCAAGCCGCAGCCCCCGCTAAGCCCCAGCCCACAGCCGCACTCGCTGGACTCCGAGGAAGTGGCTGCCATCTTCGAACCCGGCGGAGCGCTGGCCAAGGCCTTCGAAGGCTACGAGAACCGCCCCCAGCAGGTGACGATGGCACGCGCCATCGCCGAAGCACTCTCCCGGAGCCAGCACCTGCTCGTCGAGGCCGGAACCGGCACCGGGAAATCGCTCGCGTACCTGGTCCCGGCCTTCCTATGGGCGCATGCAAACGGCCGTCGGGTGGTCATCTCGACCAACACCCTCAACCTCCAGGATCAACTCATCCATAAGGACATCCCAGACCTGGCACGGGCCCTCAAGCTCGAACTCCGGAGCGCCGTGCTCAAGGGGCGCGGAAATTACCTCTGCCCGCGCCGCTTTCAAGCCTTGCGCCGCCTGGGCCCCCGATCGCCCGAGGAAATGCGCTTGCTTGCCAAGCTCTTGCTCTGGCTTTCTCAGGGCGGAATCGGGGACCGAACGCAGCTCAACCTCCCGCCCGCCGAAGCCGCCATCTGGGCGCGCCTCTCGGCCGAGGATGAAGATTGCACGCTCGAGACCTGCGCCTCACAGGCTGGAGGAACCTGCCCATATTATCAGGCGCGGCTGGCGGCGGAGAGCGCGCACGTGGTCATCGTCAACCACGCCCTGCTGCTTGCAGATATTGCCGTCGGGCAACGCGTGATCCCTGAATATGAGTACCTGATCGTGGACGAAGCCCACCATCTGGAGAGCGCCACGACGAACGGGTTGAGCCTGCGGGTAACCCAGGCCGAGATCCAGCGCGTCTTCCGAGATTTGGGAGGCCGGGGACGGGGCCTGCTGCGCCAGATCCTCGAGCTGGCCCGTAAGCGGCTTCCACCGGAAAACCTGCCCCAGGTAGAGGCCGCCATCCAGACCATATCCGATCGAACCGAGCGGTGCAACGATCTGGCGGCAACCTTGTTCGATAACTTGGCCGGTTTTCTATCCGATGCGCGCGAGGGCAAGCAGGTCAGTCCTTATGGGCAACAGCTGCGGATCCTGCCCGCAACTCGCACTCTGCCGGAATGGCAAAAGGTCGAAATCGCCTGGGAAGATCTGCGCGCGCCGCTGGGCGCCATGATCCAGGAGCTCCGCCAGTTGGGTGAGGACCTGGAGAGCCTGCACGCCGCCGGAATTGAGGCAGCCGAAAACCTGGCCGTCGCAACCCGCATCGCCCGCCGGAGCCTGGATGACATCTTCACCCAGCTCGATCATATGCTCTTCGAGCCTGACCCCGGCGAGATCTACTGGATCGAGGTCCATCCCATCTCGAAGCGCATCTCGCTGCATGCCGCTCCGCTGGAGGTGGGGCCGCTGGTCGAGCGTCACCTTTGGAATGAGAAGGAATCGGTCATCATGACCTCCGCCACTCTGACGACGGCCGGCGAATTCGACCATATCCGCCGCAGGCTCAATGCCCGCGACGCCGATGAGCTGGCCCTTGGATCACCCTTTGACCACGAAAGCTCTACACTACTTTACCTGGTGAACGATATCCCCGAGCCAGCCGATCGCAATGCCTACCAGCGCGCCGTCGAGCGGGGGCTGCTTCAGCTCCTCAAAGCCACCGGCGGCCGGGGATTGGCGCTCTTCACATCCAACCAACAACTGAAGATGACCGCCCGCGCCCTCTCGGAGCCGCTGGCATCCGCTGGCATTCAGCTGTTCGAGCAAAGCAGTGGCGCCTCCCGGCATGCTCTTCTGGAAGGCTTCAAGTTTACCGAGCGCGCCGTATTGCTGGGCACCCGCTCATTCTGGGAGGGCGTCGATGTCCCCGGCCCGGCGTTGTCGGTGCTGGCCATCGTGCGCCTGCCGTTTGATGTCCCCAGCAACCCCATCATCGCCGCCCGCGCCGAGACCTACGAATCGCCCTTCGATCAATACACGGTCCCGGAAGCCATCCTGCGCTTTCGCCAGGGCTTCGGCCGCCTGATTCGCACCCGCTCCGATCGCGGCATCGTCGCCGTTTTCGACCGCCGCGTGCTCAGCAAGACCTATGGACGGGCCTTCGTGGACTCGCTTCCACGCTGCACCGTTCGGGTTGGAAGTCTTCGCGATTTGCCTGATGCCGCGGTTCGCTGGCTGGGTATCTGAATCGCTCCTGCGGACGCAAATGCCCGCTACTCATTGACGCTCAGAACGGGCAGCCGCTATAATGCCCCCAGCTTTTGCCAGAAAGGGATTCGGAACGTGATCAATGTCAACGATCTTCGCAGCGGCGTAACCTTCGAACTCGACGGTGACCTCTACAAGGTCATCGAGTACTCCCATCACAAGCCCGGGCGCGGCAAGGCCAACATTCGGACGAAGGTCCGCAATTTGCGCACCGGCGCAGTCTTGGAGAAGACGTTCATCTCCGATGACCGCGTGCAGGAGGTGCGCCTCGATTATCGCGTGGCGCAGTTCCTATATGCCGAGGGCGACATCTACCACTTCATGGACACGGAAACCTATGAGCAACCGGCGCTGCCTGGCGAAGTCCTGGGAGAAGCCATCCAGTACCTGAAGGAAGGGATGGAGGTCAAGCTCACCTTCTACGGCCAGGAGCCGCTGGATATCGAGCTCCCCACAACCGTCGATCTTGCTGTCACCGAGGCCGAGATGGCTGTAAAGGGCGACACGGCCACCGGTGCGACAAAGACCGTCACCACCGAAACCGGGCTAAAGGTGCAGGTGCCGCTCTTCGTGGAAGAAGGCAATGTGATCCGTGTCGATACCCGCAACGGCGCCTACGTGACGCGCGTCTGAGCCACACCGAACCGACCGATGATCACCCCCGCCGGTACAGAATGCCCACATTACTTCGAAGATTTTCACCGGGGCCGCACCCGGCAGGAGTGCCGCCTGATCGATAAGACGCCTCGCGGTGGAACCTACACCCCAGACCTCTGCGGGCGCTGCCCGGTCCCACGCATCTACATGGCGAATGCCTGCTCGCATATGATCCTCGAAGCCCGCGTCGCCACAGGTTTTCTCGGTTTCCGCCGCCATGTGGAGGTCTCTGCCTATTGCACCCGTTCGCTGCAAGACGTGCCCGAACCCGAGATCGGCTGCGGCCAATGTCACCTGGATCTTCCTGCCTTTGAGACTCCCCCCGAACAATCATGATCAAAACCATCCTCCTCGACCTCGACGACACGCTGCTCGACAACCCCACCGATCGCTTCCTGCCTGCGTATCTCCAGCGCGTGGCAGCTTACCTGGCCAACCGCATCCCTCCCGACCGTCTCCTCGCCGAACTGATGCGCGGCACGCAAGCCATGCTGGATAACCGTGACCCCACCCGAACGCTCGAAGCCGCCTTCGCTGCGCGTTTCTACCCCGCCTTGGGTGAAGATCCAGAAGAGTTGGCCCCGCATTTCGAGCGCTTCTACCAGCAGGATTTCCCGGCACTCCGCGAGTTGACTGCCAGGCGAAATGGCGCCCGGGAGTTCGTGGAGAAGCTGGCCAAGGCCGGCTACGAGATTGTGATCGCCACCAACCCCCTCTTTCCTCGCATCGCCATTGAGGAGCGCCTGCGCTGGGCCGGGCTCCCGCCGGCCGAGCTGCCGTTTGAGCTAATCACCACCTACGAGGACTCTCATTTCGCCAAACCGCGGCCCGAGTACTACGCTGAGATTCTGGGCCGTATTGGCCGATCCCCAGCGGAGGCGGTCATGGCGGGTGATGATCCGGAGAGTGATCTAGCCCCAGCGCAATCGCTTGGCATGCCTGTCTTTCATCTCTTCCCCCGAAACGAGTCAACTTTCTCACAGGGCGATTTCGATGCCTTCTTGGCCTGGCTTGAAGGCGCGCCAACCCAGGCAGATTCGGAAGCCGCTCGCTCACCGCAATCAACGATGGTGCGGCTGCGCGCCCATGTAGGCGCCCTGCTTTGCCTTGTGGGGGAACTTCCAGCCGAGAATTGGGCAGTCAAGCCTGCCGCGGAGAAGTGGGCAGTGGTGGAGACCATCAGCCATCTCCGGGATGTCGAGCGGGAGGTCAATGCCCGCCGGCTCGAGGCTTACCTGGCTGCTGGCGAACCTCATTTTTCCGCCTTCGACACCGATGTGTGGGCCGAGGAGCGCTCCTATATCCGCGAGGATGGCCGCCAGGCGCTGCAGGACTTCATCGATCTGCGGTTGGCGCTCCTCGATCGGCTCGAGGCCCTGGAGCCCGAGCAATGGACCCGCAAGGCCCGCCACGCGCTCTTTGGGCCCACAACCATGGCGGAAATAATGGCCTTCGCGGCCGAGCATGACCTGCTGCACTTGGCGCAAATTCGCGAGACACTCCGCAAGCCTTGAGCCTGACACCGCCTCAAGGATCGGCGGCCCAGCGCAGACCGCTCCATCCAGTTCACCTTTACACCCCCTAGGCCGAAAGATATAATGCCACGAGCGGGGGAAGTGCTGGAATTGGCAGACAGGCGTGACTTAGGATCACGTGCCTTCGGGCGTGCGGGTTCAAATCCCGCCTTCCCCATCTCCTCCGCAGAACGCGGCCGCCACACGATGAAAGCCCGCATGGGATCGTCGTGTGCCGCCCACCAGACTATCTTGGAAGGAATGCGTCTTGAAAATTGAGAAGCAAGCTCTTGAAGACCGCCAGGTCGAGCTTACGGTCGAGGTGCCGCGCGAGCGCCTGGAAGGCGCCATGCGCGCCGCCGCCCGGCGCCTTAGTCAGCAGACCAAGATCCCCGGCTTCCGGCCCGGAAAGGCCCCTTATCAAATCGTCTTGAGCAAATTCGGCGAAGAAGCCGTCTTTGAGGAGGCCCTCGAGACGCTTGGCCAGGAAGTCTACCGCCACGCCCTCGACGAATCCGAGATCGATCCCTTCGCGCCGGGCATAATGGATGAGATCGTCAGCCGCGATCCGCTCATCATCCGCTACACAGTGCCCTTGGCGCCAGAAGTGACCCTGGGCGACTATCGCGAACTCCGCATCCCGTATGAGACGCCCGAAATCCAGGACGACGCGGTGGAAGAGGTGATGGAAGGCTTGCGCGAGCGCCAGGCGCTCATCGAGCCCGTGGACCGCCCAGCACAACCCGGCGACGTCGTCGTTCTGGATATCTACGGCGAGCTAACCAGCCCTGAAGAGGGCGAGGATCCGGTGCTCGTCGATGCCAAAGGGGTCTCAGTTCTGGCCGAGGAGAAGACCACCTTCCCCATCCCCGGTGTGCTCCAATACTTGGAAGGCCTCGAAGCCGGCGGCGAAGTCACCTTTGAGCATATATTCCCTGATGATTACGAATCCGAAGACCTGCGCAAGCGGGCAGCCCGTTTCACACTCAAATGTGTGGAAGTGAAGTCCCGCCACATGCCCGAATGGTCCGATGACCTGGCGAAGGAAATCGGCGATTTCGAGGATCTCGCCGATCTGCGCCAGAAAGTGCGCGAAAGACTGGAAGAACAGGCAAAGCAAGAGACCGATGCCGCATACCGCGATAAGGTCATCGATGCGCTGGTCGAAGGGTCGGAGGTATCCTTCCCGCCCATCTTGCTGGAGGAGGAGATCGAACGTCTGGTACGCGACGTAGAGGCTCGCCTCCAGGCTCAAAATCTGGCCCTTGATGACTACCTGAAGATCGAGGGCAAGACCCTCGAGGCCTTCCGGGAGGAGCTCAAACCCAGCGCCATCGAACGTCTGAAGCGAGGCCTGGTGCTTGGAAAGCTGGTCGAGGATGAAGGGCTCGAGGTCGAGGATCAAGAGGTAGACGCGCAGATTGATCGCATCATGGGCTCATTCGAGGCAGACCCTCGCGGAGACCTGCGCCGGGTATTCTCCAGCGAGAGCAGCCGCCAACGCATCGCCCTGGATCTCCTGACCGAGAAGGCCATCCAACGCCTGGTGCGGATCGCCAAGGGCGAGCCCGAGCCGGCCCAAACCGAGCCCCAGGCCGAAACCGAAACAACCGCCGAGGCTCAGCAGAGTGAGCCTGAGGAGCAGCCAAAGGAGTAATGGCTTCATGACAAACGACCTATCACCCCAATCACTCATCCCGATGGTGATCGAATCGACCGGACGCGGCGAGCGGGCCTACGACATCTACTCGCTGCTGCTCCGCGAGCGCATCATCTTCCTGGGAACGCCCATCAACGATCAGGTCTCCAATTTGATGGTGGCCCAATTGCTGTTCCTCGATCGCGAAGACCCCGACCGGCAAATCAACATGTACATCAACTGCCCCGGCGGGCAGATCTACGCCGGCCTGGCAATCTACGACACGATGCAGCAGGTGCGGGCACCGATCTCGACCGTGGCCGTCGGCGTGACGGCCTCCTTCGGCACCGTCCTGCTGGCCGCCGGCACCAAGGGCAAGCGCTACGCCCTGCCCCACGCCACCATCCACCTGCATCAGCCGCTGGGCGGCGCGCAGGGCCAGGCCACCGATGTCGAGATCCAGGCCAAGGAGATCTTGCGCCTGCGTGAGGAATTGAATACCATTCTCGTGCAGCACACTGGCCGCACACGCGAGGAGATCGAACGCGATACCGAGCGCGACTTCTACATGAGCGGCAAGGAGGCCCAGGAGTACGGTATCATTGACCATGTGCTGAATCCGTTCGAAGATAGGGAAAAAGAGAAGGCCGAAGAGTAGCCCTAGATGTCCAAAGACACGGAGTCTCCGTCGGAAGAAACCCGGCGGTGCTCCTTCTGCAACCGGGATGAATCCGCCATCCACCGCCTTATCGCCGGGCCGGAGGGCGTGTTCATATGCAATGAGTGCGTCGATCTCTGCCGCGATATTCTCGACGGCGAGAGCGCCCGGCCGCCGGGCGGACTGACCGCCTCCGGCAAGCCCGCCCTCTCCCCACAGGACATCTTCAACCATCTCGAGGAATATGTCGTCAGCCAGGAGCACGCCAAGCGCGTGCTCTCGGTTGCCGTCTACAACCACTACAAACGCATCGCCAACCGTGGCTACGCGGACGTCGAGCTCGAGAAGGCCAATATCTTGCTCGTCGGCCCGACAGGTAGCGGCAAGACGCTGCTGGCCCAAACCCTCGCCCGCAGCCTGGATGTCCCTTTTTGCATCGCCGACGCCACCGCGCTGACCGAAGCCGGCTACGTCGGGGAGGACGTCGAGAACATCTTGCTGCGTTTGCTGCAGGCGGCCGAGTTCAATGTTCAGCGCGCCGAACGCGGCATCGTCTATATCGACGAGATCGACAAAACCGCCCGCAAATCCGGCGACAATCCCAGCATCACCCGGGATGTATCCGGCGAAGGCGTGCAGCAGGCCCTGCTCAAGATCATCGAGGGCGCGGTCGTCAACGTGCCGCCGCAGGGCGGCCGAAAGCACCCTCAGCAAGAGTTCATCCAGGTGGACACGACCGACGTGCTGTTCATCTGCGGCGGAACCTTCGATGGGCTGGCCGAGATCGTCGCCGAACGTGTCGGGCGCCGGGGGCGGCTGGGTTTCAGCGGCACGGTCGTGGAGCCCGGGGCCAGCAAGCTCGACGAAAGTGGTCTCTTGCGGCTGATCACTCCCGATGACCTGATGCGCTTCGGCATGATCCCCGAACTGGTGGGCCGTCTGCCGGTCGTCACCAGCGTGGAACCTCTCGATGAGGCCGCTCTCAGGGCAATCCTCACCGAGCCGCGCAATGCCCTTGTGCGCCAATACCAGCGCCTATTCGAGCTGGATGACGTCGAGCTGTCCTTCACCGATGATGCCCTGCAAGCGGCTGCAAAGCTTGCGCTGGAACGGGAAACCGGCGCCCGGGGACTGCGCGCCATCATCGAGGGCGCCCTGCTGGATGTGATGTACGCCATCCCCTCACGGCCCGAGATCCAGCGCGTGATCGTCGATGAACCCGCCATCACACGCCAGGGCAGGCCGCGGCTCTTCGACCAGCAAGGGGCCGAGCTCGACATTGGCGAGGCCAGTCTTCCTGACGCCGCCTAGTTTCGCCCAGTTAGCTGAGGTCAACCCATGAAGCCCATCGCCACCTTCTCGATTGTCGCCTATGATCCGGAGAACTCGGCCTGGGGCATCGCCGTGGCCTCCAAATTCCCTGCCGTCGGGGCCGTCGTGCCCTGGGCCCGGGCCGGCGCGGGCGCCGTTGCCACCCAATCCTATGCCAACACATCCTATGGTCCGCGCGGGCTGGACTTAATGCAGGCCAGCGTGCCGGCCGCCGAAGCCCTCCAGCAACTGGTCCAGGACGACCCCGAGCGCCATCTGCGGCAGGTGGGCCTGGTCGATGCACAAGGTCGCGCAGCCACTTTTACGGGTGAAGGCTGCTTCGAATGGGCAGGTGGCTTGGCAGGCGAGGGCTACTGCGTCCAGGGTAACATCCTGGCCGGCAGCCAAGTCATCGACCGCATGGCCGAAGCCTTCAAGACTTCTACGGCACCCTTCCCTGAGCGATTGCTGCAGGCGCTGCTGGCCGGCGATCGAGCCGGCGGCGACCGCCGCGGGCGTCAGAGCGCCGCCATATTCATCGTCAAGCCTGAGGGCGGCTATGGCGGCTTCAACGATCGCTGGATCGACTACCGCGTCGACGATCACGAGGATCCTGTGCCCCAGCTTGCCAACCTGCTCGCACTCCACAGGCTCTACTTCGAGGAAAGCCCGCCCGAAGATCGCCTGGCCATCGAGGGCGAGATCTGCCAGCGCCTGCAGCAACTTCTTCAAAAGCAAGGCTTCACCATCCCAGAGGCTCATGGCCAATTCGATGAGACCACTCGCCAGGCACTGCGGGAATTCATCGGCAACGAGAACTTCGAGGATCGCACCGATTTCGAAAAGGGCCTCATCGATCGTCCGGTGTTCGAGTACTTGCTGGAGAAATTCGGCACCTAGCAGCCAGCGGCGCAGAAAGCCAGACGCCTTGGCCTGGAACCGGAGCGGTCTATGCAGCTCTTATCCCACATGCAAGCCTTCATCATCGACATGGACGGGGTGCTCTGGCGGGGCAGGAAGATGCTGCCTGGGGTCAAGGGCTTCTTTGCCACCCTGCGCCAGCGTGGTCTGCCTTTCATCCTGGCCACGAACAATTCCACCGTGACGCCTGAAGGCGTGGCTGACCGATTCCAGCAGGAGGGAATCGGACTCCGCCCTGAAGAAGTACTGACCTCCGCGGAGGCCACGGCGGCCTTCCTGGTCAAGCAGCTACCCGTCGACACCGGCATCTATGTCATCGGCGAGGAAGCACTCCGGGACAGCCTTTCCTCCGCTGGCTTCAGGCTGCAGGAAACGGGCGATGCGGCGCAGGCGGTCGTGGTTGGGTTCGATCGGCATCTCACCTATGAGAAGCTTGCGCGCGCCGCATATGCCCTCGAGCACGGCGCACTCTTCGTGGGCACCAACCCCGACCCGAGCTTCCCGATGGAGGATTTCCGGGCTCCGGGCAATGGCGCCACGCTCGCTGCCCTGCAGACCAGCACCGGCGTCGCGCCGATCATCATCGGCAAGCCTGAGCCGCGGCTCTTCGAGCAGGCCAGCCAGCGCCTTCGGGTCCCGCCCGAACAAACACTCGTCATCGGCGACCGGTTGGAGACCGATATCCTGGGCGCAAAGCGCGCCAGGATGGCCAGCGCTTTGGTCTTGACTGGCGTAACGCGCGCCGAGGATCTGCGTCGCGCCGACGTTCAGCCGGATTGGGCCTTCTCCGACCTGCGCGAATTGACCGCCGCCCTCCGCGATGAGAGCCCATGACGATCCCCGCCTCCTTCTTTGATTGGACCTTGGAGCAGATCCAAGAGGAATTGCAGGCAGAAGGCATCCCACCCTATCGGGCGCTGCAGCTCTGGCAAGGCGTCTATCAGCAGCTCGTGGATAGCCCCGAGGCCATCTCCAATTTGCCGAGGGGGCTGCGGGCGCGATGGTCGCAGCGCTTCAAGCTGGCGAGCCTGGAGACGAAGGCCATCCAGCGCTCCACGGACCGCCAAACGGAGAAATGGCTGCTCGGCCTGGTCGACGGGAATGCGATCGAAACCGTTCTGATGCGCTACCAGCGCCGCAGGACGGCCTGTATCTCCACGCAGGTAGGCTGCGCCATGGGGTGCCCATTCTGCGCCACAGGCCAGATGGGCTTCCGGCGCAATCTCAGCCGGGGCGAAATCGTCGAGCAGGTCATCACTATCGCCCGGTATCTAAAACAGCAGGGCGACCGGCTCACAAACGTTGTGGTGATGGGCATGGGGGAGCCTTTCCAGAACTACGAAGCCACGCTGGGTGCCATTCAGATCTTGAACGATTCGCGCGGATTCAACATGGGCGCCCGCCGCTTCACCATCTCGACGGTTGGCTGGCTGCCGGGAATTGAGCGCTTCACCGAGGAACGGCACCAAATCAATTTGGCCGTCTCAATGCACGCCGCCACCGATAACCTGCGGGATGAGCTGCTGCCCGTCAATCGCCGCTACCCGCTTGGCAAGCTCATCCCTGCCTGCCGCCGCTATGCGGCGCTCACCCGCCGGCGGATCACATTCGAATGGGCCCTAATCCAGGGCATCAACGATGGGCTGGATCAGGCCGAGGCGCTGGCGCAGCTGGTGGATGGCATGCTGTGCCATGTCAACCTGATCCCACTCAATCCCACTCAGGCCTACGCCGGAAAGCCCTCCGAAGAGCCCCGAGTCCTGGCATTCCTAGAACGGCTCCGCAGCCATGGGATCTCGGCCAGCGTGCGCCTACGGCGCGGAATCGATATTCAGGCTGGCTGCGGACAGCTGGCTGCTGCCTAGCCACTCTCTTTCAACCCCACACTCAGCGGCATTCTCTTTCCGGCGAATCTTGTCATTTGCTGACCTGAAAGGTATGATTGCCCCGATGGCCAGAACGACCAAAATCTTCGCCTCCATCCTATCCGCGGACTTCCTGCGGCTGGGTGAGGAGATACGTACCTGCGCGGATGCTGGGGCAGATGGCTTCCAGATTGATGTCATGGATGGTCATTTCGTGCCCAATATCACGCTCGGCCCCGGGATGGTTCGGGCTTGCCGCCGCGCCACAGATCTGCCCCTCGACGCGCACCTGATGATCGAAGAACCGGCATCCTTCCTGGAGGCCTTCGCAGAGGCCGGGGCCGATTCCATCACCGTCCACGTCGAGGCCGACCGGCATATCCATCGGACACTGGAAGCCATTCATGAACTCGGCCTGCGAGCGGGTGTGGCGCTAAACCCGGGCACCCCTCTCGAAGTCTTGCGCCCAGTTCTCCATCTTGCAGATCTCATCCTGATCATGACCGTCAATCCCGGATTCGCCGGCCAGAGCTTCCTGGCCGGATCGGAGGATCGCATCCGGCTGGCACGGGAATTCGTGGACTCCCACGGCTATGAAACGGAGATCCAGGTCGATGGAGGCATCAACGCCGAGACAGCCAGGTTGGCTGCCGGGGCGGGCGCCACCAACTTCGTGGCGGCCAGCGCGATCTTCCAGCATCCGGACGGCATTGCAGCAGGCATTGGGGCACTGCGCGAAGCGATCGCAGCAGCCACGGCATGACACCAGAAAGGAAAAAGCCGCCTTCTGGCGGCCGTCTTCCGTAGAGTGATGAGAGAAACGACGAGCTTAGACGCGCGCAAGCCGCTTGATGCACTTGGCACAAAGCGTCTTCTGAACACTCCGGCCGCCCTCGTAGACCCGCACCTTCTGCAAGTTGGGGCGGAACTTGCGCTTAGTGGCCTTCATCGAGAAGCTGCGACGCTGTCCAAAGGCGGTCGTCTTCCCACAATTTTCACATCTGGCCATGCCTTACAATTCCTTTCTGACCTTCCCAAGTTCATTCAGCAAAGAAGGATGTTACCACACACCCAGCCCCGCATCAATGCTTCACCGAGAACGGAGCGATGAAACATGACCGGTGAGACTACCTATTTCGGCAAGATCACCATCTCTCCTAAGGCCATTGCCACCATCGCTGCCCAGGCCGCACTTCAATCATATGGTGTCGTGGGGATGGCCTCCAAGAACATCGTGGATGGCATCGCCAACGTACTGGCACGCGATCCCCGCCATGGTGTCGATGTGCGTACCGTCGGAGACGAGATCGTGATCGACATCTACGTCATTGTGGAGTATGGCACTCGCATCTCGTCCGTGGCGACCAGTGTGGCCAACGCAGTGCGCTACAGGGTGGAACGTTCGATCGGGATGCCGGTCAGCGCCATCAATGTCCACGTGCAGGGATTGCGCGTGAGCAACTCGGACTAGAAGAGATCTGGAGAGGTGATGATTCTGGAGATCGACCCGAAAGTCCGCGAGCGCCTTATCGAGCGCTATCGGACAGTTGACGGTCATGCGCTGCGGCTCATGGTGGGCGCCAGCCTGGATTGGCTGCGGACCAATCAGCAAATCGTCAACGCCCTGAATGTCTTTCCCGTCCCCGATGGCGACACAGGCACCAACATGGTGCTGACCATGCAATCGGCCGTGGATGAAATCAACAATGGGGACGACCGCTCCGTTGGCCGGGTGGCCCAGAAGATCGCCCATGGCGCCCTGATGGGCGCCCGGGGCAACTCTGGCGTGATTCTCTCACAGCTCTGGCGCGGTTTCGCGCGTGCCCTCGACGATCTCGAGAGAATGGATGCCACAACCTTCGCAAAGGCTTTGGATGAGGCCCGCCAGACAGCCTACAAGGGCGTGGTTCGCCCCGTCGAGGGTACGATACTCACCGTATCCAAGGATGTCGCCTCCGAGGCCAAGCGGGCGGTGCAAGATGGCGTCACCTCCGCCTTCGAGGTGCTTGAGCGGGTGGTGACAGCCGCCGACGAATCGGTCGAACGCACGCCCGACTTGCTGCCGGTGTTGAAAGAAGCAGGCGTTGTAGACAGCGGCGGCAAAGGCCTGTTCTTCATCTTCGAGGGCATGCTCCGCGCTGCCTACCGCCAGCCGCTCGACACGCCCTTGATCTCAGTCCAGCCTCTCAGCGCCCTGAACCTGGAGAATGCCGCAGAAGCGATCGAGCCCGGCCAGGATTGGGAAGTCGTGGTCGACTTCCATCCCGGACAGAATTTCGACCTGCGGGCCTTCTACGATCGCCTGGAGACGATGGGCACCTCCATCCAGGTCGGCGAAGGCGATGGCATGTACCGCATGCACATTCACGTTCCCGACCGCCGGGAGTATGAACCCATCGAGTACATCAAGGAACTCGGCACAATCACCAATGTCGCCATCGAGAATCTCATGATCCAGATGGAGACCGAATCCGCGGGCGGCATCAGCTCCTTGCGGCTGCAACCCGTCGAGCCGGGGCAACTTGCTGTCGTGGCCGTGGCCCCGGGCTTGGGGTTGGCGCGCGTCTTCGCCAGCCTGGGTGTGAATGCGCTCGTCGAAGGCGGCCAGACCATGAACCCCTCCACACAGGAAATCCTGGCTGCGTTCGAAAATTTGCCCACCGATAAAGTCATCATCCTGCCGAATAACAAGAACATCATTCTTGCCGCACAGCAAGCTTCGGAATTAACGGTCAAGAAGGTGCGGGTGGTGCCCAGCCAATCCATCCCGCAAGGGATCGCCGCCATGTTCGTCTGGGACGCAGAGGGCGATCTCGATCAAATCGCAGAAGCCATGACGCAGGCCCTGGAAAATGTTATCTATGGCGAAATCACGACCGCCACCCGCTCCGTCGAGATCGACGGCGTGGCTGTGAAGACTGGGCAAGTGATCGGTCTGCTCAACGGACGGCTGGCATGCGCGGCCGATTCGCTCGAAGAAGTGCTCATGGAGATCCTGAAATCGGGCCATGCGGAGGAGGAAGAGCTGATCACGCTTTACTACGGCGAGGACCTGAGCGCCCAAGAGGCCAACCGGCTGGCGGATAGAGTGCGCGAAGCCTATCCTGCCCTGGAAGTCGAGTTGCACGAAGGCGGGCAACCCCATTATCAAATCCTCCTCTCCATCGAATAGCAGCGAGCCCATGGTTCACATTGTCACCGACGCAACCGTCCGGTTCACCTTGCCCGGATTCGAGAAGGAACATGACATCGTGATCGTGCCCACTGGGGTGCGCTGCGGAAATATCCAGATCCCGGAGGGGCCGGATACCGACTTGGCCACCGTCCGTCCGATGCTCGAGGTCTGCGGCCCTGATCTAAAGCTCGAGTGCCCCACAGTTGAGGATATGCGCCGTGTCTATAGTGATCTGCAGACCGAAACGAGCCAGATTCTCTCCATACACCACGCAGCTTCTATCTCACCCACCTACCAGCACGCACTCGAAGCCAGCCAGCTATTCCGGGGACGCCTGGACATCCAGGTAGTGGACTCCCAATCCATCTCGCTGGGGTTGGGTCTGCTCGTTCAAGCGCTGGCTCATATGGCCGAGCGCGGCGATGCCCTGGACGGCTTGGTCCGCTTGGTCCGCGGCCTGATCCCGCGGCTCTATATGGTCATCTTCCTCGAGGATCTCACATTCATCGAGCGCAATGGCCTGATCAGCCGCTCGCAGGCGATCTTGGGGAACATGCTGGGCATTCTGCCCTTCCTGACCATGGAAGATGGCCACCTAATCGCCATGGAAAAGGTGCGCACGCGGACACGCGCCATCGAGAAACTGATCGAATTCATTAGCGAATTCTCGGCGCTCGAGCAAATCGGCATCCTCCAATCCCACGCCGCGCCCAGCGAAGAGACCGAGATGCTGGCCGAGCGCCTGCGGGCCCTCTATCCTTCCACGCCCATCAGTTCTGCCTGCTATGGGCCGGTCCTCTCGACCGTCGTCGGCTATGACGGGCTGGGAGCCGTGGTCCTGGAAGCGAAGGAGAACCTACCCTGAACCAGGCTGTCGCCATTGTCACCGATAGCACATCCGATCTGCCCAGCCAGGAAGCTGAAAAGCTGGGCATCCAAGTCGTCCCTGCACTGCTCATGATGGAGGGACGCACCTACCTGGATGGACGGGAGCTCACACGCGAGGAGTTTTACCGGCGGCTTCCCGGCCTCTCTAGCCCGCCGACAACGGCCGCGCCCTCCCCCGCCTCCTTCGAGGCTGTGTATCGCAAGCTTATCGACCAGGGTTACGGCCGCATCTTCTCGCTGCACATCTCGTCCAAACTGAGCGGTATGATCAACGCCGCCGCGCAGGCCGCGAAGCAGTTTGGAAACCGCGTCCAGATCTTCGACAGCGGTCAAGTTTCCCTGGGGCTGGGCTTTCAGGTTATCGAAGCAGGACTTGCCGCTGCGCAAGGGCTTTCGCTCGAGGCCGTCCGTGAATATGCCCGGCAGGCCCGCGAGCGCACGCAGGTCGTTGCGATGATCAACACTCTCGAATATTTGCGCCGCAGCGGCCGGGTCAGCTGGCTGCGGGCCGGCATGGGCGATCTGCTGAAGATCAAGCTGCTCGTCCGGGTACGTGATGGCGTGGTGGAGCCGTTGAACAGGATCCGCACGCGCCAGAAGGCCCTGGAATACTTGGCCGAATGGGCCTCTCACTGGGATTCCATCGAGCGCCTGGCAGTGTTGCATGCCAATGCCATCGAAGATGCTCGCACGCTAGCGGATCAGCTCCGGTCGCTCTGCGCCTCCGCGCCCCTCATCGTGGATGTTACAACCATCATCGGCGTGCACGTGGGCCCAGGCGCCGTCGGGCTCGCGGCGCTGCCGGGATCGTAAACCTGGCACTTTTTAATCTTCCCCTTTATAGTTAATCGCATCATGAATAACGCCCTTGAAAAGCTGTCCAAGTATCTGAAGCTCGAATCAGACCGCAGGTACGATAACCGTGCCGTGCTCGGCGGACTTCAGCGCATGCTCGAACCCTGGCAGGAAGAGGCCCGCAAGGAGCAGCTTCCAGAATCGTTGATTGACTTGGTCACTTCCCGGCTGCGGGATTACGGCCGCCTTTCTCCTTCTTCGCGCTATGAGGCGCTACGGGGTCTCTGGACCAGGTTGCGGGAAAATTACCCCGACTTGCCCTCGGATTTGCTGCGCGCGCCTTCCACAGATCCGGAACCAGCCGTGCCACCGCAAAGCTCCCCTGCGACCGCCGAGCCTCCACCCGGTGATGCTGCAATTCTTGAGCCGGAAGCTGAGCCGCGTGCACCGCGGGCGGCCGTCAAGGCGCCGCCTGTGGAACTCTCGGCACCACTCACAGAGATACAGGGCATTGGACCGAAATCGGCGAAGACCCTCGCCAAGCTCGGCCTGCAAACGCTAGGCGACCTGCTCTGGCATCTCCCCCGTCGCTACGATGACTATACGCAGCTTGAGACCATCAACCGCCTCTGGTATGGCCAAGAAGTGACCGTGATTGGGACCATCGAAGCCATCCAGGTGCGCGAGGTCCGCAACGGCCGTATGAAGCTCACCGAAGCCACCGTCTCCGATGGCACTGGCAGCCTGAAGATCACCTGGTTCAACCAGCCCTGGATCGCCCGCCGTCTAAAGCCCGGCCGGGCCGTCGTGCTCTCTGGCAAGGTGGATCAGTATCTCGGCCACCTCACCATGAATAATCCCGAGTGGGAACCGCTTGAACGGCGCCAGCTCCATACGAACCGCATCGTCCCGGTATACCCACTCACGGCAGGCGTATCCGGGAAGTGGCTGCGGCGGGTGATGCACTCCGTCGTCGCTCGCACCGCCCCCCACCTCCCCGATCCTTTGCCCGATTCGATACGCAGAAGCGCCGAGCTCGTACCGCTTTCGCTTGCCATCCAGCAAATCCATTTCCCGGACAGCTGGGAGCGCTTGCGGGAAGCGCAGCACCGATTGGCGTTCGATGAGATGTTGATGCTCCAACTGGGCGTGATGCGCCAGAAGCGTGAATGGGAGGCGCTGCAAACGGAGCCCCTGCCAGTCGAGGACGCCTGGATCACATCTTTCAAGGAGAGATTGCCATTCGCGCTCACGGGCGCGCAGGAGAAGGCCCTGCGCGATATCCGCGCCGATATGAGCTCCCCCAGGCCGATGAACCGCCTGCTCCAGGGGGATGTGGGCTCCGGCAAGACCGTGGTCGCGGCCGCGGCCGCAGGGATGGCGATCACCAACGGCGCTCAGGCGGCTTTCATGGCGCCCACCAGCATCCTCGCCGAACAGCATCTGCAGACCCTCAGAGGCCTGCTGCCATCCATATTGGAGATCCCTGTTGAAAGCATTCAACTCCTGATCGGTGCGACACCCGAGGCCGAGAAGGCCCGTATCCGGGAGGGGCTCGACAGCGGCGATATCAAGGTCGTTGTGGGCACGCATGCCCTGATTGAGGATCCTGTGACCTTCCACCGGCTGGGCCTGGCCGTGATCGACGAGCAGCATCGCTTTGGCGTCCACCAGCGTGCGGCGCTGCGGGCCAAGGGAACCAACCCCAACTTGCTGGTCATGACGGCCACGCCGATCCCGCGATCGCTTGCCCTGACGGTCTATGGCGACCTGGATCTCACGCTCCTGGACGAGATGCCGCCGGGCCGCAAGCCGGTCGAGACGCAGGCTCTTCACCCCCGCGAGCGCCTGCGCGCCTACTCCTTCATCACCAGCCAGCTCGAGCAGGGCAGGCAAGCCTTCATCATCTTCCCCCTGGTGGAAGAGTCGGATAAGCTCGACGCCCGCGCTGCCGTCGATGAGCATAGGGAACTGCAAGAGACCATCTTCTCTCGCTTTCGTGTGGGGCTTCTGCATGGACGCATGAAACCCGAAGAGAAGGAGCAAGTCATGCGCCAATTTCGCGCCGGGGAGATCGATGTTCTGGTGTCAACTTCGGTCGTCGAAGTAGGCGTGGACGTCCCGAATGCGACCGTCATGCTCGTCGAAGGCGCCAACCGCTTTGGCCTGGCGCAGCTGCATCAATTCCGCGGACGCGTGGGAAGAGGCCAGGCGCAATCCTATTGCCTGCTGATCCCCGACACCGAGGACGCCACCGATAATGCTCGCTTGCAGGCGATGCAATCCACCAACGATGGTTTCCAGCTGGCCGAGATGGATCTCAGCCAGCGCGGCCCAGGGGATTTCCTGGGCACCCGCCAATCCGGCTTCGTCCAATTGCGCATGGCACAGCTCACTGACCTCCAATTGATCGAGAAGGCCCGCCGCGAGGCGCGCCGGCTCTTCGATCAGGATCCCGAACTGCACATGCCCGAGCACCGGCTGCTGGCGGAGGAACTCGAGCGCCTTTGGACGATCGAGAAGGGAGAAATCAGCTGATGAAGCGCGCCGTCTTCCCCGGAACCTTCGATCCCATTCATTTTGGCCACATCGATATCGCCAAAAGAGCGGTGCGGGTTTTTGACGAGTTGGTTGTGGCTGTGTACGATAAACCTCCCAAGAACGTGCTCTTCACGGCTGAGGAGCGCCGCCAACTAGTCGAGCAGGCCTTCGCTGATGAGAAGCATATCCAGGCGACAGTCTTCAGCGGGCTTATCGTGGAGTACTGCCGGGAAGTTGGCGCGCAGGCGATTGTGCGCGGGCTGCGGGTATTTTCGGATTTTGAGCATGAGTTCCGCATGGCCCTGGCCAACCACCGCCTGGCACCAGAAATCGACGTCGTCGCTTTCATCACTTCCGAAGAACACAGTTTTCTCACCGGCAGCACGGTCAAGGAGATCGCTTCTCTCGGGGGTGATGTGAGCAGCTTCGTGCCGCCACACGTTCGCGAAGCCTTGGATCGCCGCTTTCAGGAGCTCGGGGATGATGGACCCAATATCATCCCCATGAATTCACTCAGAGATTGATGATGTTTGACCTGAATTCCTGTTTGGTGTAGGCTTCGGCCCAAAGCTTGCATCCATCCTGGGCGGGTCCGCGAGTGGGTTGACCGGACCGGAGGCACCTATGGACATCCTGCACTTGGTGGACCGGCTGGAAGAGCTTTTCAATGAAAGCCGGCCGATCCCCCTGACGCACAATGTGATCGTCGACGAGGACCGCATGCTGGAAATCATCGATCAGATGCGCATCTCCATCCCTGATGAGGTGAAGAAGGCCCAGCAGATCCTCGCCCAGCGTGATCGCGTCCTGGCCCAGGCGCAGGAAGAAGCGAATCGCACGATTAAACTCGCCAAGCAGAAGGGTGAGGAACTGGTGGCGCGCGACGCCATCGTCGAGGCCGCCCAAAGCCGGGCCGAGCAAATCATCGCCCAGGCGCGGGCGGAGGCGGAGGCCGTGCGCATCGAAGCAGACGACTACGTCATCGAGTCCTTGAGCGCTCTGGAAGCTGAGCTGACGCGCTTGCTCAATCAGGCGCGCAATGGCATCGCCAAGTTAAACGCCGAGCGCCAGCAGCTCATGAGCAGCTATGAATCAGGCAATCCGGATTCCCCGACCGAAGCCAACCCGGAGCCTCCCAGCGCGGAAGCCGAGCAGGAAGAGGCCTGATTAGCCGCCCTTCAGGGCTCCAACCCGGCGGATATCTCTTGTGAATCACATAGGCCAGGCGCACCATGCCTGGCCTGTGTTTTGCGGCGCGGCCGCCAGCTAATTGAGGCCGCCCTCCTCGGCCGCGGGCTGGGGCACAGCATCCTTGTTATCTTCGCTTGAACGGCGGGATTGGGCATGTGTGGCCGCGGCTTCCACAAAGGCCCGGAAGAGCGGGTGGGGCCGGTTAGGTCGGGAGAGGAATTCCGGATGGAACTGGCTTCCGAGCATAAAGGGATGATCCTTCAATTCGGCGATCTCCACCAGGCGTCCATCGGGAGACTGCCCGGAAAACACCATGCCGTGCTGCCCGAAGAGCTCCCTGTAAGTGTTGTTGAATTCGAAGCGGTGCCGGTGCCGTTCCTGCACCAAGCCCACCTCGTAGGCCTTGTGGGCCACCGTGCCCGACTGAATGCGGCAAGGGTAAAGGCCCAGCCGCATGGTTCCCCCCAATTCCCCGATGGCGCGCTGCTCAGGCAGCAAATCGATCACGGGATGGGGCGTGCTGCGGTCGAACTCGGTGGAGTTGACATCCTCTGTGCCTAGCACATGCCGGCCGAATTCGATCACCATGACCTGCATTCCCAGGCAGAGCCCCAAATAGGGAATGCGGTGTTCGCGGGCGTAGCGCGCTGCCGCGATCTTGCCTTCGATGCCGCGTGAGCCGAACCCGCCCGGAACGATGATGCCATCGGCCGACTTCAGCGCCTCCCAACCCTTGCCTCGCTCGAGCTCCGCCGAATGCAACCAGAGAATCTCGGCCTCCACACCCACCCGAAGTGCAGCATGGCAGACGGCCTCACGGACGCTCATATACGCGTCCTGAAGTTCCACGTATTTGCCGACCAGCGCAATCCGGATCTTGGAGCGCGGCCTGCGCTCTGCATCGACCAGTTGCTCCCATTCCGACCAATCCGGCTTCTGGCGGCTTTCAAGGCCCAGGCGTCCGAGAATATACTCTCCCACACCCTCCCGCTCAAGCAGCAATGGCACCTCATAAAGTACCGAGGTGGTTGTGAGCGGGATGACTGCCCTAGGCTCAACATCACAAAAGAGCGCAATCTTTTGGCGGATCTCTTCGCCGATAGCATGGTCCGAACGGGCGATGATCACATCCGGCTGGATGCCGATCGAGCGAAGCTCCCGCACAGAGTGCTGGGTTGGCTTGGTCTTCAGTTCGCCCGTGGCACCGATGTGAGGCAGCCAGGTCACATGAATATAGGCTGTGTTCTGGCGTCCGATGTCCGCCCGCATTTGGCGCAGGGCCTCCATGAAGGGGAGCGACTCGATATCACCCACCGTGCCGCCCACTTCCACCAGAACGATCTCGGCCCCTGTGGCCTCCGGGACCAGGCTGATGCGGCGCTTGATCTCATTCGTGATGTGGGGAATCACCTGGATGGTTCCGCCCAGGAAATCCCCACGCCGCTCGCGGGAGATGACCTCCGAGTAAATCTGACCCGTGGTGACGTTGCAGACAGAGCTCAAGCTAGCATCGATGAACCGTTCGTAATGGCCGAGATCCAGGTCGGTCTCTGCGCCGTCATCGAGCACAAACACTTCGCCGTGCTGATAGGGGCTCATGGTCCCAGGATCGACGTTGATGTAGGGATCCAATTTCTGGATCGAGACTTGAAAGCCGCGTTCCTTGAGCACCCTGCCCAGCGCAGCAGCGGTAACGCCCTTCCCGACGGAACTCACAACGCCACCGGTTAAGAAGATATACTTCTCCATCGCCTTACCCCTTCCGATTGCCAACGTCTTACGTCTACAAAGGAAGTGGGGAGGGCCATCCTTCGGAGCCCTCCCCATGATTGCTCTTCCTGGGTTTGGTGATGATCGGGTTGCTTAGGGGAGTAACGCCCCTACAGCATTTTCTGCAGCTCTTCGGCCGCACGCCTCATCTCCAAGAATACCAGGCCCAGTTTGGCCTGCTTGCGGGCCAGGACGGTAAGAACCGCATCCTCGCCGATCGAGGTGAGCAAGACATAGCCCGAATCGCCATGGATATAGACCTCGTCCAGGAACCCTCGTCCCAGTTCACCCGCGATCCGTTCACCAAGGCTCAACATCGCAGCCGACATTGCGGCGACGCGATCTTCCTCGACATTCGTGGGCAACGCCGCCGCGATCGTCAGGCCATCAACGCTTACCACCGCCGAGGCTTCTACATCTGGCGTCTTGGCCTGCAGATCGCGCAGGCGGTCCACCATTTGTTGCTTTTCGGCCTGGCCCATCCCCATCCTTCCTTCTCAATAACCCCGGCATCTTACCATGGACGCAGTATGCATACAAGCAGCCTGAGGCGCAGCGATCAGGGAGCTATGTCCCCATCTGCCTCGGCATCGTCGCCGGGTCGCAGCCCCGGCATCAGCCGCACGATCATCCGCTCCGCCTCCAGGTCGACCTCCAGGATCACGTCTGGGATCGCTGGGAGGAGCAACTCATCTCCCACCTCGTCTTTGACGATGTAGACATCGTTGGCCCCGGTTTCGAGGATATCCTGAACCGTTCCCAGCTCGGCACCTTGCTCGGTGATCACCTTCAGACCCAGGATTTGCCAGCGGTAATACACATCCGCCTCGAGCGGCTGCGCTTCCTCGAAGCGGATCTTGATCTCGGCCCCGCGCCAACGCTCTGCCTGGTTGCGGTCTGTACAACCTTCGATCATCAGTAACTTTCGCCCGCGGTGTGTGCTCAGGGACCGCACTCGTTGCGGCGAGCTCCACGAGCCCAAGTAGATCACATCGCCCGGCCGGATGGCATCGATAAGGGTCGATTGAGGTTCAACGGACATCGCGCCGCGAATGCCGTGGGGACGAACGACGCGCCCGACAACCAGAAATTCTGGCGGCTGCCGGGCGCCCGATTGCTGATGCGATGGTGTGGATCCCATTAATTTCAAAGAATGTCGAGGGTGGCTCGCACGCCCTTTCTCGCGGCCGCCACGCGCAGGAGCGTTCTCATCGCCGTTGCGACACGACCTTTGCGGCCGATGACGCGCCCAGTATCCTCCTCGGCGACGCTCAACTCCAGATGAACATAGCGCCCGCGAGTGGTCTCCTCCACCCAGACTTCGGTGGGATCATCGACAATCGATTTGGCGATGAACTCAATCAACGACTTCATGCCATCTCCCTTCCCCTGCCAGATGCCATTGCCTGAGCCTAATCCTCCGACTCAGCCTCGCTGTCCTGCTCCGGGGCTTCCTCGGATGTTTCGGTCTCCGGCTCGGCAGGAGCTTCGGCCTCTTCCCCAGCGGCTGCGGCTTCTGGCTCGGCGGGAGTTTCGGCCTCTTCCGCCGCGGCCTCCTCGGGCTCAGCAGCTGGCGCTTCGGCCTCAGCGGCGGGTTCTGCCTCAGCCGCGGGCTCCTCTGCCGGAGCCTCAGTCTCCGCAGCCTCTGGAGCCGCTTCTCCTGCGGCTATCTCCGCCTCGCCTGCAGGTTCTGCGGCCACGGCTTCGGCCTCCTCGGCTCGCCTACGCGCCTTGGCCTTCTTCTTGCGTTTGCCGATCAGGTCATCACGGCGTGTGCGCGGATCGACCTCCGGCACGGCGGCCTTCGCCTCCTCCAGAAGCGTCTCGAGGGACTCGCCCTTCTTGAAACGCTCCCAGCGCTCCCAGGTTCCTAGCGCCCTGCACGCGCGCACAACGGCGTCGCTAGGCTGTGCACCGTTCTTCATCCAGTGGAACAGCCGGGCCTCATCCACCACCACGGTGGAGGGCTCGGTCCTGGGGTTGTAGTGGCCGATGATTTCCAGGAAACGCCCGTCGCGCGGCGCTTCCTTGTCGGCCACCACGATGCGAAAGCTGGGCTGATTCTTGGATCCCACTCTTCGTAATCGAATTCGGACCATGTTCCTTCCCTTTTAATGGTATCAATCGGTCTGCAAACCAAACAGCGGGCTGAGGGGTTGCCTTGGAAGGGAAGGCCACGACCCGCAGTTGGCTCGTCAGCTACGCTATAGCGGCCGCCTGCCCATGGCCGGCAGGCCGCGCTTGCCAATTCGCTTGAACAGTCGTTTCATCTGGCGATATTGGCGTATTAACTGATTAATCTCCTGTACGGTCGTCCCCGAGCCGGCCGCGATGCGGCGCTTGCGACTGGCATTGAGTATCTCAGGCCGCCGGCGCTCTTCGCGAGTCATCGATTGCAGGATGGCTTGCGTGCGCACAAGCTGGCGTTCAGCCATTTGGCTGTCCACCTTGGGCTGGTTGCCCATCAAGCCGCCCGGGAGCATCTCCATGATCTTCCCCAGGGGGCCCATGTTCCGCACCATCGCCAGCTGCTCGGCGAAATCCTCTAAGGTGAACTCGCCTTGCAGGACTTTAACTGCCTGCGCTTCGGCAGCCTGGGCATCCAGACCTGCCTGGGCCTTCTCGATCAGCCCGAGAACATCGCCCATGCCCAGAATGCGAGAGGCAAGCCGGCCGCTATCAAAGGTATCCAGCGCGTCCCGGGTCTCACCGACGCCGATGAACTTGATCGGCACGCCTGTGACTGCCCGCATGGAGATCGCCGCACCGCCTCGGGCGTCGCCCTCCATCTTTGCAAGGATTAGCCCCGTCAGGCCGAGCGCCCGGTGAAAGCCTTGCGCAATCCGCACCGACTCCTGGCCTGTCATGGCATCTGCTACGAGCAAGACCTCACAAGGCCGGACGGTTTCCTTAAGGCGACCGAGTTCGGCCATCAGATCCTCATCGATCTGTGAGCGGCCTGCGGTATCGATGATGACCACACCCGCCCCACCCTGTCTGGCCTTCTCGAGCCCTTGCTTGACCAGTTCCTCCGCGGAAGCGCCCGGCTCGTGAAACACCGGAACGTCGATCTCCGAACCCAGCATCTCAAGCTGCACATCGGCCGCTGGACGATAGGGGTCGGCCGCTACCAGCCAAGGACGGTCACCCTTCGCCCGCAGCCAGCGTGCCAGCTTGGCGGCGGTGGTGGTCTTGCCGGAGCCCTGCAGCCCAACCAAGAGAATGCTCCTTGGTTTGGGACCACGCAGGTCGAGCGGTGCCGGCTCCCCCAGCATCCTGCTCAATTCCTGATGCAGGACCTTCAGCACTTGCTGGGAGGGATTCAAGGCCTGCGAGACTTCCTCGGAAAGCGCCCGCTCCCGTACTCGCTCCAGGAGCGATTTGACGACTTGGTAATGTACATCGGCTTCCAGCAAGGCAAGCCTGATTTCCTGCAAAGCCGAATCGACATCGGCCGGGCGCAGGGTTCCGCGACGGCCTAGTTCCTTGAGAACCCCTTGAAGCCTTGCTGTTAGTGCCTCGAACACTTGCCGGATGGACCTCCTACACGCAAGCCGCCGATCGAGCCGCCTTTCGGCAGCGATCGGCCGGCCGATCCAACGCCGTATTGGGCAAGAGCGCAAGAGCATTGTAGCCTGCCGCGGGGACCGGGTCAAGGGCTATAGTCGACATAACCTGGCCCATGATGTCCTCCGCGAGCGATTCCGAGTCTGCTCCCCGGGCATCTTCAAGTGCTAGCCCCAGAACCCATAGTTTGCCCTCAATCTCGCGCGCAGCGAAGGACCAGCCAAGCGATCCACCTCCAGTCAGCGCCTCGCCACTGAAGACGATCATCCCCTGCTCATTACGCCGCAAAGCCTTCACAATGCTCGATGCCACCTCATCGCCCGCCGGCCGGAGCGCACTCCCATGGGGCAAGAGAATCAGCCATTCACCGTCTGGGTCTCGCACGGCGTCGACGAGCCTTATGGGTGGCAGCGCCCCTTCCGCGAGGAGACTGGCAAACGCACGGGTCATCTGTAGCGGCGTCACCGTGAGACTGCCTTGCCCGACGGCCTCCAGCGCCAATGGATCAGCTGACAGAGTTGGCGCCAACGCCAGGGGATTCGCCTCAGGAAGCCGCACCCCGACCGGTTCATGGAAGCCGAAGGCCTGAACCAGGTCCCCATAAGCATCCACCCCGAGTGTCTTCCCTAGCTCCGCAATCGGGGATGGGCAGGCCCACCTCAGCGCCTCACCGAGCGTAGCCCGCTCAATCGACTGCGGATAATGCACGCACTCCAGCTCGCCACCCTCGACACGCATGGGCTGCAGCAGCTCGGACGCCGGCTCCTCGAGCGTCACCTCGCCGCGCTCCATCGCCCAAGCCACGAGGAAGGGTGTCAATGCGGTCCCCGGCTGATATCGCGCCTGCGTGGGCCGGAGAAGAAGCGGCCCCGATTCATCCGCCAGCAGTTGATCCCAGGTCTCCTCCAGCTTGTGCGGATCGAAGGACGGAGAGGTCGCCAGCGCCAGAACGTTCCCAGTGCTGACCTCCAGCAAGACGCCTGCACCGCGTTGTCCCGTCAATGCGCCCATGAGAATGCGCTGATAAGCTAGATCGATCGTCATGCGCACATCCCTGCCCGGAGGAGGGTGCCCATGGAGGAGTTGGTTCCACCAGGCATACAGGGGCGAACGAGTTTCAAGCCCACGGAGGGCGCGGTCCATGCTGGCCTCGATGCCCGCCTGGCCATACGTGGGCGAGTCATAACCCACCACAGGCGCAACCTCTTTAAAAGGGTAGACCCGCCCGAACCCTCCGGGCTCGCCTACAGTGTGGGCCAGCGAGTGGTCGCCCGAATCGAGGATGGCTCCTCTTGGCGCGAAGCGGCTTTCGACGGTCCGCCGGGGGTTGTCTCCCCGCGAGACGAGTTGTGGTCCCCGCACGACCGACCACCATATCATGCTCAGTGCCAGCGCCGCCCAACCTATATGCATAAAGTCCTGCAGGCGCAGCAGAGCGCGCCTCTCTTCGGGTTGCGGCATTGAGTCACCCGAAAGGCTGATCAGGATGCCCAGCGAAAAGAAGCTCGTTAGGAGCGACGACCCGCCGTAGGAAACAAAGGGCAAGGTCACCCCAACCAGCGGCAGCAAACGGAGGTTTCCTCCCATGATCAGCAATGCCTGCAAGCCGAGCGACACCGATACACCCGCCGCCATGAGCCTTGCGAAAGGGTCCCGCTGGCTTGCAGCGGCTCGGAGCCCGCGGCTTATGAACACCGCCATCAGACCGATCAACCCAGCCGCGCCGATCAGCCCGAATTCCTCTGCGATCACGGCGAAGATGAAATCAGTATGCCCGGCAGGAATGAACCCCGGCGACCCGAGCCCCGGGCCCCGGCCGAACACGCCTCCCGCGGCCATGGCAATCAGCGACTGTACGATCTGATACGCGCCTCCTAGCGGATCCGACCAGGGGTCAAGCCAGGCAGACATGCGCAGACGGACAACATCAAACAGCGCGTACCCCAACCCCCCTGCAGCCACGCCGACGATCCCGGCTGCCGCAAGGATGCGCAAATCCTCCGTGGCGACGTAGAGCAGGAGCGCCAGGATGGCGAGGAAGAGCATCCCTGTCCCAAGGTCGCGCTGCGCAATGAGCAACAGCACCGAGGTCAACCAGATCGCGATAAGAGGGATCATGGCCCGCGGCGTGAGGCCCAGGCGCTTGCTTAATGGCAAGAGCATGCGGTCGCCCAGATAAGAGGCCAGGAACGCGACCAGCAGCAGACGCAGAGGTTCGGAGGGCTGGAAATAGAAGCCGCAGCACCCGAGCCAGAGCCGGGGCGATCCGCCGGACGGGTGCGTTCCGAAGAATAGGGTAAACAAGAGCAGCAGCAAGCCCCCGAGAGTCCATAGGTAGCGGTAGCGGCGAAGTGACCGCAACCCCGGATCCATTCTGAGCAGGGCTGCTGCGCCCACTGTCCCCAGTAGAAGCCATCTTAGCTGGCGGACCCCAAAGGCGGGGGCAAGTCGCCAGATGACCTGGACGCCCCAACCGGCCAGCAGCATACCCACGGGCAGCAGCAGGGGATCGCGGTGGGGACGGGCTCGGGCTGCCACGCGGTGGAGCAGCCAGGCACAGCCCCCCCATACGGGGAGCGATAGTACCTGGACCCCGAGTTCGGGCAGGTCGGCCCATGAATCCGCCCGGGCGGCAGGGGCCAGCCAGCGCGCTCCCGTGATGAGCACCAGAAACAGGAACGCGAGGCCCAATAATTGAACCTCGCGTCGATTAATGGCCTGCTGGCGGTCAGCCGAGATATCGATCCACAAGGAGCGCCAACCTTTCCCGCGCATCGCCGGAAATCGCCTCGGAATGGGTTGCGAGGGCATTCTCCAGCGCGTGGCCGCACTCACAGGCCCGCTCTTCGGGCAGCTGCACCACCAAATGTGCGATCGCGGCCTGCGCCAGACGCGTGCTGCCTTCCAGGGTCCGGAAGACCATCTCTGCGCTCACAGGTTCTTCGGCATGATGCCAGACGTCGTAATCGGTCACATGAGCCATCACCGCATAGCAGAGCTCGGCTTCACGCGCCAGGAAGGCTTCCGGAGAGGTCGTCATGCCGATGATCGATAGGCCCCAGGCTCGATAGGCGTTCGATTCGGCTCGCGTCGAGAAGCGCGGTCCCTCGATCGTGACGTAGGAACCGCCACGATGCACACGCCCACCTACCGCCTCCGCGCTCTCCGCCAGATAGGCAGAGAGGTCCGGGCAGAAGGGATCGGCCACGCTGATGTGCGCCACCAAGCCTCCTCCAAAGAAGGACCGCACGCGACCCGAAGTGCGGTCGAAGAGCTGATCGGGCACGACGATATCCCCCGGCGCGAAATCCTCCCGTAAGGAACCGCACGCGCTGATCGAAAGCACGCGTTCGACCCCGAGGGATTTCAATGCGTAAATATTGGCCCGATAGTTGACCTCCGAGGGGGAGTAGATATGCCCCAGTCCATGACGGGCCAGGAAAGCCACCCTGTGGCCACCCAGCCGGCCGATGGTTATGGGAGAGGAAGGCTCGCCAAAGGGCGTTTCGATGTGCCTTTCCTCGATCTCTTCCAGCCCTTCCATGGCGTAAAGGCCTGATCCGCCCAATACGCCCAGCACAATGGGATCTGCCATGGGATCTCCTATTTCCGCATCGCGACTATGTTAGCACACCCGGACAGGCTCATGCCGGGGATCGTCCCTGTCTTGGTGGGGCAGCCTCGCCGACCGCCTCCTGTCCCGCGACGATCTTGAGGGACACCCTCCCAAAGCCGATCTCATCCCCCATCGTCACCGCCAGCGGCTCCTCCAAAGCGACGCCGTTAACCGTCGTGCCATTCCGGGAGCCTAAATCCTCAAGCCACCATTGATGCCCGCCCATGAAGGACAGACGGGCGTGGTGCGCGGAAACGGTCTCGTCCGCAACCACCACGGTGTTATCCGCGGCTCGGCCAACGAGTTCGAGATGTCGCAAGGGGAATCTATGCAGCTCACCGTCGAAGCTGCCCGCCAGGAACACTGCAGGCAGACTCGGGCTCTCGTCTGCTTGCTTCTGAAGATCCCGTCTCAGGTAACCCAGAATGGTGCCAAGGAAGGCCAGCAACACCACGGCCGCGGCGAGCCGCAGAAATAGCAGGAGCAGGCTGGGGGTCATTCTTCGTCCGGGGCGCTTTCGCCGTCTTTGTCGATCACGCGGGTGCGCTGATCGCCTGCAGGGCGGGGTGGGAAGGGAGGAGCATACGCTGGGGTCTCATCCGGCGGTCCGCCCGGGTCTTCACCGTAAACCAGCCGGATGCCTGCCACCTCAATCACATCGCCGGGCTGCAAGACATGATGCTGTACGGCGCGGCCGTTGATGCGGGTTCCGGCCGAGGAGTTCAAGTCGAAGATTTCATAGCGGCCCTCGCGGGCGCGGATCTGGGCATGGGTGCGGGAAACGCGCGGATCCTCGAGGATGAGATGGTTGTCAAGACGCCGGCCGATATTAACCACCGGGCGATCGAGCGGGAAATGGCGGTTGCCATCGACGATCAGATAGGCACCGGCGGGCGAAGCACTACCCCCGCCCTTCTCCATCCGCTCCATCCCGCGGGTAAACTCCAGCGGACTGGTGCTGTGCCAGGCCACCACTCGAACCTCGCGATGCGAAAGTGTGGGATCTGCGGCGATGGTGACGATCGGTTCTCTGAACACGAGGTAGCCGAAATCCCGCGCCACCTCAAGCAGCTCATTCGCAAGGACCTTTTGCAAATCAGGAGTATGCGTCAATAACGCCCTGGCATCCTCCGGATGGCAGGTGAGCGCGTAGCGGTCCGGAGCGAAGCGCTTTCCATCCTCCGTAAGCCGCACGCCTTCGTTAAGCGCGCGGGCCAGTTGTGCGGCCGCGTCCGCCGGAGAGAAGACCGATCGGGTCATCTTGGCCAGCGCGTTTTCCACGAAACGCTCAAGTTGGATTTCCATACGATCGATAAAATGGTTCATAGGTCAGGGTGTCAACCACGGATTCGCTGGGCCAGCATGAGCTCAGCCAAGCTTGGCTGTCTTCGCATCCGGCAAATTCTTCATATTTAGCGGCGTGATTTGCTCGTCCTGCGCTTCCGTGCCTCCGCCGGGTTCATAAGGTGGCGTCCTATCCGGTGGCCCGCCCTTATCTTCGCCGTAGATTAGCTCGATCGCGCCCACCTGGATCACGTCCCCCGGCTTCAGCACGCGTTCTTCGATTTTGCGGCCGTTCACATAGGTGCCGGCCGTGGACCCGACATCCCTGGCGATGTAGCGGCCATGCCGAGCGATCAGCTGCAAATGGTGCCGGGATACTCGTGGGTCATTCAAGACCAGGTCGTTATCCAGGCGCCTGCCGATGCGAACGAGCGGCTTTCGCAATCTGAAGTGCCGTTTGCCCCCCACCACGAGGAAGGCGCCTTCCGGAGGCCGTTGGGTGTCCGCTTCCTCCTCGGCGTCGATCCTATCCGCCAATGCTAGAGGGTTGCTGCTATGCCAGCAAATGATGCGGGCTTCATCCACGCCCAGCGTGGGATCCGTCGCCAAGCTGATATGCGGCTCGCCAGCCATCTGGTAGCCACTCGCAAGAAGCTCGCGGTGCATCCGCACGCTGAAACGTTTCTGCATCCGCTCCGTCCAGGCGCGCCGCTCCTCCGCCAGCGATGGATGAAGAAGAAGCGTGTATTGGTCGGGAGCGTAGGCTTGCCCCTCCGGACTGTTGCGAGTCGCGGCGATGATCTCGCGCGCCATGCTCGCGGCGATCGCCGCTATCCAGCGCTCATCTGCGACCGGGAGGTCGCCCAGCGAAGACTTCAGCGCCTTTCGAATGATGGCGCTGAGCTCCGGGCCTTCTTCGCTCATCGCACCGATTATACCTTCACCAGCACCACAGGACTAAGGATAATTCGTACTATACTGGAATCATGAAGACCGCATCTTTCGAGGAGATCGAGCATACTGCGGACCTTGCCTTGCGCGTGCGTGGAGAGAGCCTTGCAGACTTGCTCCACAACGCGGCCCAGGGACTGATACACATCCTCCAGCCCCGATTCCGCCCGAGGGCGCCCGAGACACGCGTGCTGCGCCTTGAGGCTGAGGATCCCGAAACCCTGCTGGTGAGCTGGCTTGAGGAGCTTCTCTTCCTGCTCGAAACCGAAGGCCGCTTGCCCACCTTGGTGCAATTGCACTTGGAACCGGGCAACCGCCTGGAGGCACATGTGCGGCTTGGGGAATGTGAGAGCGTTCAAACCCACATCAAGGCCGTGACCTTCAACGATCTGGAAATCCGTCCCAGCGAGGAGGGACTGCGGGCAACAGTTGTTTTCGACGTATAGGGGCAGGAGGGTAGAGGTATGGTGCAGAAGCAGGATTTCCGTCGACTGAGCGACTACCTGTGGGAAATCCCGCAGAGCTACCGCCAGGATATGCGCGTCCCGGTTCGCGTATATGCCAGCGAACGCCTTCTCGAGCAGGCGTTGCGGGACCGGTCCTTCGAGCAAGCCGTCAACGCCGCTACGCTTCCCGGCCTGGTCAGTCATGTGGTTGTGATGCCCGACGTGCATCAGGGATACGGTTTTCCCATTGGTGGAGTCGCCGCCTCTCGTTTCCCGGACGGCGTCATTTCTCCCGGTGGCATTGGTTATGACA
>CAZQDE010000024.1:0-35836 GCA_964591485.1 uncultured Anaerolineaceae bacterium | reverse complement strand
AAAAATCCGGCCTATGGTTCCGAGCCCGCACACCCATGAATCCGATGACCTCGGCGGGATTGGCGAGGCGTAGCGGAAGGATCCAGTAGATATCCCAGGTGAAGACGGGGCCCAGGTGGTCGAATTCGATCTTTTCCTCCGTTACCAAGAGCGGCGGCAACTCCTTCTCACCCCGCATGGGATCCTCGGGGCCGACCGCCACCTCCATCTCCAACCCCGACGATCCCACCACAGCGATGAAGGCCGACTCGACCCCCAGGACGTCGCAGACAGCATTCAGCAGCGACTCGAGGAATTGCCGCAAGTCACCGGAGGTCAGCAGCTTCTCCTCCAAGGCCTGCAGACGGGCAACATCGCCCCGATCTTCTCCATAGAAGAACCAACGCTCGATGGGTTGCCGGATGAGTGTGATGATGTATTGGAGCAGCAACAGAGAGGCGACCATAGCGAAGGGTACGGCGCGGCTGTTCTCGTAACCCAGCAGGACGCCAACCCGGTTCACGACGACCATAATCGCCAACACGCTCGAAGCGACCACCGGCCCGCGCAGGATCCATTGGAAGAGCCGGCTCTTAACCACCCGATCGGGGATATCCACACCGAAGTAAGCGACGGCATATGCCATCAGCACCATCTGGATCGTCACAAAGGCATTGATGACGATCTGGATGCCCCAGAATAGCACTGGAAAGGCAACTAGGGCTCGTCCGCCGAGCATCAGGAACGGGTAGGATCCTAGCAGCGGGCCGAGCGATCCAGCCATCAAGTAGCGCATCCTGCGGCGGCTGGAGCGCGTCAGGCAGCGTTGATACGCGCGGTAGAAGTTCAGGCCGGCAAAGCCGATGGTCACCAGTAGAAAAAGCGTAAACACGGGGAAGAGCGGCCCCGGCGCCAGGTAGGGCACAGAATCAGCCTGGGTCAGGCTGCCGGCGAGCGAGCGTCCCATGGTCACTGCAATGAGCGTGAGAGCTCCGAGGATATAGCTAAGCCAGACGACCTTAGAGCGCCGCCCCCGGGATGGCCGACCGGTCGCTTCCAATAGCGCGTCCGAGAGCTGCAGGTAGGCCGCCGGAACAAAGCTGGTACCCACCCATTGCAGGCGCAGCCAGGTCTCGGTTTCGATCGTTAGAGCAGAGGTCGCCACGAGCACGTCACCAAAATAGGCGATGGTCACACAAGCCATCAGCACCGCCAGGGCCCGTGCGACCCGCTCCCGCAAGTTAAACGTCAACGCGTAGAGTAGCAGGGAAAATGCCGTAATGGTATTCCCCGCCGTCAGGATTTGATGCAGAACGAGCAGTGGCGCAACCATGGGATTTCGGAATTCAGGCCTCTATAGCTCTTGGGCGAAGAAGAGGGCGATCTCCTGATCCGGATAATACATGTCGCTGAATCCGGCGAAGGCAAAGCCGGCCTGCTGTGCGATCCGGATGGCGGGGTAATTCTTACTCTGCATCTCGAAGAAGATATGATTCATCCCGCGCTCGCGGCTCCACTCCAACGCTGCCAAGAGCAGTTGCTTCCCAATCCCCTTTCCGCGGTGCGGCAGATCGACGATGAGATCGGTAATCCAGGCAGAATCTTCGGCTGGGCCATAGGCCAGCGCCACATATCCCAGAGGCCCGCTCCCACCCTCAGCGAGCAGGATGGCGGCCTTCTCCGTCCACTCATCCGCCAGCCGCTCCGGCTGGCGCGGATACGGCACGCGCATCGCTCGCGGCAATCGCACCTCCCGGAAGGAAGCCTGGATCTCCCCATCTTCTCTCCGCAGCGAAAGCTGCCAAACATGATCGGTGCTATAGCCATGATCCATGGCAATCAAAGTGGGGATGTCGCTGGAAACCGCTCTCCGGATCTGGACGTTGAGGACCATCTTCACCTAACCATTCTACATCTTGTGCTTCAGGGCACAACCTGCACCAGGATCTGGCACGGCAGGGGCGCGTTCCCCAAAGTATCGGTCACAACCAATTGCACTGCGTATTGCCCGGGCATGACCAGGCTCGTATCCCAGGTGCCCAGTTCGCCTTCCTCGGCCCCCTCCTCGGCCTCACAACCCTCTTCGCAGACAGGACGATTTCCAGCCGAGATCGCCATCCAGGTGCTCCCCGGCTTGAGATCGTGGTACTCGAGCTTGTAGAAAGCGAAGCCCGGGATATTCGCAATTCCCATGAACCGCACTTCGCCTCGCAGCGTATCCCCACTTGCCGGCGTGAGAATGGTCGCCTGTGGATTCTGGCATCCGGCACCATCGATCGTTGAGACATTGAGCGGTGTCGGCGAGGCCAGAGTCTGCCCCGGCTCCAAGGTCGCCGGGCGCGGCGTCGCCAGCAAGGACACGGTCGGCACAGGGGTTGGACGGGAAGCGGCCGGGATGGCAGGGCTGACGAAAGTCGTCAGCAAGTAGGTAGCTATCAGGGCCGCGGCCAGCAGCGCGAACATCGCACCCGAACGGGTGAGGCGGGTAACGGCCCGCTCTCGCTCCAGCTCGAAGTTTGCTGCCTGAAGATCCCTGTAGGCGCGCAGGCCCAGGAGCAGGTATATTGCGCACCCTGCCCCCACAATCAGGAAAAGCCAGGTTTGGTTTTGCTCGATGAATAGCAGGGCTTCTTCCATGCATACCAGACTCAGAGACTACCTAGAACCCCCGTGATGAGCCGAATAAGCCGCGGGACGATAACCTTCCCCGCCTCGAGAACTTCCTCATGGCTAGTGATGGTTTTGCCATCTAAATTGGCCTTGTTGCTAATGCCCGATATGCCCAAGATCCGCATGCCGCTATGACGTGCAACCGTAACCTCCGGCACAGTGGACATGCCCACAGCATCTACACCGATCATCCGCAGGAAACGCAAATCCGCGGGGGTCTCGAATGAGGGACCTGCCAGACAGATGTATACGCCCTCTTGCAGGGGGATATCTTGCTGCTTGGCGACTTCCCGGGCGAGGTCCTTCAGTTCAGGATCGTAGGCCTGGCTCATATCGGGGAAGCGCGGGCCGAAGGAATCCAGGTTAGGCCCACGCAGAGGTGTGAGCCCGGCCATCCCGATGAAATTGATATGGTCGGCGATCAGCATCAATTCGCCCGGGGAGAATTGTGGATTCACGGCGCCGGCCGCATTGGTCACTATCAAGATCTCCGCGCCCAGCCTTTGCATGACCCGAACAGGCAAGCCCAAGCTGGCCATGGAGTGACCTTCGTAATAATGGGCACGACCCTGCAAGACGAAGACCCGTTGGCCCTCAAGCGTGCCGAAAATCAGTCGGCCCACGTGCCCCTCCACGGTGGAGGCCGGCCAGCCCGGAACCTCCTTCGAGTCGAATGCCACACCCCCTTCGACCGCCTCTGCCAACGGGCCCAGGCCCGAACCCAGGATCATGCCGATCCTGGGCTGCAGGTCGGTGCGGGATCGAATGGCATCTACTGCCGCCTGAATGTCCGCTTCCGTCAGAAACTCCGTGGGGTTCACTCTGCCTCCGCTTGTCGGGTTGTACGATGGATCCGGATCGCATTGGGACTGGAAAGCCCGAGAAAGGCCTGCACTTCCCTGCGCGAGTGGCCGGCCCGCAGCAGGTCCCGCGCCCGCGTGTGTCGCAGGGTTTGCGGAGATAGATCGTCTCCCAGATCGGCAGCCGAAGCCCAGCGCTTGACCACCAGCCAAAGGCCCTGCCGGCTGAGCCCGTTTCCTCGCTGGTTCAGAAAGAGCGTCTGTTCGCCGGGCTGCTTGCTGAGCTGAGGCCGACTCTCACGCAGGTACCGTCTAAGCGGCTCCACTGAGCGCGGAATGGAGTAGACCTTAATGCGTGCCGGCGGCTTGAGCAGAAGAGCCGCCTCGATGTTCAAGTCCCTGAGCTGAAGATTCACGATCTCGGCTGCCCGGAAAGCGGTCTCATAGAGAACCGATAGGATGGCACTGTCACGTATGGAGCCCGCGTTCTTGCGCCGCATTGGGGCTTCCAGCAAGCGATCCAGCTCCTCAGGAGAGAGCGTGCGGGGTTCACTCCGGGGGTTGGAAGGCGCCCGCAGCACCCTGCGGAGCGGCTCCTCCCGTACGCCGATGGCATGGCCAACAAATTCAAGATAGGAACGCGCCACGGCCAGCTTGCGGGAGATCGTCGCCGGGCGGTAGCCCTGCATTTGCAGCCATCCGACATAGGACTCGAGGACGGCCGCGTCCAATTCTTCCGGCGCAGCAACGCCGCGTGCAGCAAGAACACGCTGGAATTGATCCAAGTCTGTTCGGTAGGCAAGGAGCGTGTTTTTCGCCGCCCCTCGTTCCACGCGCAAGCGCTCAAGGAATTGTTGGATACTGCGTTCCACGCAAATGCCCCGGCTTTCGCTGGCTGTAACGGGGCCTCATTATACCATCGCATGTGAAATACTTACCATAACTATACACCCTCGCAGCAGCGCCGCATGCGACCGTCAGGAATCCCAAGCGCTGGACTTATTCAGGGCCTCGACGGCAGCCGGCATAAGCTCCACATCCAGGGCACCCAGATTATCTCGGAGTTGCTCCAACAATCGCGGCCACGATCACCGCCGGGATAGTGGACCCATTCCAAGCCACCCATCCAATCCAGAAGGGGCTGCCCCCTAACTTGTGGGGGGCAGCCCCTATCCATCAGCGCAACCCGCGCATCTAGAGATCGGTGCAATAGGCGATGCCTACCGTCCCAGGCCCGGCATGGGTTCCCACGACCGGACTGACCTCGGCCAGGAGGGTCTCGACCGGGTCCAGTCGCTCCACCGCGGCTTCGAGCAACTCGCGCGCCTCGCCTTCGGCGGCTGCGTGCAGCGCGGCCAGCCTCAAATTCGACTTCCCCCCAACTTGCTCTTCGAGGACATCCAACAGGCGAGCCTTTGCTTTCTTCTTTGTGCGCACCTTTTCGAAGGGTTCCACCCGCCCGCCCTCGATCTGGAGCAACGGCTTGATGTTCAGCGCGGTTCCGATAAACCTGGAAGCGCCCCCGATCCTGCCACCTCGATGCAGGAACTCGAGCGTGTCAACCACGAAATAGACCCCGGTGTGATCGGGGGCCTGCCTGGCGACGCGAACCACTTCCTCGAAGGATCTTCCAGCTTCGGCCGCACGCGCAGCCGCGAGCACATGGAAGCCAAGTTCCATGGAGGTGGAGCGCGAATCCACCAGTTCGATGGTCGCGCCCTGGAACATCTCTTTGGCCTGGCGGGCGGATTGCAGCGTTCCCGAGAGCTTCTCCGAGATCACAATCACGACCATAGGGGTGCCCGCCTCGGCCAGGGGCTCGAAGATGCTGTGAAAGGCCGCCACTGTGGCCTGTGAGGTTGTGGGCATCACGCTGCTCGTGGAAAGCCGCTCATAGAATTCTGCAGGCTGAATGTCCACCCCATCCAGAAAGGATTCATCGCCCCAAATCAAGACCTGGGGGGCGACTTTGATATCGTAGGTATCGACGAGTTCTTTGGGGATATATGCGGTACTGTCGGTGATAATGGCTATGTCCGCCATTCGCTGCCCTCCTCTGTCTGCTTTGCCGCCGTGGCGTTCCAGTAAGTTAGAACCCCTGGCAGCGTGCGAGGTTGCGGGGGCAGCTCACCGGCGGCTATGTAGCCATTCCAGCAGCTTTTCCAAGGGCCATGTATTGAGAACCGCCTGCGCCGGGACCCAGCCGCGACGGGCTGTCATGACGCCGAAGCGTTGGTAGCCGAAATGTTCAGGATGATGCGCGTCGGTGTTGATCGCCAGCAGGCAGCCCAGCTCGACGGCACGTCGCGCGTGAGCATCCTTTAGGTCCAGGCGATCTGGATGGGCATTAATCTCAAGCGCCGTCCCATGCTCCGCCGCAGCCCGCAACGCCTGTTCCACATCCAAATCCGCAGGATCCCGCCGGTTGATCAATCTGCCCGTTAGATGGCCGATGATGTCAACATGGGGGTTCTCGATCGCCCTGAGGATGCGATGCATGATGCGCCCGCGCTCCTGCTTAAGCGAGGAGTGCAGTGAGGCGATCACCAGATCAAGCCCCGCCAGCACTTCGTCGGGGAAATCCAAGCTGCCGTCCGCCAGGATCTCCACTTCAATGCCTTGCAGGATGCGAGGCCCCCGGCTCAGCCGTGCCTGTACAGCCTCGATCTCCTCGCGCTGCCTGCGCAGGTCCTCTGCGTTTAGCCCGCCAGCGATACCCAGGCCCTTGGAGTGGTCGGAGATGACCAGGTATTCCATCCCCATGTCCATGGCCACCTGCGCCATCTCCAGGATGGAGGCCTTGCCATCGCTCCAGGTCGAGTGGGCATGCAGTTCGCCCCGAAGATCCGTGATCTTCACCAGGTCAGGCAAGCGGCCCTCCTTGGCAGCCTGGATCTCGCCACGGTCTTCCCGCAGTTCAGGCGGAATCCAGGGCACTCCCAAGGTCTCATAGACTTTGGCCTCCTCCCTGCAGAGGATCTCGCCTCCGCCCGCGCGCCTGAATCCATGCTCGGAGAGGGAGAGACCTTGATCGAGCGCCAATTCCCGCAACCGGACATTGTGGGCCTGCGATCCGGTGGCGTATTGCAGTGCGCTGCCCCACCGCGCCGGCGGATGGATCCAAATTTGGGCACGCAGTCCACCCTGCAACTCAAGGCTTGTCTTCGTTTCCCCTCGCGCCAGCACGCGAGTGATCCGGCCATAGCCCAAGACCGCCTCGAGGGCCTTTGAGGGGCTGTCGGAGGCCACCAGCAGGTCCAAGTCCCCGATCGTTTCACGTCCTCTCCGCAGGCTGCCCGCCACCTCGGCGTGCAGGATGCCATCGCCGCGCTCCAGGTATTCGAGCATGGCTTGGGCCGACTCCCATGCCTGGCCGAGCAAAACCCTGCCGGTCTCGCGCCCGCGCAGCGCTTCGATGCCCGCCAGGATCTTGGCCTCAGAGCGAGGGCCCATTCCGCTCAATGACCGCAACTTCCCTGACTGGGCCGCCTGCTCCAGGGCATCCAGGGAGGTGATTCCAAGCTCTCGCCAGAACTGAGCGGCGCGCTTTGGCCCAACTCCCTCGACCTTCAGCACCTCGAGCAAGCCGGCAGGGACTTCGGCGGTGAGCTTCTCGTAGAATGCCAGCTCCCCTGTGCGCAGGATTTCGTCGATCTTCTCGGCGATGGCCTTTCCCACCCCGGGGAGGGCCTGCAATTCTCCGCGCTCCCAAATGTCACGCACCTCGGGACCCATTTGGCGCAGAGTCTCCGCCGCGCGCCGGTACGCCATCACGCGGTAAACCGGCTCTCCCTTGATTTCCAGCAGGTTGGCGATGGCCTCAAAGGTTTCAGCCAGATCTCGTTCGCTCATGATCGGGGGCTTTCACTGTCAGGATGATCACCACTCGCCACTCGCTTCCATCCCCCATGAGCCCCACGCCTGCAAATCGGAAGGCCGGTTCCATCAGCAGTGTTCTATGTGCCGGATCCTGCCACCAGGTCTCGAGAGCTTGATCAGCCACATCCTGCAAGGGGCTTGGGGTCTCATAGAGCAGCTCCGCGGCTGGGCCTGTGAAACCCTGCTCAGCCAGGCGGGTTTCGAGAAGGTTTTCCCCAGTTTGAGGATCCACATGTCCGAGGTATCCACGAACGCCCATATCCGTGGCGCGCTCGAAGGCCAAATCCGACAGCGCCGGGTACGGAAGCAGGGGCAGCGCACCCGACTCTGCCCGCCTGGCATTGACCACCGACATAAGATGTTCTGAGGCCGCCAGTAGCGCAAGCTGGAGATCATCCGGGGCTGCGTGCCTTTCCGCAGGGCCGCCCTGCGGCGGCAAGGCATCTGATCGACAGCCCGAGCCACCGGCCAGAACCAGCAGCAGCAAGCAGCCTCGGAGCAACAGTCTCGCTTCTCGCATGGAAAATCTCGCATCGATTATACACGTCTCGCCGACCGCAAAGTGGAAAGCGCGACCCCCCTCAACCATTGTCCCGGCGGGCGGCCTATGCTAAGCTTGGTGCTATCGCAGCATTCGCAGACAGCATGGACGACGCATCAGCCATCAAGCCCTACGTAGTGTATCTGGTCAAGCGCCACCCGCTGGAGCGCGTCGAGACCGGCCCGTTCTTCCGCTGGCTGCACTTCGACAACGACTTCAAGAAGCAGCTTGAAGACCTAATCGGCCCCTACAACCCGAATAAGCTCACGATGCTCGTGGATGAGCAGCCCGCTGGGAGGGCCTGGGACCTCCTCCTGGAAAGCCTCCTCGAAGAGCAAATCGAATTGGTCATCACCCACCTCGCTCCGCTCACGTCCGCGCAGCGCCAGCAGCTCATCGGGGTATGCGCCCAGGTCGGCACCCAGCTCATCACACCGGCCGATGCCGGACGCAACCGCACCCGCCCCGGCTTCACAAGCCCTGGTTAGCCCGTTCTCATCGCGTACCACACCCAGGAGGATCCCTTGCCGTATGAGATCGTCGGCAATTTGCATGTGCATACCCGTTACTCCGACGGGGAGGGCAGCCATGAGGACATCCTGCGCGCCGCACTGGATGCCGGCTTGGATTTCATCGTCGTGACCGATCACAACGTCTGGGTCGAGGGCCTGGACGGCTATTACTATCGTGGCGATAACCGGGTGCTGCTGCTCATCGGCGAGGAAGTGCACGACCAAGGGCGGCATCCCCAGAAAAACCACTTGCTGGCCTATGAGGCCCGAGTTGAGCTCGCGCTGGAAGCAGCCGACCCCCGCCGCCTCGTCACAACGATCCTTGAGAGGGGCGGGCTGGCCTTCCTTGCCCACCCGCATGATCCCGAAGCCCCCATCTTCAAGCAGCCGGATCTCTCCTGGGTTGATTGGGACATCCAGGACTTCACCGGCCTCGAGTTATGGAATTTCATGAGCGAGTTCAAGTCTCGCCTCCGCTCCCTCCCGGCTGCTATCTTCTACGCCTATAACCCAGGCCTGATAGGCCAAGGCCCATTCCCCGAGGCCTTGAAGCGCTGGGATCAACTCCTCGCCCAAGGCCGCCGGGTAGTGGCCATTGGGGGAACCGATGCCCATGCCACCCATATTCGGCTGGGCCCTCTCAAGCGGATTATCTTTCCTTATGCCTATCTATTTCGCACCGTAAACACCCACGTGCTACTGGAGGAGCCCTTGCTCGGCGATCTAGACCAGGACCGGAGACACATTTTCGAGGCCCTCCGAGCCGGCGCCTGTTTCATCGGCTATGACCTCCCGGCCCCTACTCGGGGCTTCCGGTTCAGCGCTCATGGTGAGCGGGGCGAGGCCGGCATGGGGAGCAATCTAATGCTCGGCCTGGGTGTCACCCTGAAGATCCATCTCCCTAGCGCAGCCGAAATCCGCCTGCTGCGAAATGGCAGCCTCGTGCGGGTTTGGGAGGAGGAGCAATCAGTGGTACACACCGTCCGCGAGCCCGGCGCCTATCGAGTGGAGGCCCATCGCCATTACAGGGGCCGCGTCCGGGGCTGGATCTACAGCAATCCCATCTACCTGCAGGGGACCTGAGCCGCTTGCGGCCAGAACGCCTCCTGGATCCCAAGTGATATAATCGCAGAACATTTGAGCGAAGCCTCAGGAGAAGCCATGCAGCCCTTCCGGCTCCATGCACCCTATCAGCCAACCGGCGATCAGCCGGAAGCGATCGAGAAGCTGGTGGCGGGACTGGAACGCGGCGACCGGCATCAGGTCCTGCTCGGGGCCACCGGCACCGGCAAGACCTTTGCGATCGCCAACGTAATCGCCCGCACCCAGCGGCCAACGCTTGTGCTGGCTCACAATAAGACCCTGGCGGCCCAGCTGTACGCCGAATTCAAATCCTTCTTCCCGGAAAACGCCGTCGAGTACTTCGTCTCCTATTACGATTACTACCAGCCTGAGGCCTACGTGCCCAAGCATGATCTCTACATCGAGAAGGAGACGGATATCAACGAGGAGATCGACCGGCTCCGATTGTCGGCGACCACATCCGTGCTGTCCCGCCGGGATGTCATCGTGGTCGCTTCGGTGTCGAGCATCTACGGTATCGGCAACCCGGAGGCCTATGGGCGTGTGGTCTTGCATTTGAAGGTTGGCGACCGCTACCGCCGCGACACCATCTTGCGGCAGCTGGTCGAGAGTCACTATGACCGCAACGATCTTGAGCTACGCCCTGGCACCTTCCGGGTGCGGGGCGATACCCTGGAGGTCATCCCTGCTTATGAGGAGCAAGGTTTGCGCCTGAGTTTCTTCGGCGACGAGCTTGAGCGCATCATGCTCTTCGATCCGCTCACCGGGGAATTGCTCGGCGATCGCCGAGCCGTAAGCATCTACCCCGCCAAGCATTTCATCACCGACGAGGAGAAGCTCCAGGCAGCCATCCGGGACATTCAGGCGGAGCTGGAAGAGCGCCTAGCCTACCTTCGTTCACACGATAAGCTGCTTGAGGCTCAGCGGCTAGAGCAGCGCACGCTCTACGATCTGGAAATGCTGCGTGAGGTGGGTTATTGTGCCGGTATTGAAAACTATTCCCGCCACCTCGATCAGCGCCCTCCGGGCTCGCCGCCCTGGACCCTCATGGACTATTTCCCTCCCGATTTCCTGCTGGTCGTCGACGAAAGCCATATGACCATCCCACAGGTTCGGGGAATGTATGCCGGAGATCGATCTCGCAAAGAGACCTTGGTTGAGTATGGCTTCCGGCTGCCTTCCGCGCTGGACAATCGCCCGCTCTCCTTCGATGAATTCGAAGCCCGCATCCACCAGGTGATCTATACTTCTGCCACACCCGGCCCCTACGAACTTGAGCATGCCACGCAGGTGGTGGAGCAGATCATCCGTCCCACCGGCCTGATCGATCCTGATGTGGAGGTCCGTCCGGTGGCAGGGCAGATCGACGATCTGGTGGCCGAGATACGGCGGCGCGTGGAGGTGGGAGAACGTGCCCTGGTCACCACCTTGACCAAGCGCATGGCCGAAGATCTCTCCGACTACCTGTTGGAGCTCGGCATCAAAGTGCATTACCTCCACTCGGAGATCGACACCATCGAGCGGGTGGAAATCCTGCGCGACCTTCGCCTGGGTGTTTTCGACGTCGTTGTGGGCATCAACCTGCTGCGCGAGGGGCTCGATCTGCCTGAAGTGTCCCTGGTCGCCATCCTGGATGCTGACAAGGAGGGCTTCCTTCGCTCCGACACGGCGCTCATACAGACCATCGGCCGCGCCGCCCGCCATCTCAACGGAAAGGTCATCATGTACGCCGACCACCTGACCGATTCGATGCGCCGCGCCATCGAGGAGACCGAGCGGCGCCGCGCCAAGCAGATCGCCTACAATCGAGCGCACGGGATTGAGCCCGCCAGCATCGTGAAGGAAATCCGCGATCTAACCGACCAGGTCGCTGCCCGGACCGTTGCGGAGGAAGCGGGCGAGTATCGGCCGCTCACGCCGGCGAGCTTGCCGAAGGACGAACTGCAGCGGTTGATCTTGGAGCTGGAAAAGCAAATGCAACGCGCCGCCGAGGTGCTGGAATTCGAGAAGGCCGCCGCACTGCGGGATCAGATTTTCGAATTGCGGGCCGCGCTAATCGATAAGGAGGATCTGCCCCCCTGGCAGCGTGCCAAGGCACTCGCCGCCGCCGAAGCCTCGCTTGCCACCGACGCGCCAGCATCAACGAATTAGACCCTATCTGCGAAGGATACGCACAAATATCGGAGCCTCTCTGGGAGGCTTCCAAGGCCCACCTATTCCTGGAGCCTAAAGCTCGTTTAACGCACATGGTCGCCGGAAAGGCGACCAAGGCGGAGGGATAACGGGCGGAGGTCGCCCGTGTTAAGGTACGCCTGCATTATCCCAAAGAACGCAGGGTTTGTGGGGCCTTTGAAAGTTTCCTGTAAGGTGGCTTCTCTGAGCCGGTGGGGATCAGAAGGCGATGGCCTGAAGCATGGCCGGCAAGGCACCGAGATGCGAGATCACAGCCGCATGCCTGGGCGGGTTGGAGGGACAGGGCTTGTGCTCCGGATTGAACCATATGGTCCGGCAGCCCGCTTCTGCGGGCACTTCCACATCAGGATGGTAGCTATCGCCAACCATCAGCAGCTCCGACGCATGCAACCCAAGCAGTTCGAGCAGGGCCCGGTAGAACTCGGGCGAATCCTTCCGATGGCCTGAATGCTTCGCAGTGTAGATCAACTCGAAGAACCCATCGATGCCAACCCGGGCGAGGGCTCTTTCCACCTCACCTGGCCCAGAATCCATCGCATTCGTGGCAAGCACCAGGCGGTAATGCGGCCTGAGGTTCTCCAAAGTCTCAGCCGCGCCTGCGATCACTTCGACTTTGGGCCAGTTCACCATGGGACCTTCAAACTCGGGAAAGACACGCATCAGCGTGTTTCCCCAGTCAAAGGCAACGGCTTTGATGGGCGTCCTAAGCATCCATAGCTCTCCCATTGCACCCCAATGGGCTCATCTCTCCGGGCGATCGCTTCGCCCAAGAAAATTCTCTTGTGGCATTCATAATGCCACAAGAGCCGGAATGCGCGCAAGATCGTCCCCGACTTGCCGTCCCTCCCTAACTTGGAGGAAGCCCTTCATCAAAGGAATAGTACATCGTTTGAAAAGGCATCCGGAACTCGACCACATCTCTTTTCAGGGGTGCAGGTCAGATTCAGGCCTGGCATGAGTACTTCGGATAGACCCAAGTGCAAACATCTGATCGGGTTTTCAGGGGAATGGAAGCCGACTGAGGAAGGCGCTCCCGGCAGGATTCGAACCTGCGACCTTGGGCTTAGAAGGCCCCTGCTCTATTCCACTGAGCTACGGGAGCTTAGGGATGATTGTATTCCAAAGGCTCGCGGGGATCAATCGGAGAGAATCGGCCGAATGCCCTTATAGACCCGCGGCCCGGAGAGAGTCCGTAGGATCATACGTGCCGGCCGGCCCAGGCGCTCGCCGAGTTCAACTGGGGTGAGCGGTGTGTTGCCGTTTGCCAGGAAGACACGGAAGACGGCATTCACCAGCGTGGTCTGCGGCGTTAGGTAATCCGGCTGCTGGGAACAGTGGGTGATGAGCGTGTGCTGGATCCCGAGCACGCGTGTCACTTCGCCGGTCTCAGGGTCCACTGTGTCCACCAGCGCATCGGCGCCCACATCGGCGTAGGCTTCCTGATGCTCAGGGCATAAGTGGCTGCGCAGGTAGACGTCCAGGTCGCGGCCAGCGCGCTCCCACCAATCGTAGTCAATGTGGAACTTGGTGTCCATCGTGGGACGCACAATCGTGCGGGGCTTCATGGCATCTGGGCTCATTCTCCCCCGCTCCAGGCTGAGGCTTCAAAACGCCAGTATAGATCGCCCACATGAACGAAGTAGGGGTGGCTTACCAGCTCGGCGAACACCGCTGCCGGCGGCTGCCGCTCGACCACATTCACGGCTGCGTAAAGCGTCTGGGCATGGACCGCGCTCTGGGGCGTTAATTTGGCGAGCTCGCGGAACACATGCGCTACGGTCCGTTCAAGCGGAATGTCTTTGCGCTTGCGCTTCATCCAGGCCTCATCCAACGCCTGGGTATCGATCACGCCCACAACCATCAGATCATCGTAGGCTGTCCCTACCGGCTGCTTGAGCATGGTAAAGATGATCTCTCCTCGATCGTCAACTGCGGCGGTGCGGATCCAATCATTTCGCATCCGGCGGTCGCGGGTTTCGACCACCACCTCGCCGGGCGCCTCACCCTGGCGAACCGTCACCAGCCCCCCGACCGGCACATCGTACTGCCTGTACCAATCCTCCAATCCGATCACGTAGCCTTTCTCCCGCACCACCCAGCCAGGGAAGCGCTCGCCGCTGTGGGCATCCACCAAAATGAAACGGATGCGCGGAGCTTCGTAGGCTGTAGGAAACAGCGGCTTGAGCCGGGGAGAGAGCGGTAGGCTGCCCACTCGCCAATGCGGGAAGATGAGTGAGATGGTAACCTCATTCGATGGCTCTATGGGGTCACCCTGTGGCACCCATTCATCGTCCAGACGCGCTTCGAGCGCCCGCAGCTCCTCTGTCAATGTCGAGCGATCTGGGATCTCACCCTGCCATTCGAGTCGGGGCGGTGTGAACTGGACTTCTGGCGGCTCCAGCCGCCGAAGATACCATAGTACCTGCCCCGCCGGGCCGACCTCATCAAAGCGCTCATCCTCTTGCAATGCGTAATCCAATGAAAATTCTGCTAGCTGAGGTGAAAGATTGGGCGGAAGTTCAATCGTTTCGAGGAGATCCTTCGTGGGTAGCGGGCCGCCGCCCGCGACGTCCAAGACCGCTTCAGCCAGGTTCAGGTGGCCCTCGTTAATATCCGCCACGAGCGCTCGCGGGAACCAGCGGCCTGCGATGCGCACGGTATCCTCAATATCTTCCAGCCGGGCCTCCAGCACCTCTTCTATGCGAGGACCGAAGCGCTCGATGACCTTCTCGGGGGTATCCAGCTCCCTTCCCTCAAGATCCGGCGCCGGCGGGGCATTCAGTGCATGATCCTCGAGCCTAGCTGCGAATTCGCGCCTGTCTCCATCGCCTTCAAACTCAACCTGAATGACCTCGAATTCGCCAAGATCCGGGTTCTCACCCGGCCGGACGCCCACGACCCTGCCGATGCGCCCTCCCAATGCCGGGAAGGCCAGGATCTGTCCCACTTCGTAGGATTCCTTGGGAAGGTAACTGACATATTCTGCTTCGGCGGTGGCCTGCGCCTCCTGTTCCAGGCGCCTAAGCCGTTGCGCCACGACTTCCACAGCCATTTCGACCGTCGTCAAAGGCACCTCGCGATCGAGGAGCAGGTTTAGAATGAAATCTACATCCGACTCATCGATGTCGAATTGGGCCCAATAGGCTTCCGGCGAAACGGCGGTGGGTGTCGGCATCATAAAAGCAAATACATGGCTTGATTTGGGGAAATCGGAGACATTATACTACATGCGAGAGGGGTGTTACCATGGAAGATGCCTTTGTGGTTGCAGATACGGTATCGGGAAGGATCGAAGGCGAAATCATCCGCAGCATGCTCGAAGCCCACGGTGTTCAGGCCTTGCTCTCCGGCGAAGGTGCGGCCGCGGCGATCGGGCTTAATGTGGGCCGTCTGGCACGGGTGGACGTGCTGGTCCCTCGGGAGCAATTGGAGCAGGCCGCAGCCATCCTGGCAGATTACTATGCTGGACGGCTTGCAGGCGAGGATGAAGATGGCTGATCCAGGATCATCCGCGGGGAGCACTCATGGGTATCCTGCCTGAACCCAGGATAGCGGTTCCACCGGCACACCCCCGGCCCAGATTTCCCAATGCAGATGTGGACCTGTGACGCGGCCCGTCCCGCCAACCTTTCCGATGACTTGGCCGCGTTCAACCCACTCACCTTCTGAAACGTAGATCTCCGCCTGGTGCAAGTAGCCCGAATACACACCCCAGCCGTGATCGATATAGGTGGCGTTGCCGCGCACGGTCAAAGGGCCTGCAAATACGACCCTCCCGTTTGCCGGGGCGTAGATCGGCGTATCACGACCGTAGAAATCAACCCCCGCATGATAGGACAGGTAGGCCCCATTGTTGTAGCTCCGGCGGGTGCCGAAGAGCGCCACAAACTCCTCGGTGTAGTATCGAGAAGGGTAATCAAACGGGCCTTGCCAATATTTCTCGGGGGTTACCTTAGCGAGCAAATCGGAGATCAGCGCCTCTTCGGGTTCGATCACATCGAGGTCGATCGTCTCCGGTGGCACGCCGTTCAAGACCCGGAAGGGATACCCGCCTTCCTCGAGAAGCAGCGGCTGGCGAAATGCATATAGGATCTCGCCGCTGGCGGTATCTATGAATCGAAGACTTAGGGGCACCAGCCCGGGTTCTGCCATCGCATGCACACCCTGGAGAGAAACGAAGCTGCCATCGTCATCCGGGAAGAAGGCCAGCACCCGCTCTCCCAGCTCACCCTCCACCAACAGCCCTGGTGCCTGGACGCGGAATACGGTGGTGAGGCCCTGCACGAGCGGCAAGGGTCTGATGGCAACATCCTGGATGGGAGCTGGAAAGACTGCGGCCGCATCAGCCGAAGCTGCGTCCAATAGGGGCTCTCCGACGATCGTCCAGCGTTCAAAGGGCCCGCCCCCCATGGGCATAAAGCCCCATGGAGATCGTCCCAAGCGGGCTGCCAGTTCGAGGCTTGTCTCGCCAGGTTTGGGAAGTACCATCCTTCCTGGCAGAGAGTCGGCCTGGCCATCTTCCCTCTCGAGGACAACCAGAGTCTGCCCTGCATATAGAGCATCCGGACGGGAGATGCGATTCAGCCGGGTAAGCGTATCTGCATCCAGCCCGAACTCCATGGCAGCCATCTCGAATAGCTCTCCCACTTGCACTTCTTCAAACCTCAGCCGCCCCTCCACACCCTCAAACCCCGGTATGATCAACTCCATGCCGGGTGTGATACGCGAGGGATCCGCGATCCCATTTCGAGCTGCCAGGTCCTCCACGCTCGCACCCAGTCGCCGGGCAATTTGGGATAGCGTATCCCCTGGCTGGACGATGTAGACCGGCCCTTCGCCCTGCGCCAATCCGCTGGCCGAAGGGATAGTCATCAAGAGCACGCATGTCAGCAGTATGAGGCTATGAAGGTGAACTTGCTTCAAATGAGAGTTCATCGCCTATGGCCAATTCTTCAATCATCGAGGGCGGCCCTTCCAGAATATACCTCGCCGCAGCGTGCGGCGCATAGATGCGCCAGGGCCGCGCCAATTGGAGATCCACCACTCGCTGATCCTTGTCCAACCATGCAACGCCGAGCGTCATGAAGACGAACCACATGTGAATCGTGGCGCTCATGCGGCTTTCCCCCGAATCCACCAGCAGTAGCCCCTCGTCGTCCGCCAAGCGCCTGCGGAACATCAGGCCTTTCAGGCGACAGGCGTATGAACTGCACCAGCGCGCCCGCAGCAGGCGCTCGGGGCCTCGGCTCTGGCGCCAGACTTCAACCCACGCATCCATTTCAGGCTCCCCAGAAATAAACAGGGGGCGGCAGCGGCCGCCCCAGTTTGCCAGCTCCGGTCACCCTAGCCTACATCGCCCAGGATTTTCTCCACGCTCTCCAGCAACTCCTGAGGCCCGAAGGGTTTGGTGATGTAGTCATCGACCTTGGCGATATGCAATCCCAAGACTTTATCAATGGATTGGGCCTTGGCCGTCACCACCACCACCGGGATTTCCCGCAGCGACTCGTCGGCCTTCATTTGCTGGTAGACCTCCCACCCATCCATATCGGGCATCATCAGATCCAGCAGGACGAGGTCAGGCCGCTCCTTGCGCACGATCTCGAGCCCTTCAATGCCCCCATTCGCGCCTATGACCTCGAATCCCTTGCGGCCAAGGATGAGACGGACGAGGTCGATCATCTCGGGCTCGTCCTCGATGCAAACCACGCGTTTGGACTGCTCGGCCATCCGGCCTCCTTCATCGCTCCGTAGGGAGGTCTCACGTAGTGTAGCACAACCATCCCATTCTGCAACCAGCCTCTGCTCCTAGCGAGGCCGCTTGGGGATTCGGGCGGTTGGGAAATGGGGAGATGCCCGGGAAGCAGGCGGGGCAGCGCTTTTCGCGCCTTGCCTCGACGATGCAACGCCCTACATCTGTGTCTGCACCTCCGATGAAGAGGGCTGGCGCCTGCGCAAGAGATCCTGGCGGATGGACGCCAAGCGGTAGATCTCGCTGATATCCCTCGTGGTGAGAATACCCAGGAAGCGGTCACCCTGGATAACGGGCAGTGCATCCAGCTTCGCCTCCGCCAGGCGCTGCTGGGCCTCGATGAGCTCATCCGAGGGGTTCAGAGCTATCACAGTGCGCTCCATGACATCACCCGCGCGGGCATCGGGCCCTCGCTCGTTTAAGGCTTTGATCAAGCGCGCATGCGTGAGCATACCGATCAGTGAGTCGCCATCGCAAATCGGAAAATCCGACTGGAACGAATTCAGCGTCAAATCTATAGCATCCTTCAGGGGCTGATCTGGCGCGAGCGCCCTGGCCCCGCGAGAGAAGGCCTGCTCGACGGTCAACCCGCTGAGGATGCTGCGAGCCGAGACGAGCTGACGCTCCTGGGTGGCACCGGAATGGACAAAGAGGGCGATCAGGACCCAGAAGAAATCCCCTCGCAGGAAACCGGCGATGCCCATCACCCAGGCCAGAGCTTGTCCGATCCCGGCGGCCAGTTCAGTAGCCCTTGGGTAAGGCAGCCTGGCGGCGAGTGCGGCTCTGAGAATGCGGCCACCATCCATAGGGAAAGCCGGGATGAGATTGAAGACCCCCAGCAAGAGGTTTGAGGCGAAAGTGTATGCGAAAAGCCCGGCCAGACTGATCCGGCTCATGTCGCCCAGCAAAGCGGGTAGGCGCGAAATCTCCGTTGACCATCCGGCCAAAGCCGCAACCACACCGAAGATGAGCGCCAGGCCAAAGTTCACCGCCGGGCCAGCGATTGCGATGACAAACTCCTGAGAGGGCTTCTCTGGGATGCGAGCCAGCTGCGCAACCCCGCCCAAAGGCAAGAGGACGATCTGCTTGACCTCCACCCCATAGTACTGGGCAGCCACGCTATGGCCCAGCTCGTGTAGCACCACGATAACAAAGAGTAGCATCGTGGTGAGGACTCCGAAGACCGCGCCGCTCATGCCGCCGCGGGCGAGCACACCGAATTGGAGCGCCGCCCAAACCAGTATCAGCGGGAAGGTCAGATGCATGCGCACAGCGATCCCACGCACGCTGAACAATCGAATGGATTGATCCATGTGAAAGACCTTTCAGAACCTTGTGGTGTGAAAGAGTATATCAGAGCGACCCGTAGGCTTAGCGTGCCTTTTCCTCAGGGTGGAGTTGCGGCGGCCAGGGGCGGTAGAAATCCTGGGGCAGAACGGGATTCCAGGGATCAAGGTACCCCGCTGCGTGAATCTCCATTGCGAGCTCGTGGCCCACGAACCGTATGTGCCAAGGTTCGTAGATGTATTCTGTGTAGACCGGCATCCAGCGATTATCGTAAGGCCAGGAATCATTCGCCTTGAGAGGATAGCTGAGGACGAACCCATAGCGGTGCGCGTTCTCCGCCAACCAAGCGAAGAGGCGCTTATTTCTTGGATCGGGCGCATAAACATGCAGGCCCGGCCAGGCCACATCGAACGCGGTGCCCAACTGATGCTCGCTACAACCGGGCCGCCCGGAATACCTCTCCGCTGTCGCCGGATTCTTCATCATTTCGCGCGCCCACAGGCGCTCTTGATAGGCATAGCTGCGATAGCCCGAGTAGATGACTATGCGCAGCCCGTCGGCCTCTGCCCCCTCCCGCAACCCTTCCCACGCAGCCATGGCCTGTGGATGAGGCCCGGGATCATACCAGGCTGGCAATCCATGCTGGCGGTCCACCAGCACGTCCATTGGTGGCCCGAGCAACAGCTGCAGGATGATATAGAGTTCGGCCAGCGCCCGCGTGCCCAAGGCAGTTCCCCTTCCGACTCGACCGGATGCGAGTGTAACCCTTCCAGGCGGCCACCGCCAGGCTTGTAAGGTGGATGTAAATTCGCAACGCGCTGCAGCATGCTAGGATAAGATCGCGGCAGTTGAACCGGTTTGAGGAGAACCATGGCATCAAGCGTTCATCCGAATGGGTACAAGACGATTGAGGAGGCTCTCAGCGTTGGGGTGGAAGCCGTGGAGCGCGGCGATTTGCGCCACGGCGAGGCGGCCCTTAGTTGGGTGCTCAAGAAGGATCCTAGCAACACGGTTGCGTGGATCTGGCTGGCCTGCTGTGCACCCGACGATCAGGCCCGACGCGAATGTTACCGGAGAGCAGGGGAGACCTGAGCCTATCGGCTGGCCCTGATCGCGGGCCGGCGTCGGACAGGCCTAAGGCAGCCATGACTCAGTCGATCCTCGTTATCGATGACGAACGCTCCTTCTGCGACGTCGTGAGCGAAATACTCGATAGCTACGGCTATCGCGTCCACCAGGCGTACAGCGCCGCACAAGCAGAGGAGTTGCTCCGATCCATTCACCCTGACCTGATGATTCTGGACATCATGATGCCGGACGTGGATGGGCTCACTCTCATCCGCCGCCTGCGGAGGGACCCGGCCCATACCGGCACGCCCATCATCGTATCCAGCGCGAAATTTCTGGCCGAGGACCGCGCCGCCGCCATGGAGGCCGGGGCCAACGCATACCTATCCAAGCCATTTTCCGCCCGGGATCTCAAGGAAACGATTGACCGCTTGCTTGCCGACGGCTCAGATGCGCGGCAATCGTCAGGATCCATGCAAACCGGCTAAATCTAGACTGTAAGCTCTTTGCAAGGAATCAGGAAGGCAGAAACAGGTATAAAAGGGAGTGCACCACGCCTAGCAAGGTCACGTGGTGCAAATACATCCTAGCATCTTGGGGGCGTTTGCATGGCAACCATTCTCGTCGTCGATGATCAGCTCGAAAGCCTGCAAATGTTTTCGCTTGTCCTTCGGCGGTGGGGATACAGGACGCGTACTGCCATGAGCGGGGAAGAAGCGCTTGCAGCCTTGGAAGACGAAGAGGTGGACTTGATCATCCTGGATTATATGATGCCCGGCCTGGATGGCTTCCAAACGTTTGAGCGCATTCGCAAGCTTCCTTTCGGACAGCGGCTCCCCGTGATCATGGTTACGGCCTATGGGAACGAAGCCACCCGGCGGCGAGCGGAGGAAATGGGGCTCGATGGCTTCTTTATGAAGCCCGTAGACCTGCAGATGTTTTCTGAGCTCATCAAGGTGATCCTCGGTTCGCAACTTCCCGTGCGCTAATCCCCGCAACCGCTAATCCAAATGCCGTCGACCACCCGGCGGCATTTCTCGTTTCCACGCGATCCCTGAGCGATTCCTGGCAGCCAGATTGCCTCTCAGTTGCCCTGCTCCACGCGACGGTTAAGATCACAGGCTGCGCTGATCAGGGCCAGATGGGCGAGGTTGCGCCCGGCGTTCTCCATCATTTGGAGCAAATCGATCCCGAAATCCTCGACCATCCCCCTCCTGCATCTGGGCACGGGTCAGCGCAGGAAGGGGATGGTCAGGGAAAGGGAAGGGCATGGGACCTCCACTACGGCAAATGGTCCAACACGTGGCGCACAACGCCAGGTAGCTCGCCCGGATCGTCGACGATATGGCCTTTCGGAAGCAGACCGGATGCATGCAGCCCGCGGCGCGTGAAGGGCGTGCTCACCGCCACCACTGCCATGCCGGCTGCCACGGCAGCCTGCACGCCTGCAGGCGAATCATCTACCACCAAGCATGCCTGCGGCGCCACACCCAACTCCTGCGCGACGAGCAGATAGATCTCGGGATCAGGTTTCCCTCGCTCAACATCCTCGCGGGTAGCTATGAAATCAAAAGCCGTTTCAAGCTTCAGCACCTGCAGCACATGCCGCGCCTGCTCACAGCGCGATTGCGTCGCGAGGCCCAGCCTGCAGTGTGCGCGGCGTGCCGCATTGAGCAAGGCCAGCGCATGCGGCCAGCGATGATCGAGGAGCACCTGGGGATCGGCGAGCATGGCCTCATAGATCCCCATGCGCACCTGGATATAGACCTGCCAGGGTGTTTCCACGCCGAACTCCGCCATGCGGTGCAAGGCCTCAGGCTCCAAATGGAAGCGCTCCATCAGTGCCTGGGCAACCTCCCTTCGTGGCAATCCCACGACCTCTTTGAAGGCATCGACGACTTCTTCCTCTGTGATCTTTTCCGAGCAGAGCGACACTGTAGCACGGGCGTAGGATATGGCCTTCAGGCGCTCGGTCTGAACGAGCGTGCCATCGAGGTCGAAGATCATGGCTTTAATGGGCATCGGCTTACCCAGGAGTGTGATCCTCTCCAGATCCAGACGGTGAGCTTGGTGCGGATCTTACCGGAGCTGCGGCTTAATAGCGTCATCCCGGTCTTCCCTCCAGGCTGCCAAATGGCTGCTGCCTGGCTCCGCTATCGAAGCGCGGAAGCAATGAGGGCGATCCGGGATGTGCTCTTCAGGTGACCGCGGCAGGACTCGAACCTGCAACCTACTGATTAAGAGTCAGCTGCTCTGCCAAATTGAGCTACGCGGCCATCTCTCGGGTGCATGGGTTCCATCATGCGGGGCAATTATACCAAGCCGCAAGGGTGCGTCAATTGTGGCACCCCCGCGCTTTCGGAGGAAACCGATTCGCTGCTACAATTCCCCCCGTGGAGCGTTTCCAACCGCCATTGCCCGCCCCCTCTTGGCCATCCTCTGCCCGCTGGGTGAATTCGCTCACCCTATTCTCGAATACGAGCCGGCCACGGCTTATTGTTTTCTGGGATTTCACCTGCCTGAGCTGTTTGAGAGCCCTGCCCTACTGGCGCGCCTGGCATGAGCGTTACGAATCCATAGGGCTGGAGGTGGTTGGAGTGCACACCCCTGAGTTCGATTTCGGCCATGATCCCAATATCGTCGCCAAAGCCGCTGCTCGGCTCGGGCTCCGCTGGCCGATCCTCCTGGATAACGATCGATCCGTTTGGACATCCTTCGTCAACAAGGCCCGGCCAGCCGTCTATCTACTGGATGCTGAGGGTCGCATCCATATCCGCCAGATCGGTGAGGACCAATACCAAGCCGTCGAGAGGGAGATTCAGACCCTGCTCAGGGATCTGCATCCCGCTTGGGAGCCTCCGGAGCTTCTCGATCCAATCCGGGCCGAAGACCGACCAAGTGCCGTATGCCTTCCGGCCACACAGGATGTACATCATGAGGCCCTAGGCAACGGACCGCTTCCGCCAGCGCGGCCAGCAGACCTCAGTCTTCCTGGCGACCGCCGAGAGGGTCGCTTCTATCTCCAAGGGACCTGGCAGAAGGAGCGTGATGGCCTGCTGCTTGTGAGCGCCCCGGGGCGGGTGGTGGTTGGTTTCATAGGAACTGATCTCCACGCCATCCTGGGCACCCTCGCCGCGCTCGAAGGTCGGCAGGGGCCCCAGCAACCATTCGCCCCAGTCCATCTATATCTTGATGGCGAGCCCCTAAGTCCTGAACTCTACGGCGAGGATGTGTTGATGCACAAGGGCAAGCCAACCGCCCGGATCGACACGCCTCGCCTTTACACGCTGATGCGCCGGGCTGTGCATGGACTGCACGAATTCGAGATCAGGGCCGATGACCCGGGTCTGGTGGTCTATGGCTTCAGTTTCGAATCCTGCCTGGCTTCGGCGAAACCTGCCCCACAACCACAGGAGGTTTGAAACGTGCTGCGCGCATTTCTGCTCTACCTCTCCCAGGCCGCCTGGGCACGGCATCTCGTAACCAGTTGGAGTGTCGGATGGCGCATGGCCTCACGCTTCATCGCCGGCGATACCTTTCAACAGGCCTTAGATGTTGTCCGGAACCTCAACGCCGCCGGTCTCTTCGCCACCCTCGATCATCTGGGAGAGGGTGTGACGAATGCCGAGGAGGCCTCGAGTGCCACAGACGCCTATATCGACATTCTGCAGGCTCTCGATCAGGCCGGGGTTGCCTCCAATTGCTCGCTGAAGCTCACGCAATTGGGACTGGCGGTGGATTACGATCTCTGCCTGGGAAATATGCGCCGCATCGCCAGCCGGGCCGCTGAGTTCGGCACTCTCGTGCGAATCGACATGGAGGATTCCTCCACCGTGGATCGCACGCTGCAGATCCAGCACACGCTGCGAGAGGAGGGACTTACGAACATCGGCCTCGTGATCCAGGCCTATCTTTACCGCAGCCAGGAGGATCTGAAGATGCTGCTGGCGAGTGAGACGCCGATTCGGCTCTGCAAGGGTGCATACAAGGAGCCTCCGGAGCTCGCCTATCCCAAAAAGGCCGATGTGGATGCCAACTATGATCGCCTGACGGCGATGATGCTGGAGGCAGCCAGGGAACAAGGCGCCCGGCCCGCTTCGCCGGATGGCAAGGTGCCTCCTCTGGCAGCTATTGGCACGCATGACAAGCGACGCATCGCCTTCGCCAAGCGCCATGCCGAGGCCATCGGCCTGCCGAAATCGGCGGTAGAGTTTCAAATGCTGCATGGCATCCGCCAGGACCTGCAAATCGCGCTGGCGCGCGAGGGATACCCGGTGCGAATCTACGTGCCCTATGGGACCGAATGGTATCCCTACTTCATGCGCAGGCTGGCCGAACGCCCGGCCAACCTAGCATTCTTCCTAAAAGCCCTGGTGCGGGGCTGAGAGGGCATTCGCGGATAAGCAAGCCCCACCCGCACCCCTGGAGACTTCTGAGTCAAGATGGACCCTCAAGGCAAAATCGCATTGGTAACTGGCGGTGCCCACCGCGTGGGCGGCGCCATCAGCCTGGCGCTAGCAGAAGCTGGTGCAAACCTTGTGATCCACTACCACAGCTCGCACCAGGCGGCGGAGGTCACCGCGGTGGAGGCCTCCCGGCATGGGGTGGAAGTTCTCACGCACCCCGCAAATTTGCGGGACCGGGAGCAGCGGGAGTCCCTATTTGACGCACTGGAAACCCGTTTTGGCGGGCTGGATATCCTGGTGAATTCCGCCGCCATTATGGAGCCCATCAACCTATTGGATGTCACAGAGGAAGATTGGCATAGCACGATCGACCTTAATCTCATGGCGGCGTTCTTCTGCCTGCAGCGCGCCGCCCGATCGATGCTCGCCCGCGGAGGTGGCGTGGTTATCAATATCTCGGACATTGCCGGACTGCAGCCCTGGCTCCGCTTCCCGGTGCACTCCATCAGCAAGGCGGGCGTGGAAATGCTAACGAAAACCGCCGCGCTGGCGCTCGCTCCTCATGTCCGCGTGAACGCCGTTGCCCCCGGCCCTGTGCTCAAGCCCACCGGCATGGTTCCTGAACGCTGGAAGGAAATCGGTGCTCAGCTCCCTCTCGGTAAGGCCGGCAACCCAGGCGACGTTGCCGAAGCTGTGCTCTTCCTCGTCCGGCAGGAGTTCATTACCGGCGAAACGCTTGTCGTCGATGGCGGGCAGCAGCTAACCTAGGCCCTGCCGCGTCCTGGATGGCTGGTGCCAGGGGAATCGAAATCATCCATGCAAAGGGTACAATGTGGACATACCGCTTGCGTCCGGCCTGTGGTAGATGCTGAGGGAGAGTAGCGCTTGGGAGAAGCCTTCCCCATCCACGATCTGTACATTCGGCCTCTCGTCGCCGCCGAAACGCCGCGCGGAAAGGCTTGGAAATTGCTGGCCGAGGATGATCACCTCCTGCGTCGGTTTGGCCATGTTGAAGTCCTTCAATACAACCAATCTTCGGCTAAGGAGCTCGCCACTCGGGAGGCGGCGGATGAGATCTGGGCGCTGATCGAAGGCGAGGTTGAGTTTCTCTGGCACGACCTTCGATCCAACTCACCCTCCCATGGCACCCGCTTCCGCCACCACGCCACAAAGCCGACCCTCGTGCTGGTCCCGTTTGGCGTGGCCTTCGGACTGCATGTGCTCTCCCCTGAGGCCCGGTTGCTCCACATATCGACTCACAAGCCGGGGACCCATTCCGGCGATCAGCAGCTTCCAATGGAGGCCGATGCGTGGAATTGAGCTGGCGGTCGTTATGGCTCTTCTTAAGGCTAAGCCGGGCGCATTTCCTCTTAGGCGGGCTGTTGCTCTTCGGCCTGGGTGCCTCTATCGCCCGCTACCTGGGCGTTCGCATCGACACCGCCACATATCTACTCGGCCAGGGCTTGGTGACATTCATTCAGGCCATGACCCATTTCCTTAATGAGTACTACGACTCAGAGACGAACGAACAGAACGAGAATCGCACCCTGTTCAGCGGCGGAAGCGGGGCGATCGGTGAGGGCAAGCTTCCACGCCGGGTTGCGCTGCAAGCGGCGATAGTAACACTTGCTTTGATCGCCATCTTCGCCAGTCTCTTGCTCCGACGGGGCGGGTTGTCCTTGCTGGCGTGGAGCCTGGCGCTGCTGGGATTTGCGGGCGCCTTCTTCTACGCTGCGCCGCCCTTGCGCCTTATCGGCAGCGGCTACGGCGAGCTGGTGGCCTCTTTCGTGGTTGCCGGGCTGGTCCCGGCCTTCGCCTTCACGCTCTTCGCTGGACGCTTGCACCGCCTGCTGGTCATGAGTGCGGCGCCGCTCATCGCGCTGCACTTCGCCATGCTAATTGCCCTCGAACTGCCCGACTATGCCAATGATATGAAATTCGGCAAGCGCACCTTGATGGTCCGTTTAGGGTGGCAGGCAGCCATGCGGATGCACGATACCGCCATTTTGCTCGGCGTGCTCTTCCTGCTGCTCGCTTACCTGTATGGACTGCCTTCCCGGGTGGCTCTAGGGAGCCTCATCGCCCTCCCGCTGGCGCTGGCCCAGATCTGGCAAATGAACCGCATCCGCCTGGGGTATCCGGCACGGTGGCAGATTTTCACCGCAGGCGCCGTTGCGCTCTTCGGTCTCACCCTTTACCTCGAGATGATAGGATATATTCTTAGCTGACATGCCTGAGTTTCTCTCCCTCTCCCTGCCTGAACCGGGCTTGGACCGCTGGCTTCAAAGTCTGCCCGCGGATCGGCGACCGGCCGTGGAGCATGTGCCCACCGAGGGCGCCCTCGGAAGGGTGCTTGCCAACGATGTGCAGGCGCCGCATCCCCTGCCGCCATTTGCCCGGTCGACTGTCGATGGATATGCCGTCCGCGCCGCCGATACCTTCGGTGCCTCGCCCAGTTTGCCGGCTTACCTGCACGTGATCGGCGAAGTGCGCATGGGGGAGGAGCCCGCCCTGCGTATCGAGATGGGGCAGGCTGCGCTGATCCATACCGGCGGAACCGTCCCGCCCGGCTCCGACGCGGTCGTCATGCTGGAGGACACACAGACCATGAGCGAGGGCGAGGTGGAGGTCCTGCGGCCCTGCGGGGTGGGAGAGAACATCCTCCAGCAAGGCGAGGATGTCCAGGAGAATGAGATCGTGATTACGGCCGGCTGCCGCCTTCGACCCCAAGAGATTGGCGGGCTTATGGCGTTGGGGATCACGCAGGTCCCGGTCGCGGCCCGGCCGAGGGTGGGCATACTCTCCTCCGGCGATGAGATCGTGCCACCCGACCAAGAGCTGGGTCCGGCGCAAGTGCGCGATGTGAACTCCTACAGCTTAGGGGCGCTGGTTGCCCAGCTCGGAGGAGAGCCAATCCTGCGCGGCATCATCTCAGATAACTTCGAAGCCTTAGCGGCAGCCGCTCGCATCTCCCATGAGGAAGACGATCTTGTGGTGATTACCGCCGGTTCGTCGGTGAGCGCGCGGGACATCACCTCCGAGGTGATCGCCTCCCTGGGCGAGCCGGGCATCCTCGTCCATGGCCTGGCCATCAAGCCGGGGAAACCGACCATACTGGCGGTTGCGGATGCCAAGCCGGTGGTGGGCCTGCCCGGGAACCCGGTCAGCGCTCTCGTGGCCGGCCGCCTGGTGCTCACCCCGACCATGCGCTATCTGCTGGGAGTGTCGCAAGAGGACTGGCAGCCACAGATCAAGGCCAGACTCAGTACGAATGTGGCTTCGGAAACCGGACGGCAGGATTACCAGCCAGTAAGGTTGCAGCGGCGCGAGGGCCAGTTACTCGCCGAGCCTGTCTATGGACGCTCCAACCTGATATTTACGCTCGTGCGTGCGGATGGCCTGATCCTCATCCCACCGGAAGCGACGGGGCTTCCCGCCGGCCAGGAGGTCGACGTCTTTCTCTTCTAGCCGCCTTTCGCCCGCGAACCGCGAGGATTCGACTCTACACCATGGAAGACACTAGCATCTACCTACATGACATCCCGCTCGAGCAGGCATGGGAACGCTTCAGGCAAGCTCTGGCGCAGGCGGGCTTGTGGCATCCACTGGGCAAGGAGCGACTCCCGCTCGATCGGGCCCTCGGGCGCATCACTGCCGAACCAGTGTGGGCCGCCCGCTCTTCACCCCACTACCATGCCTGTGCCATGGATGGCTATGCCATCCGCTCCGAGGCGACCGCGGGTGCAAGCGACCGGCAGCCCCGAGAGCTAAAGCTACCCGACGAGGCATGCTACGTCGATACCGGGGACCCGCTGCCGGATTGGGCGGATGCAGTCATCCCAATTGAGAAGGTCGAGGCGGTGGGGCTAGAAACAGCCGCTCGCACGCCCGAGGCTATCCGCATCTTTCAACCCGTCACACCCTGGGCCAATGTGCGCTTCATGGGCGAGGATATGGTCGCCACCGAACTTGTGCTGCCCGCAGGCCACGCGCTCAGACCTGTAGATCTGGGCGCCATCGCGGCCAGTGGAGGACGATGGCTGGAGGTCTGGCGCAGGCCACGCGTCGCCATCCTGCCCACGGGTTCAGAACTGGTACCCCTCGAAGAGGAACCTTCCGCAGGAGAGATCACCGAGTTCAATTCGCTCGTGCTGGCAGCCCAGATCGAGGCCTGGGGCGGCGAAGCGACGCGCTTTCCGATCCTGCCGGATGACCTCGGACGTTTGAAGCAGGCCGTCGCCCAGGCAGCTGCGGACCATGACTTGGTGCTCATCAACGCCGGCTCATCTGCCGGCTCTGAGGATTTCACCGCGCGTGTGGTGGCAGAGCTTGGAGAATTGCTCGTGCACGGGGTCGCGGTCCGCCCTGGGCATCCGGTGATCCTCGGCATGCTCGGGCGGCAGGGAGCATCGGAAGAAGCCTTCCCACCCGGGCGGCCTGTGATCGGCGTGCCCGGCTATCCCGTGTCTGCTGCTCTTACAGGCGAGATCTTTGTGGAGCCGCTCCTTGCACGCTGGACCGGGCGTGCACCGCGCGAGCCCGAGCAGCTCGAGGCCACGCTCACCCGCAAGGTGCACTCCTCCGCCGGAGACTTGGAGTACTTGCGCGTCACGGTGGGCCGCGTCGGCGGGCGCTGGGTGGCAGCGCCGCTTTCACGCGGAGCGGGCGTGATCACCTCCCTGGTCAGAGCCGATGGGCTCATTCACATCCCCGCCGGCGTCCAAGGCCTGACTGCTGGCGAACAGGTCACCATCCGCCTTTACACTCCCAGAGCCGAACTGGAGCGAACGATCCTGGCGCTGGGCTCGCACGATCTGACCCTGGATCTCCTGGCCCAGTTCCTGGCCGCCCGGGGCTCGCGGCTTACATCGGCCAACCTGGGCAGCCTGGGCGGATTGCTGGCCCTACGACGCCGGGAGGCCCACGTTGCGGGAAGCCATCTGCTCGACCCCGAGAGCGGGGAGTTCAATTTGGCCTATGTCGAACGCTATCTGCCCGGGGAGGCGATTGTGGTCCTGGGCTTCGTGGGGCGCGAGCAAGGCCTGATCATCCAACCCGGGAACCCCAAGCAGATCCAGGGGCTGGAGGATCTCCGCCGGCCGGATGTGCGTTTCATCAATCGCCAGCGCGGCTCCGGCACGCGCCTGCTCCTGGATTATCACTTGGACCGCCTGGGCATCACCCCTGACTCGGTCGAGGGGTTTAATCGTGAGGAGTTCACTCATTTGGGCGTGGCGGCGGCTGTGGCTTCCGGCCGCGCGGACACCGCGCTCGCCATCCGCGCCGCAGCAACCGCCCTCGATCTCGACTTCATCCCGCTATTCAAGGAGCGATACGACCTGATCATCCCTCAGGCGCACTACGAGAGCCGCAAGCTGCAGCCGCTCCTGCAAGTGCTGGAGGATCAGGATTTCCACCAGGCCGTAAGAAGCTTGCCTGGCTATGATATTGAGCCGATGGGAAGAGTCATCCACATCTTCGCCCCATAGCCTTGTGAAGCCCGTGCGGATGCCCTCGGGCGACATCCGAGCGAAGAGGAGGCCACCGATGCCCATGCCAACTGTGGGCGATCCTGCCCCAGATTTCGAGGCCAAGACCGATCAAGGAGAAATCTTGCGCCTATCTGAGCTGCGCGGCCAAGTCGTCGTCCTCTATTTCTACCCCAAGGCCGACACCCCAGGGTGCACGACCGAGGCCTGCGGCTTCCGTGATGACTACGGCGCCTATCTCGAGCACGGCGCCGCGGTCGTGGGCGTCAGCCCGGATAGCGTGAAGAAGCAAGCCCGCTTCAAAGAGAAATGGTCGCTTCCTTTCACGCTCCTGGCCGATGAAGACCACGCCATTTGTGATCTATATGGCGTTTGGGGGCTCAAGAAGTTCATGGGGCGCGAGTACGAAGGCGTCCATCGCACCACATTCCTGATCGACCAGGAGGGCAAGATCGCCCAAGTATTCGAGAACGTCAGTCCAGATAGGCACAGCCAGGAGGTCTTGGAGGCCGTCACCGCGCTGAGATGAGACCATAGTATTATGCGGGTGTTACATTTGGGCTATGGAAAGTGCATGCCGGGCTGGATAAAATCTGAACGTCGTCACGTGGCCTATGGCCAATGTTTCGACCGCCCCCGGGCCTGCCCCCCTCAGGTCCGGGGGCGCTCCCTTTTGGGGCGCGATAGCGTCGTCCGATCGGGCGCCGAAGCGGACTATTCCGGAGGCATTGGCAATTCGATCTGATCGAGCAGCTCTCCTTGCACATCAAAGGCCCGGGCCCTGACCCCCTCGTGGTCGAGATCCAGGATCACATAGCTGGGTACCGCCGCAAAGTAGCGAGATTGAGCCAGGCGCTCTTTCATCGGATAAAGGTGTGAAGAGCCGGCACCCGCGACAATCGAAGTCACACCATTCAATGCCAAACGCTCATAGTTGTGGTCGTGTCCGGAGAGCAGCAGCATGACGTTCGATCCTTCCAGAAGGGGCAGCCAATGCCGTTGGATCGGAATGCCATCGCTGGCGTGGCGGCCACTCGTGTAGGGCGGAATATGGAACACAAGAATGGAGGCTCGATAGCGCTCATCGGCCAGCTTTTCGGTCAGGAAGCGCGTCTGATCCTCCGCTCCCCTTGGCTGGTAGAAAGCCTGGCTATCGAGCATGATGAATTGGTAGGGGCCGATCCCAAACGCATACCAGCCCCGCCCTGGCTCTCCCCCCTCTTGCCAGATTTCCGGGGGCAGATATTCCTGGAGTGACGCAAAGGCATGCTGGTAATAAGGCAGGCCGTTAGCGAGAGCATCGGGGTAATATTCGTGATTCCCCAATACGGGGTACAAAGGAGCCCGATGCAATACCGGCGCAAAGGGTGTGTAGAATTTCGCCTGGAAGGCCGCCTGCGGCGAGCCCTCCTGGTGGACGTTGTAGACCAGGTCTCCCGTGTGTATGACTGCATCGGGTTGATGCGCCGCGATCCCATCCACCAATTGGCGCGTGACCGCCTCCCCAAAGCCCGTATCTCCGATCACGGCCAGCCGCAGCGGCAGACCGCCCGCGGGCTGCGTTCGGAACGATATCGGATCCCAGAGCCCACCTTGCCATGCAGGCACCTTCAAACCGTCCTCGCCTTCATCAACAAGGACAACGGCTGCCTGATAAATATGACCTGGCTCGAGGTCCTCCAAGAGGATGACACCCCCGCGCACATTCTCTTCTAGGGACATGCACCCGCCACTTTCCGGGGGATCCCCCTCCGTCCAGTACATCAGCGTGTATCGGCCCGGAGCCTCCATCTCAAAGAAGAGCGCTGCCCGAGTCTCTCCGACATATTGCGCGGTCAGGGGAATGGAGTAATTGGCTTGAGCAGGCTCGAAGCGGATCGGACAGGTGGGAGCCGTGGGCGCGGGCAGGGTTGGAGTAACGGGCCTGGCCGCCGGCTCCGGCGACGCCGGAATAGCCAACGGGCCGGTTGGCGTTGCCTTGGGAGGCAGCCCAGTCGACACGAGGTCCGCGGGCCCGCAGCTAGCGGTGACCAAGCCAAGAATCAGGATGGTGAGACGTGCCGCCGTGCGGAGATAGCGGGCTAGTCTTCGTCGTCCTTGGCGCTCTCCCACAAGTCCTCCATCTCCTCCAGGGTCAACTCCTCCAACCCCCGGCCTTCGGCGCGCGCGGCTCGCTCGATCGCCGCAAATCGGCGCCGGAAGCGCCGGTTTGCTTTTCGCAGGGCGGCCTCCGGGTCAACTTCCCGCCATCGCGCATAATTCACGACTGCGAAGAGCAGATCTCCGATCTCCTGCTCCATTTCCCGCGGCGACTCAGCCTGCTCGACTTCCCGCAGCTCCTCCTCTACCTTGGCCCGAACGCTGTCCAAATCCGTCCAATCAAAGCCCACTCGAGCGACGCGAGATTGGATCTCATCTGCCTGAGCCAGCGCAGGAAGCCCTTGCGGAACTCCGTCCAGAAGCCCCTTTCCTTCGCCCGCGGCATTGCGTTCAGCTTCTTTCAGCGCCTCCCAATTATGAAGCACCTCCCTCACATCCTCGATATCGAGGTCGCCAAATACGTGTGGATGGCGACGGATGATCTTATCTTGGATCCGGGCGATCACGTCCGCCATCCTGAAAACGCCTTCTTCGGTCGCGATCTGCGCCTGGAGCACGATTTGCAGCAGCAAATCTCCCAATTCCTCCTCCAGCGCATCCAGATCGCCCTGGTCGAGGGCACCCAGCACTTCGTAGGCTTCCTCCAAGAGATGCTCGCGTAGGGACTCATGCGTTTGCTCGCGATCCCAGGGGCAGCCATCCGGAGCCCGCAGGTGGGCAACGGTCGTCTGGAAGCTCTCGAAGGCCGACGGACGCCCCAGAGGGGGGATGAAGAGTGCGGTGAGGGAGCCGATATTCGGGCTGTGATCAAGCCGGGCCAAAGAGACCTGCTCCTGGCTGGCTTGGGAGGTCCCGGCGGCGTGCAATAGCACTATCCCATGCTCGTCCGGGTATTGGTTCATCAGCGTCAGTTTGACATCACTGGCCACCAACTGGGAGTAAAGCTGGCCGATGAGCGCGGGCGCATCGGGGTGAAATGCGGGGTGATAGGCCGCCGCCACGTCCAGCGCATCCGCTATTTGCAGCCCATCCAACGCGTCCCAGCCGGCCAATTCCAAGCATGGCTCGATGAAACTTACGCCATGATGGATAGAAACCGGCAGGTTTCTCTCCGCGGCGACTTGCAGCAACCTCGTTACTGTTGCTTCGCCAACCACCGGGTCTCCGGGCACGGCATAGACAACGCCACCGGCCTCCCCTGCCTGTTTCATGAGCTCGTCCACGATGGCTTCATAGACCGCTTCGTATTCCTCGAGAGTCTCATAGAGATGATCGAAAGCGTGGCAAGCAAGATGCTCGGGCAAGCCCTGGACGGCCGGATGCTGTGCCGTACGCAGGTAGACATCCCGGGCTGCATTCAGCACTTCCCAGACCTCGGCGGTGATGAGGCCGGGGTCGCCGGGCCCAAGGCCCACGATTTGGAGTGGAAACTTCACGCCGACTTCCTCCTGAAAAGCGAATGGCCGGGGGTTGTCATCTCCCCGGCCAAGTATAACCCTATGCCAGCACCTACACGGTTCCGGCGCGATAGGCCGTGCACGTTAGCGCTTGGTGTAGGTGGGTGCCTTGCGGGCTCGCTTGAGTCCTGGCTTCTTGCGCTCCTTCATGCGGGCGTCGCGCGTCAGGAAACCGCCCCTGCGCATGACAGGACGCAATTCGGGATCCATCTTGATGAGCGCCCGGGAAATGCCATGCTGGACGGCCCCGGCCTGGCCCGTGATTCCGCCACCCTTCACCAGGCAGGAGACATCCAGCTTGCCTTCCATCTCTGCGGCCCGCAGCGGAGCCAGAATTGCCTCGATATCGCCGATGCGTGGGAAGTAGACCTCCGCCGGCTTGCCGTTCACGAGGATCTTTCCGGTGCCGCTCATAATGCGTACGCGGGCGCTGCTCGTCTTTCTACGGCCCACGCCTTCATAATACTGTACCGACATGCGTCTCTAGGTCCTCCTCCAACCTTTCCGCGGTCCTTGCCTATGCGGACCGGGGCTCGTGGTTCAATCCAGTGGCAGCGGCTTCGGCTTCTGCGCCTGGTGGGGATGTTCGCTGCCTGCATACACCTTGAGCTTCTTGATTTGCCTGCGGCCCAAGCGATTATGCGGCAACATACCCCAGACGGCTGAGCGGATCACGCGGTCGGGGAATCTCTTCAGTTGATCCCTCAGCACGATCTTCTTCAGCCCGCCAGGGTAGCCTGAGTGCCGGTAGTAGGTCTTCTCATCCAGCTTTTTTCCGGTGACCGCGATCTTCTCTGCGTTGATCACGACCACAAAGTCGCCCGCATCCACACCTGGCGTATAGGTCGGCTTATCCTTGCCCATCAATGCGCGGGCAATCTGCGTGGCCAAGCGGCCGAGGTTCTTCCCGGCGGCGTCCACCACATACCAATCTCGCGTGATGTCCTCTGGCTTTGGATAATACGTCTTTTGCACGTTTTCAACTCCTGCCGTCGCCGTCTATCCTGGCGCCGGGCCTCACTTCACTATCTCGCTTCACCAATCGCAGCGTCTCCATCCGCCTCCGGGTATTTCACCTCGATCAGGCACAGGCCACAGGCGGGTGCTAGGGGGCCATCCCAAACCTCTCCAGGCCGCTCAAGCAACGCTCCCAGTTCGCCCATGGAGAGGCTACCGCGTGCTACCTCGACACAGGCGGCCACGATCCGGCGCACCATCCGATACAGAAAGGCGTTCGCTTCGATCGTGAAGCGATATTCGTCGCCTGAGCGCTCCCACCCTGCGGCGAACACCGTGCGGACGGTCGAGCCATCCAGCTTCGGCGGCCGGCCAAAGGAGGCAAAATCGCGCTCGCCCACAAAGAGTCCTGCCGCCGCCTGCAGTTTCTCGAGCGGCAGCGGGTTGTTCACCCGCCAGGCGTAGCGCTCGCGCAGTGGATGGCGCCGGGCATCTGCGAATATGCGGTAGGCGTACACCCGGCTGGCCGCATCATACCGGGGGTGAAATCCTCCGGCCACACGCTCTGTGTGGCGAACGGCCGCATCAGCGGGTAGGTTGGCGTTCAACGCCGGCGTGAGATCATCCGCTGCATGCCGCCAGGCGAGGCGATAGGCGATGACCTGCCCCAGGGCATGGACACCACTGTCCGTGCGCCCTGCAGCCCGCAACGAATCCTCCGTCCAGCCCACTCGCCGAAGAGCAATCTCAAGAACCGCCTGGACCGTCCTGCGCCCCTCCGCCTGACGCTGGAAACCCTCGAAGTGGGTGCCATCATAGGCGACGATCGATTTGTAAGTTGCGATCGAAGAGCGGGCCTGGTCACCCGCCCCGGCCAGCATCATACCAGCCTATTCTTCCACCAATTCCAGCAGGACCATCTCGGCCGCATCGCCCTTTCGCGGGCCAAGCTTGATGACCCGCGTATAGCCTCCGGGGCGATCCGCGTAGCGGGGCGCCACATCGTCGAAGAGCTTCTGCACGATGGCCGGATCGTTTAGGCGAGCCGCTGCGAGACGCCGCGCGTGCACAGCTTGCGCGCCCCCCGCAGCGTTCCCCCGTTTGGCAAGCGTGATCAGCTTCTCGGCTTGCGAGCGCACAGCAACTGCCTTGGCCTTGGTGGTGCGAATGCGCTCGTGCTCGATAAGCGCCTTCACCAGATTCTTCCGCAACGCGGTCCGATGGCCGCTGGAACGCCCCAGCTTGCGACCTGCAATACGATGTCTCATGGATAATTACTCCGCCTCGGCTTCCTCTTCATCCCCATCCTTGAGGTAGCCCTTCTCTCTCAACCTTTCCTTCAATTCATCCAGGCTCTTCTCACCGAAGTTGCGGATCGAGAGCATCGCCTCCTCGCCCTTCTCAAGCATTTCGAGCACCTCGCCAACACTGGTGATCCCGGTGCGCTTCAAGGAGTTGAAGACTCGCACGGTGAGGTCCAGGTTCTCGATGGGTGTCTCGAAGATCTCGCTTGCGACGTGCGGTTCCTCTTCTTCGGCAGCGGCCAACGTGAGAGATTCCTCAGTTACGCCGCTGATATCCCGCAAGTGGGCCATGAGGATCTGGGCACTCTGGCTGAGGGCCTCCTCGGGCTTGATTGTCCCGTCGGTCCAGATCTCCATGA
>CAZQDE010000023.1:0-36303 GCA_964591485.1 uncultured Anaerolineaceae bacterium | reverse complement strand
CATAGGCCGCGGCCAGTCCCCAAAGGATCCAGGCCGCGAAGTAGAACTTGAAGATGGTGTTCATGCGCAGCCCAAACTGGTCCCGCAGGTAGAAGAACTCGGGTCCCAGCACCAGGAGGGCCCCTATCAGGATGAGAAGCAGCAAGAATGGAGCCGGCCCCTCCCTGTCTTCCAAGCGCCATACTCTGCGCAGCAAGATGATGCCGCCCGCCAAGACAAGGCCCAGGAGGATGGCCGTCCCCGAGCGGGCCAGGCGCACGGCCAGGACGGATGCCACCGCCTGCCCAAACGTCGATACACCCATAAGGCTGAAGGCATACTCGAGTGAGACCGGATCTATGGCAAGATAGATCAATCCGGCATAGAACAACATTAGAATGAGCAGGCCTGCAGGCAGGCCTAGCCCAATACCCAGGAGCCAACGCCACTCACCCCGCTTCCAGCCATGAGCCAGGCGCATGACCATCCAGGCGACCAGCGGGATCAGGGACACTCCGAACATGATGAAGAAATGCAGCGGCCGCGTGGGATGCAGCAAATGGGGAAGGATGCCGGCCGCCTGGGAGGCAAAGCCCGGATACCAGGGCAAGTAGAGCAATACGCCTGCGCCGATAAGCCCCAGGGCCGCCGCCAGCAGGTTAACTACCATCCTTCCCGGTGGCCGCTTCCGTTGGTGCCAGAAGAGGACGCCCAGGAGCAAAGTCAGATAGATCGGGAAATCCCAGGCATTCAGGAATGCCAGCGCGCCAAAGAGCCACGCCGCGAAAAGAAATTCGGCCGCCGCCAGAATGGCCTTTCCCCATCCTACGGAAAACCAGACTACCAGCCCGAACACCAGCAGCAGGGCGGCGAAGGCGGCCTCGGCACGGATCAGGCGAAGCACGGCCTGTCCTCCAGGTAGTCCGGTGCCCAGGGCGCCCGCCACGGAAACCACACCAAGCAGGAGCGCTCCCAGAGCCACAGCAGCCACCGCCCTGTCTCGCACCCGGCGGCCGAACGGCAGGCGCCATGTCCCCGCCCGGGCTCCAGGTCCCAGGAAGATTTGCAAGGCGAATGCGATCGCCATCAGAACGAAGGGCATGGCGAGGAGATGCGGGTGATTGTCAGCCAGGAGGAACGAGAAGAAGGGAAACTCGTCAATCGCCTGCAAGTCAATCGGCCTGCCCTGCAGATCCAGTTCACGGATCACTCGCGATGCCCGCCACCACCACCAGGAGCTTCGAGTGGGGATCCACGATGGTGCGGAAGGCGGCGGGAACTCTAGCTCCTCCAGGCCGATCCAGCGCCAGAAAGGCGACTGCGGCGAACCGTCCGGGCCCACGGCCCAGAAGAGCCCGCGCGCGTGCAAAACATCCAGCAAAGCCTCCAAATTGCCCGTGATGAGGACGAAAACCGGGCCTAGAAGCGCCCCGAATGGTTTGATGGGTTTATCCCGCCGCGAGGCAAGCAGGTTGTAAACCAGGCTATAGCTTGCCGTGGCTACCAGCGCGAACCACATGGCGTTGCCGACATTGAAGGCCATGCCGGCCGGCGTGCCCGTGAGCAGCGCCAGGAAAGCCAGCATCACATAGCCAAAGTAGTAGTATGAAATGGCGTAGCCCGACAGCCAGGGGTCATAGGGCGGGTAGCTCTCCGACCGCAGAATGGCGTTTAGGAAAGCCAGCTCCATGGGCTTCTCAGTCGCGGTGATGGCAGGGTTACTGGCCCGTACGAAGGCCCAGAGGGCAAAGGCAACCAAAAATAGTGCCTCCAGCAAGAGAAGATACCGGTGGTGCGCCTTAAGCCAGGAGATCATCTCAGAGCCGTTGCCGCGCGCAAAGGCCCACGCCACCCCTGCCAGGACCACCAGGGACAAGAGCGCTCCGCCCGAATCTGTGGGGAGCCACCCGAGATTACCCCCGAGCCAAAAGAGGTAGCTCCCTGCCAAGATCCCGAGCACACGCGCCATGCCGGAACCCCGATCGGGAAGCCGGCCAAACATCCGCCAGGCGATAGGCCAGGCCAGCCCGCCAAGGAGAAAGCTGAGCAGCCACCAGGCCAGCACCGTCATCATGGCCGAACGACCTCCAGGATCATCGTCCCCCCTTGCTGGAAAACCACCTTCAGATCGCCATCGGCAACCATCGCCGTGAACTTTTCCAGCCCTCTTGTGGGGCAGCGCAGGCCGCCTGCCGGGTCGTCGTCCTGCAAGGGCTCGCAAGCCTCCGCGGGCACGTGCTCATAGATGGTCGGCATCCCCAAGGGCCAGCCTCTCAGATTGCAGGTCACGCCCGATGCATTCTGTGCCGGGAAGCAGGGCCAGACGGCTTCATAGTATGCCTTCTCAAGCTGGCCGAGGACGATATAGCGGACCCCATATTTTTCGAGGAACTCCCAGGCGTCTTCTCTCGACTGGGTCAGGTAGAAACGGGTGATGTCGAAAAGCCGGCTATCCACCTGGTTTCCATCGGCGGCCACCCGTTGCTGGAACTGGTGCCAACGCCATCCGAGCACGCCGGGCAAGCCGGTATAGATTGTATAGCGCGTGCCCCAGCGGTACTCGGGCACATTGGCCTCCACAATCACGGGAGTGCCTTCAATATTGTCCTGCATCCAGCGGATGGCGGCATAGTCCTCCCTCAGGGTAAAGGGCTCGCCGATCTCACCGTATCGATCGACGTATCGCATGAAGAGCATGCCGTCCAGCGTTTTGGGCGCCATGGGTTCCATGCGGTCCTCGATCTTGGCGAAGGAGGCTGTCATGGGATAGAGCGCGGCACCAAACAGCAGCAAACCTGCCATGGCTAGCCACACACGGCGGGGCAACGGGTGCCATACTTCGAGCGTAGCATAGCTCCACGCAAGCGCCGCACCCGCCGCCAGGCTGAAGAGTTCCCATACCTGAAGGTAGAACTTGAAGACGGTATTCATCCGGCTGATGTCGCCCTCGAGCACCACCACCTCAACCAGCAACGTCAAGAGCAATCCGATCCCGGCAAACACCAGCGCGGCCCGCTTGCCTAACGGCATGCCCGGCCTCAGGAGGAGAACTCCCGCCCAGGCCGTCAAGGGCAACACAACCAATCCCACACGGTAGCCCAGCCCCACGAGGCCCGCAGTTGCCGCCACCAGCAGCAGGAAGAATACCCCAATCCATCCTGCGTAGGGGCGCAATTTGGCCAGCGCGGAGAGCGGCGTGGTTGCCATCCAGGCATAGCTCTCCCAAGCCATCCAGGCCACGATCAAGAAGATGAAGACACCATGCACGGTGAAATAATCGAGCAATGGGGTCCGTGAGCCTTCCCATAGGCGCGCGCTCTCATATCCCAGGCCATACCAATGATGGTAGGGTTGATAGAGGATCTGGGCCATCCCCAGAAGCAGGGCGGCCGAGAGCACCATCTCCATCAGTTGGCGGGGTTCGAATGAGCGCCGCCTTTCCCACACCCCATAGGCAACAGCCACCGCGCCCAGTCCCCAGTAGACCGGAAAATCCCAGGTATTGGTGGGACGCAGGGAGCCCAGGATGAGACCGCCCACTCCGAGGAAGAGTATTTGCAGCACGAGCCGACCGCCGCCTCTTCGCATCCAAAGGATCCAGGCAAGCCCCCACGCCAGCGAAAGAACCGTCAGCGGACGGCTGATCATGTGTGCATGCAGATCGCCATACAGGAAGGTGAAGAAGGGAAACTCGGTGATGGGCCCCGCCTCGCCCTCTCCCGGTGTGATTGCCCGGCTGGGGTTCCAATACCACTGGTCGAGAGGGTAAAGCTGCTGCTCCTGAAACGTCACATACCGGGCAAGGCCGCGCGCAGCGTGCGCTGCGCCCACCAGAAGCCGCCCCTGCTCCTGGCCCGGAGGCGTGCCGATGCGCTTGAACCCATCATAGAACATTCGCAGCGTACCCAGATTCCCCAGAACCACCAAGAGGATCGAAGCCACTACGCCGGCCAGCCGCGGGCTGGGTCTCAGTCGGACTCCGATGCGGTCGGGCACGGCGGCCACCAGATGGTATGCCACGCTGTAGCCGCTGAGCGCGAGCAAGGCGAGCCAGGTAGGAAGGATCAGGTTGTAGGCTGTATAGGGCACGATGCCAAGGAGCTTGACCGGCATCCCTACCAGGACAAATCCATAGTAGTAGTAGTTGATGTATCCTCCGGCAAACCAGGGATCGTAGGGCGGGAAGGTTCTGCTCTTGAGAACCGCGTTCAGGTAGGAGAAATCCATCGGCTTCTCCCCGCCCTTCGCCGGGTGCCACAGATCAGGGTTTCCGAAGCGAATGGCCAAATCGAGCAGGAAGAACGCCAGCGCAAAGGCCTCGATCCAGAGAACCTCCCTCCAACGCGATCGGAAGAAGGCCGCGAGGTCTCGCCGGTCGCTCCATGCCAAGCTCCCCGAAAGGATGGCAAGGAAAGCCAGAATCGCCCACAGGGTTCCCCGACCTACGCCGATTCCCAGGCTGCCCGCCATCCAGGCGAACCATGCGAAAAGCAGCAGCCCCATCAGGCGTGAGAGGGCATAGCCCTGGTCATGGAAGCCGCGGAAGATAAGCCGGTTGATGGGGAACATCAAGAGCCCCAGCAACCCAATTGCAAGCCACCAGGCCACCACCGTGACTGCCGTGGTGCGGTGGATCCAGCTTGCCGGATCGAACAGCGCCGACCATGTGCCAGCCGCCTGCTGCTGCTGCCAGCGGGCCTCGGGCAACATCAAGTCCTTCGGGGCCGGACCGCCGGCGTCCTTCGGCAGTACGTGCTGCACGCGGCTCACATCGACCTGCCCGAGGATCGCTTCCACTCGTTCGCGCCTAAAGTCGGGCTGCTTGCGGAAGATCAACACCTTGGGGTGATCGTAGACCGTGAAGGCCTCCTCGGCGAATTGATCGTTGATTTCCAGGGAGCCCAGGCTAGGGTGGCTTTCAAAGACCTGGAAGAGCGCATATCCGAGCTGACCTTGATGTTCTCCGACTTCCAGGCGCGCTCCACAAACCAGAACAGGTTGCGGCTCTGGGCAGCCAAACAACGCGCGGTAGTAGGCAGTCGTCAGCGGATAGCGGATGGTCACGCGCGGAATGGTCCCGTATTGCCGGTTGGAGGAAATGATCAGATATTCGCCCTGCTCCAGCGAGGCTGCGATGCGCTCGATCTTATCCGGAACGCCGTTCTGGTCGTCATCCTGATCATCATGCCAATACAGTTCAAGATTGCGCACTTCGTAACGGCCATTCAGGTTGCGGCCCTCAAGCCCCCATGGCATGCCATCGTCCCAACTCGTCTCGTGCACCAGCACGGAGCCGCGCATGGCGATGGCGGTACCACCCTGGTTCTTCAGATTCAAGAAGAGCCGTCGTTCGGGATCGACAGGGAGCGGCGTCGCCAGTTGCATCCGGAACTCGGTTTCTTGCCCTGCCCCAAGCATCCTGTGCCCGGCGACGCGGGCGTAGAGATCGCCCGAATCCGGCTCGGAGGTTAGAGTCACCTCCAGCTCGGCCTCCCCACCCGGCGGATGGGGCGCCTGGGCATAGGGGATCCATATTTCGCGCACCTCGCCGGTTAGATCCGTCGTAATCTCGACGATGTGCACCGCCTCAGGATGCAGGATGAAATCCTGTGGCATGGGGATGACTTCGAGATACTCATCATCCCCGACATCGATGACCAGGTTTACCACGCCAGGTATATGCCGGTAGATCCAGCGCGAGGCCTCGGCCCTGGAAAATGGCTGCCTATAGATCGAGTGAAAGGCAAACGCCCACGCCGCCGTCAGGCCGACGACGAGCAGGCCGGCTGCCGCCACCGCCCGCGGAGCCCAGATCCCTGCACGCCCCGGCAGGTCCCTGCTCCGCTTCCATCCCTCCCATAACCCCCAGGCGGCGAACATCGCCAGCATGGGGTAGATGGGAAGCTGATAGCGCATGGCCTTTGTGAAGCCGATCGATTGCCACAAGAAGAACGCGCCCGTCCAGGCCACCGGCAGCAAGTGCCGCTGCCAGCGCCCACGCAGGCTCTCGATCAGCGCCCATCCCCAGCCAAACCAGGCCGCCAAGCCAAGGGGAAGGCCCAGGCCCCAGAGCAGCATGTTCTTGAAAGAGAACCAGACTGGCTCCCGGTCGGCCCACTGCAAGGCAAAGGGCGCGTCCGTATTGCCGCGCTGCTGTTCCCGGATCTCGGCCATGTTGGCCAGCCAGCGCGGATTTGGTTTCACATTCCAGAAGGACGGGCCGGTGAAAGTATAGGGCTGAAAGATGCGGAAGACCACCAAAGAGACCAGCGCCGCCGCAACCAGGTAGGCACCCAAGCGAAGGATCTGAGCCTCACGGTCCTGCGGGTCCGCTTGCCAGACGCGGATGCCTGCAGCCAGCGCCAATGTCGCCGCCAATGGCGCGGCGCTGATCTTCGAAGCCACGGCTAGGCCGAGCGCGACACCGAACAGAAGGAAATCACGCAGATCGCCGGTGTCCATGGCGCGCACGGCGAAGTAGATGCCTGCCAGCATGAAGGTGTTCGCAACGGGATCAACAACGAAGAAATGGGCGTGCTGAATGAGCAGCACCGAGAGCGCCGTCAGAAGTGCGGCGAGCAGCCCAACCCTCTCGCTATGCAGACGGCGGCCAATCAGGTAGATCAGAAGGATCGAGACTAAATCGAAGGCTGCCGATGCAGCCCGCCCAACCAAGTGAATCTCATCGTATCCAGTCTTTCCCAGCCACTCCCCCAGATAGCGAACCAGGAATATCGGGAAGGTTCCATAGACGAAGAAGGTATGCCCGGCATTGTGGGGATTGAGCGGGGAGTGATCGGTGTCGAAATACTCACCCAACCCCTTAGGGATTTGAATCGAGGTTTCGACGAGAGTCAGGAAGCGCTCATCAGGATGGAGGTGGGTGTGTTCATCCCAGTTGATGCCCACAAAGCGCAAATAGCCCCCAAGGGCAAGGATCAAGAGCAAGAGGACTTGCCCCCGGAATCCCGCCCACGTCCGCTTCCCGCTCGGCGGGGTCTCTGGGCTCTTTGGGGTCGCTGCTGGAGCTTCGGGCATCATGAGCCGGCACCCTGGTTCGCATCGCCGCCAAGGGCTTGGGACGGCGGGATGAAGAAGATCACGAAATCCTTCGATGGCAGCCTGCTGGCCCAGCGGGTTGCGTAACCCTGCGGGAAGAGATCTCGCAGCGCGGCCAGCGAATCCAAATCCTCAGGATGGAGCAAGAGCAATTGCGGCCGAGTCTCCTCATGCAGCGCGCCAAATTGGTCGGACGAGATGGCATAATCGCGGGTTGGGACACCGGCATTCATCGCCACAAGGCGAGTGTCCATCCAATGGGGGTAGGCCACGACATGAGCGGTATCGAAGCTGCCTATGGAGGTCGCGAAACCCCGGATCACGGCACCTGCGTCGCTGGTATTCCAGGCAGAAAGGCGGTAGAGATTCTGATACTCCACAAACACCAGCCGGTAATTCGCTCGTGCCGCCAGTGCAAAGATCGCCAGGGCCAACGCACCGCCGTAGAGACGAGATCTGGGTCCCGTCACGCTCTTCCGGGCCCAGGATGGAATACTAGCCATGGCAAGACCGGCCGCCAGGAATACCGGCACGATGGCACCGGCGGCCCGGTTCGTGGCCGGGTTCTCCGATGGAAAAGCCAGAGAGAGCGTCGAGGGCAGTTGCAGCAATGGGATGGAAAGCACGAGAAAGAGGTCTTCCCATCGGCGCTTGCGCGCGTAGCGCACTGCCAGCAGGACCAACCCCATGTGGAAGAGCCCACCGGTGATCCAATCCAAAGCCGGTCGGTGCGGGATTGAATTGACCCAGACCTCCCCGTTGTCCCAGGCGAACATAGCCAGTGCCTTGGCCGCATTCTTGAGGAAGATCTGCCAGGCCGGCCCGGGAAGCGGCCGCTCGGCACTCCCCATCCGCGTGGCCATACGATAGTTGACCAATTCCGGGTTATCGATGGCTATGCGCAAGAGCGGGGCCAGGACAACCAGCCCCACCAAGCCGGCGGTCACCAGCCAGGTCAGAACTTGCAGCCTGCGGCCCTTGGAAGGGCCATGCATCAGCCATAGCGCCGCGCCGAAGGCAATCACCAGCGGCAGCACGCGGGTCGGCGAATAGCCATGCAGCCCTGCACCCACGGTCAAGCCGCAGAGCAGCAGCGTATTTCGTTCACCGCGGCGGAGCCCCCGCACAAGCAGGTAGAAGGCTGGCGCTACGAAAAGCGGATACAGCGGAAAGCGAAGCCCCACCCGGCTGATGACATTCGGCCAGTATCCTATGCCGGCCAGGGCCATCGCCGCCAGCCCTGTCTCCCGGCCAGCGATTTCGCGGCCCAGCAGGTAAATGAAGGGCAGAGTGATGAGCCCCGCCGCAACGGTGCCAATCTTAAGCGTCAGATGGGATATGCCCGTGCCCAGCCATTTGGCCGTGGCCGCGGCCATGTAGAACTGCAGCGCCTCCCGCCCCGTATTGCGGGGGAAGAAGATCCTGCGGGTGCCGTTGAGGACATCGACCACGTCCAGGAGCTTCTCGGCGTGGTCGCTTACCATCTCCGGCGGCACCTCTGCCAGCCGGGCGACGCGCAAGTACGTGCTCACCGCCAAGACCGCCAGAACCAGCCATGTCCAGGTCGAAATCTCCAGCCGCCAGGCCGCGCCCCAGCGCAGCGCGCGCACCTTTCGCCACATCGCCCGGTGAGGAAGTTCCCCCTCCCAAAAGGCATACAGGATCGCCACAATCGACACAAACCACAGCGTGACGGTGATGCCGTCGAAGAGGTTGTCTCCCGAGGTCAGGTAGGTTAATCCGAAGGTGACCACAGCCAGCGCCAGGAACGCCGGGCGGTAGGTGAAGGGCCCAATCGCCGACGGGCGCACCAGCGGCCCCGGGAGCTCAAAGTCCTGCTCCCACATTGCCCAGGCCACGAGTGCGGCAGCCGCCAAGTAGAGCAGCAGGCTCCAGCCCGCGCTGCCCAGCCTCCGCTCCAAGCCCAATTGGGCCGTGAACGCGAGGAAGAGCGCCATCGGAAGCCGCAACTGGGCCGCGCGGAAGCGCGGCCTTCTCGCGCCGATCCCAGGTGGGACCTGAAATTCTGCCGGGCCGGGCTCCATTTCAGTATCAGACTCAGCAGGCGCGGCCTCTTCCGCCGGCCCCGGCAGGGGCAGCGGCCGGCCGCGCAGCCAGGATTTCACCCAGTCCCAGATAGTGGGCTCGGCCACGGCGGGGGTGTCGAAGGTTCGCTGACGGTCGTGCGGATCTGTATCGCTCATCTCTTGCGGGCCAGGTAAAAGCTATAAGTCCCTTGCTCCACGGGAGGTTCCTCATAGTAACGTCGCACGAGGGCTTCCGTCAACCAGAGATTCCATCGATAGGGTGCCAGGATCCACCGCCCGCTGAGAGCACGCGGTAAGAGACAGGGCGAGCCAAAGTAATGTCCCCATTCCAGTGCATGCAGCGCTGCCGGCGAGAAGTAGCGGAAAGTGGTCTCAATCTCGAAGCCGGCATGGTCCAGCCGCGCCTCCCAGCCCTTCTCCTCATAGAGGTGAATCGTGCGGGACATGCGCATGAACCAATCTGCATAGGCCTGCGCCAGGCCAGGGAGCCCGATCCGCTGAAGCCAGGCCGGCAGGCTCAGATCATGCCGGTAGCCTGGATTCGGGACCGTGAAGACCAGCGGTGCGCCCGGTTTGAGCACCCGTCCGAGTTCGGCGAGCACCTCTTCTAGATGCGGAATATGCTCCAACACGGAGTTGCTGAATGCCGAGCCAATCACGGCGTCTGGCAGTGGCAGCCGGGCGCCATCCGCGCGGACCAGGGTTCGATAGCAGCCTCTGGCTTGCGCCTCCCGCAGGGAAGCTTGATCGGGATCAACGCCGATATCCACCGGCTGTTCGAGTGCCACAGAGGCAAAATGCCCATCCCCGCAGCCGAGGTCGAGGATTGGCGACGGCAAGTCCAGTTCCTGGTAGAAGCGTGCCTCGATCGAGCGCAGCAGCGCCCGGAAGTATGGCAAGGCGCGCAGGTGCATCCATAGAAAATCTTTCTCGGCCATGGTGTATCTCAGGCTTTGCCTTTCAGGATTTCTTCAAAGAGCTTCTCATAGCGGTCCGCGACGGCCTCCGTGCCGAAATGGGCCCGGATGTCCTCCCGCGGCCGGCTGAAGCGGGCTGGCTCTGAGAGCACCGTAAGGACCCCCTCAGCAAGTTCTTCCGCATCCGCTGGCGGCACCGTCAGGCCCATGCCCGTCGCTTGTGTCGGGTAGCGCACACCCGGCAGATCGCTGGCAACAACCGGGGTCCCGCAGAGCATCGACTCGACCTGCACCATCCCGAAGCTTTCCGTGCTGTTTAGACTGGGAAGGACGGTCACATCACAGGCTGCAAAGAAGGCTGCCAGATCATCCGGATCGAGGATGCCCAGGAACCTCCAATGATCGCCCAGAGCTTGGATCAGGGGGGCAATTCTGCGGCCGTAATCCTGCTCCCCTAGAACGTCCTCATATTGGCCCACATATAGCACACATGCTTCAGGGTACCGCTCTAAGATCCTGGGCAGCGCCTGAGCCAGAAACTCTGCCCCCTTTTCTGTCGCAAGGCGGGCGGCCATGCCAATAAGCGGACCCTTGCCCGTGAGCCCCAACCGTTCGCGCAATCCTTGCACCCGTTCCCCAGAAACGGCCGGGAGTTCGATGGGCGGCGGGATGACTACGACCTTGTCGAGATGGCGCCGTAGTGTTGTGGAGGCTTCGGCGTAGTCCATGGCATTAGCAACCACCACGTCCGCAGCTGCAACGGAAACGCGGTTGGCCCAAGACGAGAGCAGGTTGGCCACCCGGTTCAAGATCGATGACGGCAGGCGAAGATCACAATGATAGGTGAGTACGACCGGCTTCCCCATCGCCTTCGCCATGAGCGCCACGTGGGCCGCGTCGAGCTGGGGTACATGCAGGTGAACGATGTCATGTCGCGGAATCATCCGTCCCGCCCAAAACGGCAGAGTTGGCATGATCGGGCCTTTACTGACCCGCAGCGCCACCGGGAGACGGTATACTTGCACTCCATCCAGCCGCTCCAGCCCCGGCAGGCTGCGATCATAGCGCGAGGTGAGCACCGTGACCTGATGGCCCCGCCGTGCCAAACCTCTGGCGAGCCTTTCTGTGTAAACCGTCAGGCCGGAATAGTGCGGCCGGTAATAGTAGAGGCTATTGAGGATCCGCATTCACACCGCCTGATCCCCTTCGGGGGAGGCCAGCCAGGATTGTATCTCGGCGTATAGGCCTGTGACTGTCGCCCCCTCACTGCTCAGGGCGATCAAGCCAAAGGTGGTGCTGGCAAGGTAGACCATCCCATGCAGAAGCAAAGTCGCAGCAAGCGCTTGCGCCTGGGGGACCGCGAAGACAGATAGCGCCAGCACGCCAGCGGCCTCGAAGACTCCAAGGTAGCCGGGGGAGGAGGGCACGGCTACACCCAGTAGTGTGACCGTAAGCATGAAATAGGCCCAGCGCAATTGGGCGCCGGGAATGATGGAGCGCAGCACAAGCCAATATTCCAAACCCGCCAGAGCCCAGCTGACCACCAGCCAGAGCAGGCTGCCCAGAAAGAGCCGGCGGTCGGAAAGCGCCGTCAGCCCTTCCCGCAGACGCTGCCAGCGTGGTTCCCAGCCTGTGCCTGGCAGCCGCCCGATTAGGTCCCGCAACCAGGTGGGGTTCCGCAGGATGACGTAGATAACCGTGGCGCTCCCCGCCAGCAAGAGTGTCACCATCGCAGCACTGCGGAGGGCGCTTGGAAGGCCCGCCGCTTCAGGCAACAATGCGATCAGAAGGCTCAAGGCCAGGAAGACATCATAGAGCCTCTCAACCAAGATTGATGAGAGCACTCTCATAACCGATCCGCCGGGCCGACGCCCCAACAGTATCGCTCTGCCCAACTCGCCCATCCGCCATGGCAGAATGTTATTGAGCAGGTAGCCCTCGTTCAGCGCCGCGAGCACCCGCCAGATGCCGAATTCCTTCTTCAGGATGAGCTGCCATGCTCGTGCCCTGGCCAGCATCGAAGCCAGGAAGACCAGAGCCCCCGCCAGCAAGTATCGCAGGTCGACTTGCCGGAGCGTGGCCCAGAGCGGCCCCCACCCCGACCAGCGCAGCAAGAGCGCCAGAGCAACGGCGCTGATGAGGAATCCCAGAAAGACCCCAGTCAGAGTGCGTGATCGCCTGCTCTTCAAGACCAAACCTCTGCAGAGCCAGCCGGGCGGGCAAGCTTCCAGGCCGCCGATTGGCGCCATGTTTTTAGGCGGAACTCAAGCTCGATGACGGGTTGCATGACGGGCCAAGTATACCCAAGACAGCGTTATTCTTCAGCCGGTGGGAAGATGTCCCCGATTAGTTCATTCATGTCGATGCAGGGATCCCCGAGACGGAGGTGCAACAGGAACTCGATATTGCCCTTCGGGCCCGTGATCGGCGAGCGGATCAGCCCCACAGGCCCCAGCGCCAGCTTCCGCGCCGCTTGCGCCACGCTCACGACGGCCTCTCGATGCAGGCCGGCATCCCGTACGACGCCCCCCTTGCCAACCGACTGCCGCCCCACCTCGAACTGCGGCTTCACGAGGGCAATCACCTCTGCATGGGGCTCCAACCAGGACACAATCCTGGGCAGCAGCAACCGCAGGGAGATGAAGGCTGCATCCACTGTCACGATCTGGACAGGTTCCGGAAGCCCGGCCAGGTAGCGGGCGTTCACGCCCTCCATGACTACGACCCGCGGGTCCTTCCGAAGCCGCCAATGCAACTGGCCTTTGCCCACGTCGATGGCATAGACCTTGGCGGCACCATACTGGAGCAGGCAGTCGGTGAATCCCCCGGTGGAGGCACCCACATCGGCGCATACCGCCCCAGCGACGGCCGGCTGGAAGGCGGCTAGCGCCGCGGCAAGCTTTTCGCCCCCACGCGAAACAAAGCGAGGACCGCCACGGACTTCGAGGCTGGTGCTCGTTTCCACCAGATCCGAGGGCTTGTGGATGATCTCCCCGCCGGCCCGCACTTGCCCAGCCATGATCAAACGCTGAGCCTGGGCGCGGCTTTCGGCCAGCCCCCGTTCCACGAGTAACAAATCCGCCCTTCTCTTGCCAGGCACGGATGAGATTGTACACGCTAACCTCCAGCATGGCATGCCGCATGCATCCGCCTGGCTTGCCCACCCAGGAGGTCGCTGTTATCATGCCCGGCATGATGAAAGCTCTGCTGCAGGCCATGCGGCCAAAGCAATGGATCAAGAACGGCATCATCTTCGCCGCGCTGGTCTTCGATCAACAGCTCTTCCAACCCCAACCGTTCATGAAGACGCTGGCGGGCTTCCTGCTGCTTTGTCTGGGCGCGGGGGCGGTCTATCTGATGAACGACCTCGCCGATTTGGAGCAAGACCGGCAGCATCCCCGGAAACGCAGCCGACCCATTGCTTCGGGAAGGCTCCCCAAGAACGTCGCCGCGGTGGCAGCCGTGGTCTTCTTCCTATTGGCAACGCTCCTGGGTTTCAGCCTCGCGACCTCTTTTGGGGTCATCCTGCTCGGCTATATGGTGCTAAACCTGTTCTATTCGCTCTTTCTCAAGCACTACGCCATCATCGATGTGCTCACTCTGGCCAGCTTCTTTGTGCTGCGCGTGGGCGCTGGTGTGGCGCTCATCACAGTGCAACGCTTTTCGCCCTGGATGTATGTTTGCGTGACATTGCTGGCGCTCTTCATGGGACTGGGAAAGCGCCGGGCTGAAATGATCCTGCTTGCCGAGAATGCCAACGCTCACCGGCGGGTCTTGGAGGGCTACACCGTCTCGTTTGTAGACCAGCTTCTGGCCATCGTTTCCAGCACGACCATCGTGGCCTACTCGCTCTATACCTTCTCTGCCGAGAACTTGCCGGCCAACCACGCCATGATGCTTACCATCCCCTTCGTCATCTACGGGATCTTCCGCTACCTCTACCTCATTCATGTCGAGGGAGCCGGCGGCGCGCCCGAAGAACTGGCCCTGACCGACAGGCCACTCATGCTCACCGTCCTCCTTTGGGGAGCAAGCGTCGTCGCCATCCTCTATCTTGGGAGATGACCGAAGCTCAGGCTTGTGCCAAGCTGATCCTTTTCGGCGAACATGCCGTCGTCTATGGACGCCCGGCCATTGCCGCTCCTTTGCAGGGCCTCTCAGCCACCGCGCGCCTGGCCGACGCCCCGCATGTCGGCCGGCAGGGGATTTTGATCCGTGCGGTCGATCTGGGAAATGAATACCGCCTCGAGGAGGCTCCTGCTGAGGACCCGCTCGCAAAGGCCATCCAGCTTGCAATGGACACAATCGGGGCGCCGGAGCATCAAGGCCTGGAAATCACGATCGAGTCCAGCATTCCCGTGGCTGCCGGCCTGGGCTCCAGCGCCGCCATCACGGTGGCTCTCCTGCGAGGGCTCTCACTGCATTTCGACAAAGCCCTCACAATCGAGCAGATATCCAATCTGGCATACGAGGTTGAGCGCTTGCATCACGGGACTCCCTCAGGCATCGACAATACGGTCATCGCCTGGGAGAATCCCATCTACTTCGTTCGCGGCCAGATACCGCGAAGGTTCCGGCCGGGAAGATCTTTGCATCTGGTTCTTGGCCACAGTGGGATCACAACGCCCACATCCGAGGCCGTGCTTGGCCTGCGCCAGCGATGGGAGCGGGATTCTGATACATACGAACGCCTCTTCGATGCCATTGGAGAAATCAGCCGAGATGCCTTGGAAGCGCTGCAAGCAGGCGAACTGGCGCGCATTGGAAGCCTGATGGATGCCAATCAATCGCTGCTGGAATCTCTGGGCGTAAGCCTGCCAGAGCTTGAGCGCCTTACCGACGCGGCGCGCCAAGCGGGAGCCCTGGGCGCCAAGCTCTCCGGTGCTGGACAGGGGGGCATCATGGTCGCCCTGACGCTGCCGGAATCCGCCTCCCTGGTTGAAGCCGCCCTTCTTGACCATGGCGCAGAATGGGTACGACATGCCACCATCGCCGGATAATCTCATCTTCCTCAAACTTGGCGGGTCGCTGATCACCCAGAAGGATGAGCCCGAAACCCCGCGCCCCGAGACAATCGCGCGTCTGGCGCAGGAGCTCCGCCGCGCGCTGGAACGGCAGCCCCTGACGATGCTTATCGGCCATGGCTCAGGTTCTTTCGGCCATGCCGCCGCCGCCCGGCTGGGCGTTCACCAAGACAAACCAACCCTGGGAGCTTGGGGGGAGTACGCCGAAATCTGGCGCGCCGCACACCGCCTTCATATGCTGGTCCTGAAAGCCCTCTGGCGGGAAGGCCTGCCTGCGATCTCTTACCCGCCCTCCGTCTCTGCGCTGGCAGAAGGTGGCAGGCTGATTTCCATGGCCCATGCGCCGATCCAGCGGTCGCTCGAATCTGGGTTGCTGCCTATAACGATGGGGGATGTCGTGTTCGATGATGAGTGGGGGGCGGTGATTGTCTCCACTGAGCAGGTATTCGCATACCTGGCGGGGAGGCTCCGTCCACGCCGAGTGCTGCTGGCTGGGAGCGCCTTAGGTGTCCTACGGCCAGGCAGCCGACCAGCCGAGATCTACGAAATACTCACACGGCGGGATTTCACCGCCATGCACTTCGACGCGCCTCCGGGCGCTGACGTCACCGGCGGTATGGCTTCGAAGGTCGAGATCTCGCTCGATCTCGCAGAACGGCTCCCAGGAGCCGAAGTCCGCATTTTTTCCGCTGAAGAGCCGGACGCACTGTTAGATGTGCTTATCGGGGGCACGCGTGGCACCCGCATCGTATCGGGACCGTCCTCCTCCGAGCCCCCAGAGACGTAATCGCCTGCCGCTCAGCTTCGGCCGGCGGCGCCCCCAGGGCTCATCCCTGCCATGGTCACCCATTATGGGGAACGTCCACGCCAGTTGAGAATTACGTAACTTGTGGCGCCCCGCGAGTTGCCCTAGACTCAAGCTGGGCTTGACGCCAGAGGGGGCGCCGAGCTCAGCTATCGACGCGTGCCCCTGAGCGCCCAGGTCAGCGATACCTGGGCAGCCGCTGGGACAGACGATCGAAGGAGGCTTCGCATGAGCGAACGCAAGAAGGTCACCCTCCGGACGCTCTTCAAGAAGGTCGAGGAGGGCACACCCATTACAATGCTAACATGTTACGACTATCCGACCGCATACTTCCAGGAGCAGGCCGGCGTGGATATCATCCTGGTGGGCGACAGCCTGGGCATGACCATGCTCGGTTACGACACCACGCTGCCGGTCACGATGGACGACATGATCCGCCATGCGCAGGCCGTCCGCCGGGGCTCGCCCAGCGCCTTTCTCGTCGGAGATATGCCCTACATGAGTTACCAGCCCAGCGTTGAGACCGCCATCCGCAGTGCTGGGCGCTTCATGGCCGAGGCGGGCTGCGACGCCATCAAGCTGGAAGGCGGCCGGGAGATGATCGACCGCATTCGAGGCATCGCAGCGGCGGGCATCCCGGTCATGGGGCATTTGGGGCTGACCCCCCAGAGCGTGAGCGCACTCGGGGGTTTCCGGGTCCAGGGCCGCGGGGCGGCGCAGGCGGAGCGCATCCTTGAGGATGCCAAGATTCTCGAGGAGGCTGGCGTCTTCGCCATCCTTTTCGAGATGATACCCGACCGGCTGAGCAAGCTCATCACGGAACGCATGGAGACCTGCTTCAACATCAGCCTGGGCTCTGGCCCGCATGCACATGGCCAGCTTCTCATCTACCATGACATGTTCGGCCTCTATCCCAAGTTCAAGCCCAAGATGGCGAAGGTCTTCGCAGACGCAGGAAGCCTGATCCTCAGCGGCCTCAAACAGTATGTCCAGGAGGTCCAAGAGAAGGCCTTCCCCCAGCCGGAGAACTGGTTTGGCATGTCCGACGAGGAGTACGAAGAGCTCCTGGGCATGCTGGACGCCGAGACATGAGCAGCGGTCCCTCATGGAAAAAAGGAGAGACGGCATGAACACCAGCCTTCAAGGACTCCTAGAAATCCCCACCTCCCGTCTGGAAGATATCAACCGGGTCCTGCTGGACCCACAAATGGAGGTCATCCAGGAATTCTTGGGAGTGGTGGCGAAATATGGGACCCCGGCCGAGATCAACGCCAAGGCCGAGGCGGCCTCCAGGCCCGAGGTGCTGCGAGAGAGGATCCAGCAGCGACGGCCCAAATATCTAGGGGATCTCGATTGGCTGATCGAGAAACGTGAGCAGAATGCCTTCATCTCGGTGGCCGATTACCGCCGGAAGATCCTCAGCGACGCGGCAGCTGGCAAGAATTTCAAAGAACCTTTCGCTGTCACGCTCGAGATCAGCGCCTGCCAGTATTTCCCCTGGGTGATCGAGATCGCAAAGCGCTCGATCGCTGAGAAGAAATTGATGCCGGGGCGCTTCATCCGCGTGCGCAAGATGAAGGAACAGGAAGAAGACGGCGATTTACCGGCGATGGCGGCTGCGATGCAGATCATCGGGGCCAGCTGGGTCGAGACGCTGGACACCAAGGGGACAGATGGATCAAACATCCATCTGGGCGGGCCGGAAACCATCACCGGCTACTTCGGCGGTGTGGGGCAGCCAAACGACTACGCCTTGAAATGGCTGGATGAATTCCTCTATTACTACACTGAATACGGAGTCCGTCAGGTCTTGAACGTCAACCCCGGCACGGTGCTGCTGGGCTACCTGCTGCACCGCCTGGGCGTCGATATCGAATTCAAGATCTCGGTCTTCATGGGTAATGACAACCCCTACGCAGCCCTATGGACGTTGATCGGCGCCAAGCTCTTCAGTCGTGAGGATGGCACTTCGCCCCTGATTGGTTTTAACTGGAGCAATTCCATTAACAACCGCACTATGGAGCTCACAGCCCAATTCCGGCGCGATCTAGGATTCGAAGATGTTGTGCGCTTTGAACACCATATCACCGAGACCATCAAGGGAATCGTTCGCCAGCCCTATAACCGCCGCGATGAGCTTATCCAGATCGCCGATCACGTTGCAAACATCTCTGCCAAGCACGAGGGTGGCGAGCCAGAGATCGACTCCCAGCGCGAGCATCCTTCCGACATCCTGGAGTATTTCCGTGATAAACAGGACATCATCGAATCAGGGGATTGGGACGCGCTGACGCTGAATTTCATCGACAAGTGGGAGGCGGTAAACAACACCGCGCAGGCTCTTACCAAGCATGGCTTGTCTTTCATCGCCGCACAGCACCTGCATCACCGCTAACCCATGAAATCTGGCTGCGTGGCCTTCTGCGCGCAGTCAGATTTCTCTTCTCCCTTCTTTACCAAGCCCCTGCCCCCCAATCCTTGCGATTTGCGCCCGTACGTTCTCGCTTATGATGGCCTCATCGAGGCCATCCGCCCCCAACACGACATTCCCCAAGGCCTTTCCAGCGCCATCTTCACCGAGAGTCTCCGCAATGCAGAAGCCTTCCTGTCGCAGCGAGGATCGGATTGCGGCATCGCTAATGTCAACATGGGCACTTCTGCGGCAGAAACCAGGGGCGCGTTCGGGGGCAAGAAGGAAACTGGGCCGGGCGCGAGTCAGGGCCAGACGCCTGGAAGGCCCATATGCGCCGATGGATGAATGCCATCAGCTGGTCCGAGGAGCTTCCCCTCGCGCAAGACATTCAATTCGGCTGAGCGGCGATCATGCACTCGTGAAGAACGCAGCGGCGGTTCTGCGATGGGACCGCCGCTTTAACTTATGTTGAGCATTTATCGCGGAGGGAGCGGCAACTCAGGGATGGAAGAAGGGTCGCCTTGGAGCGTAACCGCGCCACCCCACACCCATCCATCCTGCCCTTCCCCTTGGCGCTCAAGCAACCACCAGGTTCCTGACACTATGTTCTCATATCGGCCTACCACGAGTGCCTGCTGACCTACGAGAAAGAGGTCCACACGCCCGTAGGTTTCATCGGGCCCGGCGCGGAGGATGGCATTGTAGCTAGGGACTGCAAGGACATCTCCAGGCGTGGGGGTAAGCGTTGGCGTGGGCGGTTGCGGCGTCACAGTCGGTGAGGGCGTAATCGGTGTGGGCGGCGGAGTCTGGAAGGTGGCCTGACGCGTGGCCTCGGCGCGAGCCTGGGCGGTCTGCAGCACCTGCTCGGGCGATCGCATGGGGCTCGAGGTCTCCTGTCCTTGGCTGCAGCCCCAGAGCGAGAGCGAAATGGCCAGCATAAGAGCAGAAAGGGGTCGTATTCGCATGGCGGCTCCTCGATCACCTCACGAGTAAAATACCCTCAGACGGCACAGGAGTTGCATGGTTCTGAACGGGCCAAGTATACCCTGATGAACAATGGACATTGGGAGCTTGCAGGGGATGGTACATCTTTCCCGTGCCAAGCTGGATGAGCGGCATGTTATGATGCAGGTGTATGGTGGGAGATCTTAGAGCTTCCGCCGAGGCGCGAACGCGTGAGCAGCAGACTGATATGCCTGCAAAGCGCTCGAACGCCGGACCCTCGGCGAGTCGTGATTCAGAATACTTGGAAGCCCTGGAGAGACTTGAGCGTGCCCAGGAGCGCTTCTACTCGGCCGCGCTCGCCTTCTGCGATGGGATGATCAGTGCCGGCCAGCTTCGGGCCGTACGCGAGTTGCTGCGCGAACAGCAGCGCAAAATCGATGAGCTCGGCGGCATCCAAGCTGCACCCTTCCTGAAGGAAGAGACCCCTGCAGAGGCCGTGCCCGAAGCGGAGGTGCCCGCATCCAAACAACCCCAGGCCGCAGAACCTGCCGTTGCACCTGCCCCGGCTCTGCCTCCAAGCGACGAGATCAGCCTCGACCAAATCGACGATCCGGAACTCAAACGCCGGCTGGAGATTCTGGATCAAAAGATCGCCCGTCTCGAGCAGGATTTCCAGCAAGGGCGCATCAACGCTTCCCAGTACCGAGCCATCTACCGGCACTATATGGAGCAGCGAGAGGTCGCACTCCGCCTGCGTCAGACCTATCCCGACAGCGACCGCTGGCAGGTGGTCCTGGAAGAAGGCAAGACTCGCTTCCTGCTCCAGCTCAACGAGGCCACCTGTTACAGCGTTGGCCTATACGACATCAAGACCCGCGCCCGCATCTTCGTACATGGCAGGATGCCCCCGGCCGCCGAGGATGCCATGGGGCTGCTGGGCACCTTCGGGGTCGGCCCAGAAGCATCCTCCGATGGCAGGATGTTCGCCACCAAGACCGAGACCGGCGAGACGCTCCTGCTCATCCCGGGCGCCTATACGCTAAGCCTGGCGGTGTTCTCCCAGGACCCACCTGCGTGGCAGGTTCGCGCATTGCGTGAAGTCCACCGGAATTTCGAAGCCGCCAATCGTGGCGCGCTTCAGCGCGGCGTAACCGAGAACCTGATCCTCCCAGACTTGAGCCGCTTCGTCAAAACCTGATCCCTGCCGTTCCCCCCGCCAGCGACGGCGTTGGAATGGAACCCCGCCGAGACCTCTCTTTCAACGTCTGGCTATCCGGGATCATGCCTTCCACTCGGGCATTTTCGGGCTACAATGGTCTCCTTGAAGCGAGAGACTTCCGGTGCCGACGCATGGCTTCTTAGCCGTTTTGGGTTTCTCATTCCTAATGTCGCTGGGCGCTGTCGTCTCCCCTGGACCTGTGTCGGCGGCGGTCATCACCGAGGCGCCGTGCCAGGGATGGCGGGTTGGCCCGCTGGTCTCGGCCGGGCATAGCCTCCTGGAGTTCGCCATGCTTGTGCTGATTAGCCTTGGATTGGCCTCAGGCATGGCAACCCCATTCATCCAGCGGGCCATCGGCTCCGCGGGTGGCCTTATGCTTCTCGGCATGGGATCTAGCTACGTGCTGGCCGCTGGGCGCAACCGCATGCGGCTGCCCACTCCAGAACAGGACACCCCCCGCCGCAATGCGGCCTCCCTATCCTTGCTCGGCCTGGCAACCACCATCTCGAATCCTTATTGGTACGCGTGGTGGGTCACCGTGGCCGCCGCCTACATCGCCCAGGCACGAGCGGCCGGGATCTGGGCCATGGGTGCTTTCTTCGTCGGCCACATCGGTGCCGACTTCGGGTGGAACACGTTACTCTCGGTGACCGCACATGCTGGCAGCTCTTGGCTCACGCAGTCCCGCTACCGGGGCCTGATCCTTCTCACGGGGTCCTTCATGATGTACCTCGGCATCCAATTCTTGCGCCAAGCATTGCTCCCAACCTCTATCCCTTAGGCGAACGATCCTGGATTCTTTGGAGGCGGCCCATGCAGGCTTGGATCCTCTCCTCGGATAGCGCCATGGCAGACTTCCTGGCCTATGTGGCCCGCAAGGCCGGGCTGCGGCTTCGGTTCCGCTCGGCCGCGCCCAGCCTCGATGAATTGGAGGAAAACGAGCATCCGGATTTGATCCTCCTTTCGCTCGAGGAAGTTCACACCGCCGTCTCAGTCATCCAGATACTGCGGTCCAGCTTCCAGGCTCCACTACTCGCTATCGGGGAGGACCTGAGGGACCGCGACATGGCCGCGCTGCTGCGAGCCGGAGCGGATCTTGTGCTCCGGAGTCCAGTCGATCCCAACCTGCTTTGCGCATACATCGCCGCATTGCTTCGTAGAGTACGAAGCCCGGTGGCATGGGCGCTTCCCACTCTGGAAATTGGCCGGGTGCGTCTAAACCCCGCCAACCACACGGTCCAAAGGGATGAGGGGCCTCCGGTCCGCCTGACCCCATTGGAGTTCCGGCTGCTGCACCTGCTCATGTCCTACCCCGGTCACGTGCTGCCCACCGAAACCATCGTCGACCGAGTCTGGGGCTATGGAGAGGCCGGCAGCAAAGAGCTTGTCCGCGGCCTGGTGAGCCGGCTGCGGGCCAAGATCGAACCGGACACCGCCCACCCCCAATTTATCCACACTGTCCCTGGCGTCGGATATCTCTTCGAACCACCCAACGATTGAGACATCTTTGGCCTAATTATGACCCTGATGTAACAGCTCTTGCACATTTTCTATACACCTCTTGAATGCATCTTCCGTACACTGCGAACAGTCCAAACCCCGCGAAGGAGGTATGGAAGATGGCGAGGGGTTTCTGTCCAGAATGCGACGCGGAAGTAGGTCTGGGAAAGGCCCCCAAGCTTGGCCAGCGTGTGACATGCCCAAGCTGCGGGGCCTACCTTGAGGTCGTAGAGACCTCCCCAATCGAACTCGATTGGGCCTTTGAGGAGGACGAGGAGCTTGATTTCGACGAAGAATACCTAGAAGAAGAATTCTAAGCCCGATACACCGATCAGAACGGGCTGCCCGTGCCGGGCAGCCCGTTTCTTGCTTAATGCTGCTCGCCATTAACTGCGGATATCAGCCCAGCCACACACCATCCGTCAGCGTTATCCCGCAATCCTCGAGTGTCTGGCGCTGAAACTCGATCAACGTCCTAATGGCGCCTTCTGCTTGCGCCAGGAGTTCGAGAAACAGAGCCTTAGGCAGAGGCCCTCGTTCGGCAGTGCCCTGCACCTCGATGAAGGCCCCGGCGGCGTTCATCACCACGTTCACATCCGCCGCAGCCTGCGAATCCTCTGCATAGTCTAAGTCAACGAGCGGTTGTCCTGACACCACCCCAACACTGATCGCAGCAACCGCGGGCAGCAGGGCGCTGGCCGGAAGGTCTCCTTCCATAGACAGTGGGTGCAGCGCCTGTAGCAAGGCCAGATATCCACCTGTGACCGCCGCCGTGCGCGTTCCGCCATCCGCCTGGATGACATCACAGTCCACGATGCAAGTGACGGGCGGCAGCAGCTCTAGCCGGAAGGCCGCCCGCAAGCTGCGACCGATGAGCCGCCGGATCTCTTGGGAGCGCGCCTTTGGACGGTAAACTTCACGGGGCGTCCTTTGGTGCGTGGCCCGCGGCAACATGGCATACTCCGCCGTGATCCATCCCCCAGGGATGCCCTGAGCCTGCATCCATGGGGGCACGCTTCGCTCTATGGTCGCGGCGCAGAGCAGGCGGGTATCCCCTTGTGAGAGGAGCACGGAGCCCTCGGCAGTGCGTAGATAGCCCATCTCGGCCCGCAGGGCGCGGATCTGCGCGAGCCCGCGCCCGCCAGCACGCCTCAGTGCATCCACGTTCCCTGAGTTGCCCATGGACGCGTTCCTCAAGCGACCATTTCGCAGTACCGCTCGACTCGTCCGGCGATGAAATCCATGCTCTTGCGCCAGAAGTCCTTCGCCCGCAAGTCGATCCCAAAGCGGCCTGCTAGGTCCGCAGCCATACCCATGCCGGTGCTCCGCAGCAGTGCTACGTAGTCCCGAATGAATTCCTGGCCGCGCTCGCGGTACTCAGCGTATAGACCCAGCCCGAACAGCAATCCAAAGGCGTATGGATAGTTGTAGTAGGAGCGGTTGACACTGTAATAATGCGGCTTCCAGGCCCACATGTAGGGATGGAGATGCTCGGGGTTGAGGCCCCCGCCGTAGGTCTCCTTCTGCGCCCGGAGCATGATCTCGCAAAAATCGTCGGCGGAAAGCTCAGAGCCCTCCCTGCGCTCGAAAACTTCCTGCTCAAACAGGAAGCGGGAATATATATCCACGATGACCTGCGAGGCGCCACTTAGAAAGGTCTCCAGGATCGCCCATTCCTCCTCCCGCGATTCGGCTGTGGCCAGCATGGCCTCAACCACAATCGTCTCATTGAAAATGGAGGCCGTTTCGGCCAGCGTCATCGGCGTCTGGCGTTGAAGCATCGTCAATCCCCGGAGGCATTCGTTGTGGAAAGCATGTCCCAGTTCATGGGCGATGGTTGAAACTTGGTCCAGCGAGCCATCGAAATTGCAGAGGATCCGTGATTCCTCCACCGCCGGCACCCGCATGCAAAAGGCGCCCCCTACCTTGCCGCGCCGGGGTTCCGCATCAATCCAGGCGCCCTCGAATGCCCGCTCGGTGAAATCCGCGAGCTTGTCGTCGAATTGGCGGAAGTTGCTCACCAGGAATTGCCGCGCCTCACCAAAGCCAAAGCGGCGCTGGCGCTCCTCCGGCACCGGGACCACGTCCCGGTCCCACCATGAGAGCCTCTCCTTGCCAAGACGCTTGGCCTTGGCCTTGAAGTATCGCCGCCACATCGGGAAGGACTCACGCATAACCCCCAGCATCGCCTCCAGCGTGGCCCGGTCGATGCGGGCAAGGTCGAGCGAGGCATGCAGGGAGTCCTCTCGTCCGCGCCGCTTATCCAAGGTTATGACGTGACCCTTAACGCCATTCATGCAGGCGGCCAACGGCTCACGTACGGCTTCCCACGCCTCGATTTCGGCCTCGAAGGCCGCCCGCCGGACTCCCTCATCGGGATGATACCTTTCGATATTCTGCAACGCGGGCATGGGGAGCTCCTGCATCTCACCCTCCACTTCAAAGGGAACCGTCACCTGCGAGGTGACCACCCGCTGCAGCTTACCCCATGCTCTGCCTCCGCTGAGCGCTAGCTCGGACGCCAGCGTCTCCTCCGGCTCGGACATCATGTAGCGGCTCTGCCGGAAAGTCTCGTGCAGGAAGAAGAGATGTTCCCGGACCAGCTCGTCGGATTCCGCCGCCTTGTCAAGCCAAGACTCGTCTGGCACGGCCGCTCGCAGCCACCCTTTAAGCAAGATCAGGGATCGCTCCAAACGCAGCGATTTCATCTCCAACTCGGATGCCAGGCGCTTAGCGAGAGTGTTGAAGCTATCGGTGCTCACAAAGCCGGTAATATAGGCGTCAAGGGTTGCCTGGAGATTCAGGCTATCATTGGCACGTTCTAGAAATCCGCGCAATTTGGTCGCCAGATCCGGCGCCGTCAGCGCTGTCGCTTCACCGGCGCGAATCCCCTCTTGCTCCATATAGACGTCCAGCTCCCCCATCTTCTGATCCAGAGCCTGAAAGGCCGCTTGAAACTCGGGGGACTCCAGCCCCGGATAGATATTGGAGAGATCCCAATGCGGCAGTACTTGATCTTGCTTTCCTGAACCCATGCCTTTCTCCTTGCTATGATTTGCCAGCGAACTCGAACGGAGTCTACCCCCGACCTCCACACATATGCTGGGGGGCCGGGACAGCATCATGACCGGACGCCGGCCAAGCATGCCTTGGCATCTTGGCCAGCCTAGCTCTAAACGACTATCGCGAGGCCCGCGCGCCCCAAGCCTCCGGAGCCATTGCAGTCCGATGGCGTCTCAGGCATTCGTGATCTTCTTGGGCAGGAGGCTTCTCTCGCCTAATCGCTGCCCTCGTACTTGAATGAGACCTTGACCTTCGCCCGGTAGGCGACGACCTCACCGTCATCAAGCTGCATATCCAGCTCGACGATTTCGGCGATCCGCAGATCTCGAAGCGACTTCGAGGCCGTCTTGATCGCCGCCCTGGCGGCGTCCTCCCAAGACTTTTCGCTCGTACCCACCAGCTCAATGATCTTATAGACGCTTTCGCCCATCGTGCTCCTCCCAGAATGCTGATATTGGATGCATTATAGAGCAGCTCCATCTATGCTGCAGGATGCACACCGGGCGGATAACTACAGATCTCTGGCCATGATAGAGGCCGGCCGGGCACCCACTTGATAAACCATGACATGCCTCCAGCCCAACCTCTCATAGAATGCTTGCTTGCTTCGCGTGTAGAGATGCAGCTTCGAGGCACCCATCCTGCGGGCAGCACGTTCGGCATGCCGGATAAGCGCTGCCGCCAAGCCCCGTCCGCGGTACGCCGGCGCTACATAGAGCCCTCCCATCCAATGCTCCATGGCAGGCAAGCCTTCGACCTCCCGGAGCTTGAGGATGGCCAAGCCCGCTGGCTGGCCATCGCTGAGGGCGATGAGGGCCGCGGGGAACCGGTCCCTGTTCAAAGCCTGCGCGAGCTCCCGCTCGAAGCGAAGCTCAGCGTCGGGATGCCCACCCCCCCACTCTGAGGCCATCCATGAAGCCAGCTGCCTCACATGGATGGTGTAATCCGCTAAGAAGTGAATCTCGATGTGTGCGGCTTCTTCATGCATCCTTTCAGCCTGTCTCTGCCCGGGGCTATGGCTATGCGCATGATTGTGCCTATGACCGCCTCGTGTTATATGCCTCGCCTGCGAGCTTCAATAGCTAGGGCTTCCAGACCTCCCAGACACGCCCGACCAACTCGGGCCCTGGCTTCAGAGTGGCGTCCCCGGGATACCAGCCGGAGGGCGTAGCCTCGGCTCCTCCCGAATCACGAACGAGCTGAAAGGCTTGGATTTGCCGGATAAGCTCTTTGGGGTTGCGTCCTACAGGGGGCGTCAAGACCTCCATGGCCTGGATGACCCCATCGGGATCGATAAGGAAGCGGCCGCGGATATCCACGCCGGCATCCTCGTCATAGACGCCGTAGACGCTTCCGATGCGGCCGCCCTGATCGGAAAGCATTGGGAAGGGGATTCCGCCATCCACCATCTTCGAAAGCTCGATCTCGTTCCAAATCTTGTGCGTGAAACGGCTATCCGTGCTGATTGAGAGCACTTCCACGCCCAGCGATTGGAAGGTCTCATACTCGGCGGCAACTGCCGCCAATTCCGTCGGTCAAACGAAGGTGAAATCCCCCGGATAGAAGCAAACAACGACCCATTTGCCCTTGTAGTCCGAGAGCTTGACATTCTTGAAGCCCTCCCCTGGGAGATATGCGGTGGCTTCGAAATCTGGGGCTTCCTTTCCCACGGTTGCGCGCACCATGGCTTTTTCCTCCTGTGAATGAAGATCAGGCGCTGCTTCACCTTCGACCAATGGCCCTGCGGCCGGTTTGACGCATCCATCCATCTCCTCTTTCATGCTCAGCCTCCCTGCTTGCTCCGGTCGAAAGATCACCTGGGTCTTCTCATACTTTAGGTCACATAATCGCCGGCCGCAAGCTGGAGCTGACCTTCTCGTTCGCGCAATCGGGTCGGAGGGCGCATGCAGCGCGCCCATGGAGACCATGGGCGCGAACTCAGCGCGATATCGACGAGCCTCCAAAAGGAACTAGCTGCCCAAGAGACTGCTGAAACGCTTGGCCAAGTCTCCTATGTCCAGCTCCCCACTCAGCGCCTTCTCGATCTGCTCGTAGAGCGCGTCCGGCAGCCGCTCCTTGAGGATTTCCATCAGGACTTCGACCGCCTTCTCGGCGGTACCTTCCGGGATCCTGGCCCGCTCGGCAAGTTCTTTCGCCATCTGCTCCATCGTTTCTCTCCTTGCCAGAGATCTCAAGGAAGTATTTCCGCTGGGTGCCCGACCGGACAGGTCCAGCTAGAGACTCCCCGCTTGGACCAGCCGGGCGAAGTGTTCGAAGGATCGGTCATAGGTGCGCTCCGCATCTGCCGGAAAGGCGCAGCCCGGCAGCTCGTTGTGACTCAAGTGATATTGCAGACACTCGCAGCATAGTCCCTTGCGAGCACAGGGTTCGTATGTGCAGGGACAGTCAGCCAGATTCTTGTCCTTCTTGCATTCCATAGCATTCCTCCAGGCATGATCGTTATCTACTCAAAGGCTGATGACTCGAGCTGCAACAGGTTGTCATAAGTCTCGCGTATGGAGATCCGCCGCAAGGCGTCGCGCCGCTCGTCCGATCTCCTCACGCAGCAGTTGACAATTAAGCGTTTTGCTGTGATATAGCCCGTAGATGGCGCCCACCTGATCTTGGACGAACTCCAGTAATCCTGAGAGGTCTTCAAGGCTGATCTCGATGCTAGAGAATGTTTCAGGTTCGTTCAGCGCCTTGCGATCCAAATGGGCCAGCCGACGATCGCGATAGGCGCGTAGCCGTGTGGCAAACTCGCGCCACTCGAGCCAATCCTGATCCCATCGCGCAAGAAGCCGATCGAGTTCGCCGGGCGAAGCTCCCCGAAAGATCTGCGGATGGTGGCGCACGTGATCCATGAGGTAATGAAGGGTGACCGATTCTTGGTCGCTGGAGATCAGCCGCGAGGCGGCCAGGATGGCCTCCTGCCGCGCGGCACGATGGATGAAGGCTGAAAGCCCCGACGCCTGCGCGGGGGCATGTCTTTGCTCCAAAGCACGCGCCACTTCCAGGGCAGACCACGCCCATGTCATCTCATCTTTCAGGAGAGCGAGAATTCGCCCCAGTCTGCGTGCCGATGTCGACCTAGCCATCGCGCTCGTCCATGTAGGCCTCGAGCCTTTCGAGATCGCCGGGGAGATCGATGTCCATACCAAACGTCGCATCCGGCATGATAACGCCCTTGGCTTTGCAGTCAAAGGCAAGAGCAAAAGCCCGCTCGGCATCCGCAAGCCGCGCCCTTCCGAGTAGATATTTAAAAATCAGGAACCAGACCACCGGATGGCGTGCAAGCAGGCGAAGCATGGGCCCCAGAGAGATCCGATCCCGGTGCCGGTCAATGAGCCGACGGCGGCGATGCAGTTCACGGATCACCTCCTGCCCGATCTCGATCGCGCGAGGGCTCAAAGCGTATAGCTCGCCCGGGAACACGGCACAGTCGTTGAATCGCGCCACCACCCGGCGGGTCTTGGGGAAGACGGCTTCGGCAATGTCCTCCGGAACGAGAGACAGCACGAAGTCGTAGTCTGGCAGCCCACTCAGCCGGGAAAGGAATTCGTTCACGGCCGATGTCCTGATCGCCGGTGCATCCGATGAGCTAACAACGATCAGGCCGTTCTCTTTCCCCTGATGGCGCAAATAACCCAATCCCGTCGCAAGCTTCTTCTCGAAGGGGTCCGTGCGATTCACGGGCAAGAACTCAGCTGGAATCGATGGGGCGATCTCCCCCTCTCGGATACCCAGCAAGTAAAGTCCTTCCACAAACGGCGAGGCGGACAAAGCCTCGAGTTGCCACTCGATCACCCGACGGCCCCTGAAAGGAAGCAGCGCCTTAATATCGACCCGGCCATCCGGATCTAATTGACGCATCACATCCCTTCGCTTTTCATCCCTCCCGCACATGACAAGGACCGGATACCGATTCAGTTCGCTCATGCTCCACCCTTTCTCAGGATCCTTACCCCAGAGGGTTTCCCTGCGCATGGGCCTTCTTCACAGCTGCGCGGCCCCATTCCTCCAATAGGGATCGTCCGGATCACGCCTCAATCCAGCGCAAGCTGGATGGCGAGAGCTGGGGGAAGAGAATCGGCAGCAGGTAAATCAGCAGCAGCCACGACAGGCTCATCAGGCTGGATCCAACCAGCAGCCTTCGAGTCAAACCAGGCTGCGTGCCCTCCTGCTCTAATGCTCGATAGATCCAAACCGCCTCCCCTCCCGCATAGAGAACCAAGATCACCAAGCCAAGCAAGAAGTGAAATAGGGAAGCCAGCCAGACCATTATGAGGGCGAGGATCAAAAGCGCGCGCAGTCGCCGATTGAATCGGGCAAGTCGTGCTCGCTGTGACGGCCGAAGGCTGCCTGCGGCCCGCCGCGAAAGGCCCCGCCCAAAGGCGAAGGCGACCACAAGCGCTGAGATCAGCAGATAGCGTGCCCATATCATGAGCATACCTTCATCTTAGCTCAACGCGGGAAGCGAGGATGAATTTGGCTGCCCAGATTCTAAAGCAAGTATAGGCAGGTCGCAGGGAGGTATCAACCTATCGCGGGAGCCTGCCCCCCATGCGCCTTCATCGCTGCCACGTGGGATATTGGTGAGGAGCTCTTTGCGTTCCTGGCCTTGCCTTGTCGATCGGCCTCATGAGCCTTGCCCATGGCAGAGGGAAGGCGGCCCTTATGTGCGTGGGGTCGAGATACGGACCCTCATCCCCTTCTCCCTAGATTTTTTCCGGATGGGCCAAGACCTAATCGGGCCGACCCTGCCCGGGCTCTCTCGAGAGCAGGAATAGCACTCCAATGAGAATGGGCGGCCCCGAGATGATCAAGTAAGCCGGCCAACGCGCAGGATGCCAGAAGATGGCCATGTAGGCGGCACCCAGGGCAATGAAAAGCCAGCCACCCCAGCGGCTCCAGCGCCAGGCGACGCCCAAAGCGAGCAGTACGAGCATCGAGGGAACCAAATGCATCAGCAATGCCAAGAGCAGCGGTCCAAGGGCGTAGCCTTCTTGAAAGACATCCAGGGCGAATACGCCAAGGAACAGCGCAAAGGCGATCGCTAGCGCTCTTGGAACCCATGACCAACGAACTGGGCCTGCGTTCGTAGCAGCCATCCTAGCCTCCATCTTGCCGGTGCTGGCCAGCCGAAGCCGGCTGCTTGGCGGGCACCCTCAGTCTACAGGCATTTTGGAATGTGCGCCTCGGGAATAAGTCACCGGGGGTGAGGCGCGATCAGGACAGGCCTCAGATCAGGCCGCAGGCGCCAGCGGCTCGGGGGGTTCTGCTGGGATTCTGCGCTTCAACCGGGCGGCCTCGCGGTAGGCACGCGTCAGAGGGATGAGCATCGCCAGCGCCCCAATCACCACCCCCAGGGCCAAGTCGAGCAGCAAGACAACCGCCAGAGACCCCCGGAAGGACCAGAAGAGAAAGCGGATCATAATCGTAGCTGTGTTTTGGAGCGCAAAGATCAGTGCCAGCAAGGCTAGCACGAGGGCGCTGATCAAGTAAGCCATCATCATTGATTCCTCCTGGCTATGCGCATGCTCCCTTCGCAGCCATTGTACACCGCATGACTCTCGCTCCCGATCACCAAATCCGAGGTAGCAGGCGATATGGCGTTCTTGCCATGTACGCCCGGTAGCCTTCTAACCCCTCTGCGAGAAGCTTGTCCTCACGCACGCAGCGGATGATAAGCATCACGATCATGATGGCCGAAGGGAGTAGCGCCCAAATAGATCCGAGCATCAGTGGCATGCACACCGCCGCCAGCACGCCGCCAGCGTAGGCCGGGTGCCGTACCCAACGATAGGGTCCGGCCGTGATGACGCGCTGATCCCGATCAGACTGTATCCGGGCAACCGCAGAAAAGAATGGGTTCACGGCCATCGCCCAAGCGCCAATCCCATAGCCGAAAGCCACACCAAGCCCGGCCGCCCACCGCAGGCCAGATGGAATCCCCGGCCCCCACACCAGCCTTCGATCGAGCCCGGACACCACAACCATCACCAGGGGAGCAAAAATAGCCGCAAGCGTAGCCAAGGATCTGTCCGCCTCCGTCTCCTCCCCTCCTCCCCAGGCTTTCGCCCGCTCACGAAGAAGATCCGGGTGACGCCGCCAGGCGAGGAGCCGGCTCACCAGTATGCTCATCACCCAGAGCGCAGTGAAGGCCCACCCCTCCGGCCAAGCCATTGTGCCGGCGGACCAGAAGAGAACCACCGGGGTTAGGAACAGGTAGATCGCGAACCCTATCGCCGCACGTGCCATGATCGACCTCCGTCCAGGAGTGTGTGATCGCCCTCCCAGGAACGATTCCAGCGTTTCGCTCGATCTCCCAGCGCGAGATCAGCGTATCTACTCATAGTAGACTCAAAGCACAAAGGGAATGAATCGCTTCCTAGCACGCATCCAAATCTCATAGGCCTCGCCAAAGCGGATACGATTTTCTGCCTCCTCAACCTGCGCCGTCTTCAGCAGCAGTAGACTTGTAAGCAGAGCCAGGCCCCATGAGGCCCAATCGATCGACTTCAGAAAGGTTCCCCAAACAAAGTAGAAGAGTGAGGCATAGAGTGGATGTCGGAGATGGCGATAAACCCCCCACGTGATTAGAACTGGCCGCCCTTCACGATCCACAGGCATCTGGCGAAGCTGCCGGTGCAGACGCAGGCTATGAAGCGCGAGCGGCGCCGAGAGGGCCAGTAGCATCCACGATGCGATTTGTCGGGCGGAAGCCGGGTCCATGAACCAGTTCTCGGCCTGCAACATAACGAGAGCGAAAATGCCGGCAAAGGCGAAGAAGCGATAGAACCCATAGGAGGAAGGGTTCCTCAGGTGTTCGCGCGAGGCCCAGCCAAAGCTGCCCGTCAGCAGCAGGAAGAGGCCCAGCCGGATCACTTCTTGAGCAGGCATAGGCTCATGACGCCTAAAACGAGAATTGTTCCAAACATTGCAGTCCAGCCCCGTTGGCCGCGTTGGGCGAAATAGCCTGGGCTCCCGATGGCGGCGTAGAAAAGCATGCCAAGTGCCACGTAAAGGAGTGGTTGTCCCCAACCTGCCCCTCGAGCCAGCCGCCATCCGCCTGCGAGGCGCGCCAGAACCGTAGTCATCTCGCCGGCGATGTGAAAGGCGATGCGGATGAGTTCATGCTCCAATTCCGAGATCTGGCCCCGGCGGTAGGAAAGCCACCGAATCCTCATCCACCCAATTTCACCCCCGATCGGGCTTGCGCGGGAACCAACCGCGGGCCACCCGCTGCTCTTGCTCATGCAGTTCACGGATAGTCCACAGGCAGGCGAAGCCGAAGACGCCCGCAATGGAGGCCAGAACCCAATTCGAGAGAAAAAGGCTCAGCCCCAGGGATGCCAGTCCCACGACCAGGAAGATGGGCCAGATGCGGGCGCCAAGATGATACTCAGCCGTCACGACGATTGGGTGCAAAATGCCGATGATCAGGAAGGCAGCAGCGCCCACCAGAATGCCCTCGAAATGCATGGATCCTCCTATTTGCAGGCATCTCCCCGCCAGGCCAGGATTCGAACCTAAGTCTACAGCACTCTGCCTGCGCGCGCAGCCGGGATGATCGCAAAGGCGGCCCGTAGGCTCGACCCATCGCAGGCCGTCCATATGTCAGGCCTCGCGGTGAGCGCCAGCCATAAGTATCCTTGCCAGACAGGTGTGAGCTTTCCTCATCGCGATGGCTGGGCATCCTCACAATGGAGGCATCATGACGGCCATCTTCGGTTTCTTGGGGGCTCAGCAATGGCTGGCCATTCTGCGTATCGCCATCGGGCTGTGGTGGATTCAAGAGCGTGTTGTTTCACAAGCCTCTGCGTGAGTTTGTGAGCGGTCAGATGGCCGGGTGGACTCTTGCGCTCGCGGACCAGCACCTATTTCCCGCGTACGGACGGATGATCCGAGGTCTGGTGGCGCCAAACCAGGCCTGGTTCCCCTGCCTGGTTCTGGCCGGAGAGCTCAGAGCAGGCCTGGGGCTAACACTCCGGCTGCTCACCCCGATCTCCGCGGCAGTGGAGATCTTGCTGATATCTCGGATTGTCTGATTGGCGTTGACACGCCGGGTTTGATCCACGGCTTCGTCTGGGAATCCCGGCCAATCAGCTTCCCACTGCGCTGCTAAATGTGGCCAACCTTTGAGCTCATGGATAATGGCGATGATCGTGCAGATAAGCGCCGCTCTGTCCTTTGTCTCCGTTGCGCAGCGTCTCTTTAAAGAGCCGATGCCATTCCGGTCGCCTTCCCATGGATCGCTGGACTCGATTTGCATGGGCCTGATTAAGACAACTCCGCATACAGCCGCTCTCGCAGATCCATTTGCGCAGCCATCAGGCCAGCGGTTGCAGATAGCTCATTCGGGCGCGCGTCTTTGCACCCGCTATGCGAAGATCCCCCACGCTGCGAGCAGGACGGCTGTTGTATAGCTCGCGCCATAGGATACCATCGGGTCTCTGTGAGCCAGAGCCGGGTATGGCAAATCCGCCAATACCGCAAGTCCCATTGCGGATGCCACATGGGCTCGAAAAAGCGGGGGCAACCCAATGGGCTATGACCGTGAGCAGGTTATTGCCTGCCGCGTAGGGCGCCAGCAGCAGCGAAGAAGAAATGAGCAGCCCTGCGGCTTCGCGGCTAAGGCGAAAGCCTCTCGCGAAGGTGATGCGCAGTGTCCCAGCCAGAAGAAAGACCCACAAGACGCTCCTTACCCAGGAAGGAAGGCCGAGGCGCATCAGCGTTGCTCTGAGACTGACATCCAGGATGCTTCCACGCGCTTCGATGGCGAGCAGGGCTGAGAACCAGGGTTCAGCATAGAGAAGGAGCGAGGGAACGACAACTAAGGAACGGATGGTGATCTCCGATGCACCCAATCAGGGCAGCTCGGATCGCCCCCGCAGCCTGGGGCCTCATGCTAACCCCCATGCCATTCGCCCATCACCGATGGACTTCAACGCTGACCCTCAGCGCACCGGCGTTATCCTGCAAATCTACATCGTTGATTCCCAAATAGAGCTCGCCCTGCTCCGCAACCCTGCGGCGGAAATCAGTTCCCACCAAGAAAGGTTCATTCTCTCCAATACGGCCGATCAGGGCGGCATGGGATACGCCCTTGAGCACGTTGCAGCGGCATCTTGGATCCCCGCCAAACCCAAGCGCATCATATTCCCCGCCCGGCCAAGGAGACCAGGCTCCGGAGTCATACGTGATCGATACGAGATCGCCTGCCTGCACCTCGAGCCCCGTTGCAATCCAACCCAAGCGGGCGGGGACCTCCCCAGTCCAGACTTCCGCCGATCCGCCAAGGTCCAGGATAACGGAGCAAGCCATCGAAGCGAAGCCAAGCACGATAGCGAAAATCAACGAAATCTGCAAGGGTCTTGCATGGGCTCTAATGCCGGAGCTTGATCTGGATCCTTCGAAATCCATGCCTTCCATCATTCCTTTCGACCCTTGGAGCCACGTTCTCTGCCGAGAAGCCATAGCCTATGCGCAATCGAGCGCTTGAGCACGACTTGCTCCCTCAGACCTGTGTCTCTCCCATGCAGACATTGAGCATCAGGCGCCAGATGCGGGATGCTTCGAGCATATCATGCGCAGCGTAGAAGAGTCGCCTCGCCTCCCGCCGCTCCACACCGGGGATGTCCGCAGCCAGCATGGCAGACATGGGGCTCCGGAATTCCACCTCGAATTCCACAGGCGTCTCGAGTTCGAGCGGCCGCATGGACTTGAGCCTTTCCAAGGCCCGCCTGGCGGCTTCCTGGATGGCCGTCTGCGCGGCCTGCGGCGTCAACGTGCGCGCCGCGGTGGCGCTCAGCGCCCGCTTCGTAATCACACGCTCCGCCCAAGGCAACCTCGCCGCAATCTCCTCGCCCAATTGATCGTCACCCGATACCAGGACGAGCGGGACCCCGAAATGGCCGGCCACGGCGGCGTTGAAGACCGCCTCGCTCACCGCCTCCCCATTCAGCCTGACCTCAGAGACTAGTCTGCCAGAGAACGAGTGGGCCAGGGTTCCATAGGCATCCCCTGCGCGGGCGTGATAGCCTATGAACATGGCCGCATCATAGCTCCCGTCGATGCCCCCCATCATAAGCAGCGTTCTCGGGACGCCTTGGATCAAGGATATGTCCTCAGGCAAGGCTTCCGGGATCAGGTTATGCATGTGCCCATGCCCATCAGCCACCACGATCTCGCTTGCGCCGGCCTCCTTAGCCCCCAGAATCGCCGCCTTGGCCTCGCCCGTCATCCACTTCCGGGCTTCTTCGTAAGCCGGGCCTTCGAGCTTCACATGGTCGCCGTGCGTAACACAGGCGACCCCCTCCATATCGACCGAGATGAAGACTTTCATGATCAAATCCTCGCTTGTCTTGTGTATTCCGTCTATCGGGCTCGCGATTTCACCAGGTTTTTCGATCTTCAATCGCATGATGATCTTGGACTTCGATGACCGCGCCGGCTTGGTGAAACCAGCCCGGCAGAACCTCTCGGACGGCCCTATGGCCAGAGCATACCCGCGAACCTCGAGCTGCCAATCAAAGCAACTCGAGAGGAGCGCCCGCCCTGCCTCCCTACCTCCGGCGCAAGGCGTTGCATATGCAAGATCTGCGCCGGGTTACTCTTGATTCGCGGCGCATGGCTTCTACGCCTGCATTCCCGATGCTGTGTCCGGGGCTTATTCAGAGATCCGGCGGGCCTTACGCATTCCTGATTAGGGGCGTGATCTCGCGCATGTGCAAGAGCTGGTGGCCGTAAATCGAGAGTAGCAACGTCTCCAGATTCACGATACCCAGCGCCGGGTGCCGGCCCTCGAGATCCAGCGTCCCTTCCCGCAGGCCACGCACCCATTTTATCGTCGCCTGCCGGGCATCCCGCATCTGCTGCAGCAGGTCGCCGGGGGATGCCTTCTCGAAACGCTCCAGTTGCTCCCGATTGAAAGCATCCAGGTCGAGCTCTTCCGGCGCGCCCGGCCCGCCAGCGGCGATGTCCTTGGCAACGTCGAGCAGGTGCTCTTCGGAGTAGATGAAGTGCGCCAGCAAATCCCGCATGGTCCAGCCGCCCTCCGGATAGATCACCTGATTCCACTGGCGGTCATTGAGTGCGATAAAGATTTCGAGGGACTTCATCAGACCCCGTTCCAGTTTTTCGATCAAGCTGCCCGTTCGTTTGGATTTCATCCGTGCTCCCGTTGAATAGACGCCGGGTTCCGAGGCGATTCCCGAATGCCCCTGATTGCCATGGGCTTATCGTGGCAGGGCATAGATTCGAGTTAGCTCCAAAAGATGAGCCCCGAGATCCGAAAACCATGCGCACATCCGGCCACCAGCTCCCACG
>CAZQDE010000022.1:1522-39457 GCA_964591485.1 uncultured Anaerolineaceae bacterium | reverse complement strand
GCTCCGGGGCCTGGACGCATTTCTCCCTAGCGAGCAGGAGGCGCGCAGCTACTTCACAGGCCAATTGGCCAATCCCTGGGAAATGGCAGAGGCATTTGGAGAGATGGGGGTACGCTTCGTGATCATCAAATGTGGGCCGCGGGGTGCCCTACTATGGCATCGCGAGGCGAAGGCCCGCTGGCAGATCCCTGCTTATCCCTCAACCGTCCGGGACGTCACCGGCGCAGGAGATGCCTTCTGCGGCGGTTTCTTGGCCGGACTCCTTGAAACCGAAAACCCGCTTGAGGCCTCGCTATGGGGCTCGGCGGCGGCCTCCTTGGTGGTTGAGGGCTCAGGGGCTCTCTACGCCCTGGACGCCGCCCCCGGCATTCTGCATGCCCGCAGAGATTCCTTGCGCACTGCCGCGAGGCAGGTTTGAGAGCCATGTTGCTAGAACGCATGCTCGAGAATGCCCTCAGCCTGCAGGCAATCCCTGCGCCTACCGGGCAGGAAGGCCCCCGCGCAGCACGCCTGTGCGATCTGCTTACAGAAGCCGGCCTGGACCAGATTGAGCATGATGACCTGGGCAATCTATATGGCGCCACTGCCGGATCCACCCACCCCATCGCCGTCGTCTCTGCGCATCTCGACAGCGTCTTCCCGCCCACACAGAATCGTCCCGCAGAGCGCAGAGGCAGCCGGCTGATTGGGCCGGGCATCGGCGACAATGCCCTGGGGCTTTCAGCCCTGATCGAGCTCGCATACGACCTGCAGGCCAAGCCCGTTCACGGCTGCGTGTGGCTTGTCGCGAATGTCGCTGAGGAGGGCATGGGCAATCTGGAGGGGATGAGAGCGGTCGTTGAGAGGTTCCGCGGAGCTCCCCGGGCCTATCTCGTGCTGGAGGGCCTCGGATTAGGCCAGCTTCACCACAAGGCTCTGCCCGCCCGGCGCTACCGCATCCGGGCAGAAGCAGAGGGCGGCCACGCATGGATCCATGCGGATCGTCCCTCCGCCGTTCATGCTCTCCTGCGCCTGGGAACAGCTCTCTCTGAGATCAGGCTTCCGAAGAGCCCCCGGACCACCCTCAACATCGGTCTCATACGGGGCGGCACGAGCGTGAACACGATCGCGGACCACGCCTTCATGGAAGTAGACATCCGGTCCTACAGTATGGATATCCTTGCACAGCTCGACATGGCTATGCGCAAACTGTGTGCACAAGCCTCGGGCCAGCAGGTTCAACTTTTCTGCCAATTGGTGGGCGAAAGACCTTCGGGCGAAATCCCCGCGGATCATCCCCTCGTGAAAGCTGCCGCGGCTGCACTCAGCCGGCAAGGGATCCGGCCCTCCAGCGCCACGCCAGCATCGACGGATGCAAGCATCCCGCTCAATCTGGGACTGCCTGCCCTCTGCATGGGGCTCACGCAGGGCGCGGGAGCCCACAGCCAGAATGAGTACATCGAGATCGATCCGATCCGCAAGGGTTACGCCGCAGTCCTTGAGCTAATCGGCTGGCTCATGACGCAATAGTCCGCTTGTGTTGGTTGGAAGCCTGATCCCATGCGCACACTCATCCACGTATTGGGGTGGGTGTCCAAGTCGGGGGCTCGCCGATCACCTCGAACCGGGTAGAGACCATCCATCGATCGCCATAGAAGATGCGGATTTCATATTCGCCTGGACGCCATCGATCAGGCTCGCACTCGGTGTAACCATATCCACCCGTCCCCCCGTCCCACGGCTTGGTCTCGATGCAAATGACTTCATCGCCGAGATACCATATGGCCGTCCAGCGCACGCCATCTTGGAGGCGGTCGTAGGTGAAGGCCCCGTAGAGCCTTCCCACAGGGTTCTCAAAGTCCTCCTGAGGACGGATGGGGCGATTCAGCCTGTCCAGCCTCTCTGCGACCTCGATTAGGCTGAAGGCGGCCGCGGGGTCAGGAGTCTGCGTCTCCCGCAGCAGCAGACGAATTTCCTGGGGAAGCTGCGGTGTTGGGGTTATCGTCGCAGTGGGGGTGATCGTGGCCGTGGGCGTGATCGAGGCCGTCGGCGAGACGCTCGGGGTTGGCGTAATGGTGGGGGTGAGCGTAATGGTGGGCGTGGGCGTGACCGAGGGCGTGGGGGGAATGATCCGGTAGACCGCTTGCTTGCCAAATGAACCCGTGAGAATCGCTGCAAGGCCCGACGCCGCCGCCAGCATCAGCCAGCGCCAGCCACGTGACATCTGACGCCGGCGAAGCAAGAAATAGGGTAGCCTGCGGGCCGCGCGGATTTGGGCCCAACCCACCATTCCTGCAAGCAGGACGACGGCGAAAAAAGCAACCGTGATTGTGTTTATCGTCTGATCAATCGTCATCCAGGCCCTGCCAATGCACCCTCAGCACCGATCCAGGACGGGCATCGACTCGCGCCCGATAGATATCCTCGCTGACGTGCCCGAACCTGACCGGCGTGCCGTCCAGGTCGGCCTTCTCCGGTTGAGCTGGAAGCTCGAGCCAGATTTGCCCTTGGACGGCTCGGTCCGGTCTCAGGGCTACCTCAAGTTTACTCTCGGACACGCTCCAATCCCGAACGATCTGGCCCTGCGAGATATGCAGCGTGTCGCCAACCCATTGAGGGGCTCCGGTTATCGGCCGGATGGCAAGCAGGCGAACGCCATGCGCAAGCACCTCCACAAGCTTGAGGTCTGACACGTCCATCAGATTGTAACGTGCTTGCCAATAATCCACGGCATGCATCCTTCTCACCCTGCTGCCCAGCGCATGCGCTGCCGGCAGGACCCTCCTGTCTTGATCGGCGAGATTGAACACCGCCAGGAGGGTCCACTCGCCGACAGGGCCAGAGAGCGGCAGCGCGATCTGATAGATGTCATCCTGAGAGGGCGGCAGGAGCTGGGCATTCTCCACGAGAAGCGGCGGCCATAGCTTCTTGAGCCATTCGACCCTTTCAGCCGGCAAGCTCAGGAGCCGGTCCGACAGCATCATCGTCTCGCTTGTCAGCGCGATCGCAGTGGCAAGGGCCTCGACCTCGCCCGGAGACAGCTCACCGCCCTCCTCACGCAAGATCAGGCAATCGGGATCGTTCAGCCACCAGCGGCGGTGAAGCGGCAGCCGGAGAAGCATGTTCCGGATGGCGTTGCGAGCCGAGGGCATGCTGGGATCACATCTCAAGAAAAGGCTGAAAGGCTTGTAGCGCGGCCGCCAATGCGGGCCCACATCAGGCCCGATTCGCATGCTGTCGAATATGCCAATGCCAGAGCCGAGCGGGCACCCACACCCCACCAGGTGGCAATCATCCCCTGCAGCCGTGCGGATGACCTCCAGCGCCTGGCGAAGCGCCTGCGCACCGGTCATTTCGGCGGTCCGGCGTTCGCCCGGCAATCCGCCGGCATATAGGAAGTCAAGCTTGAGATAGGGGAATCCCCAGCAGTGCACGGCAGTCTCGGTCCAGATGGCGAGCGCATCCAGGACTCCTGGATGGGTAACATCGAGAGCGCGTGGGAATCCACCCCAGACATAGCCAGCGCGAACCGGCCGCCCTCGCCGGTCCCGCAGGACCCAATCGCCGTGTTCGGCGAGCAGCTGTGAGCCAGGCCGGACAAGAAAAGGCGCCATCCACAAGCCGGGCTGTAAGTCCGCTCGGCGAATTTCTGCCGCAAGCCCGTCCATGCCAAGCGGAAACTTACTGGAGAGCTCGAGCCAGTCTCCAATCTCCGGAGCATATCCGTCATCGATCTGGAAGACATCAAGTGGCAGATCCGCCCGCCTCGCTGCCAGCCAGGACAGATTCTCCCGGATGATGGCTTGATCGATCGCCTGCCCATACTGATACCACGAACACCAACCTGCGATGGGCGCGGCTCCAATTCGTGCCCGGTTCTCCGCTGCGGCCTGCCGCAAGTAGGCGTCTTCGGGGCGCGGCGCACCCAGATCCATCCAAAGCAACACCGCCCAGTCCGTAACAAAGCGCCGCCCTGGCTGCAGCGCGATTCCCTCCAGATCCTGGACCAGCCACAGGCCTCCTCCTGGTACGCGGAAGTCCACCCTGAGGTTGCCGAACGCCTGCTGCTGAGTCAGGAACCCGAGGAGCAGGCCGCGCCCCTCCTTCCGGTGCAGAAGCGAGCCATAGGGCTCGGATGCAAATGACCTCCTTCCACCCGTCCGCTGTTCCAAGGGCGAGATCATCATGGGCGCAGCGAGTGGGCCTAGCCTGGTTCTCACCTGGACGTCTCGGGAGCGATGGATGCCGGCCGCGCTCCAGCTCTGCCAGCCCTGCGTGAAGAGCAGCAGGTCTTCGGCCCTCCAACCCAGCAGGTCTTCCAAGCGCCGCATGCCAGACCCACGAGCCGAGGGAGCTTGGGGAGCTGCCGCAAGCAGGACGATTTGATCGAGTCCGACGGAAGAGTCTCCGTGGTTCTCGACCCACGCCCTCCAGCAGAGCAGTTCACCATCCTGAGCCAGCGCAAACTGGAGCCCATATTTCAGCCCTGTGTCGATGGAGCCTAGCAGCATCAGACCCTGATCTGCACCCTTCGGACCAGCGGAGGGAAGATCGGCCGTAGATACACGAGCATGTTCGAGCAAATTGGAAAAGCCTGGATGAGAGCCCCTCTGCCAGCGCAGATGCACCCCTGCCCCACGAATTCTGCCTGTTCCGCGCCGGTCGAAGACCTCCAGAAAGCCGGCTTCCGGATGGACTTTGAGTTCGAGCGCTTCCGAGCCTAGCGTGGTCATATGGCTCCCTTCGCTGGGAAGGCACAGATGCTACGGTATACTATTCAAGCCCTGCGACCGCAACCTTTTGCCGAGAAATGCATCCAATGACTGAAGAAGAATCATTCGATCTGGAAGCGCTCAAGGCCGGCGACAAGAGAGCCTTCGCCGCCCTCGTGGATGCTTACTCGCCCCGGCTCTACCGGCTAGCTCTGCGCATGCTGGGCGATCCGCTCGAGGCAGAAGACGTGTTGCAGGACACCTTCCTCAAGGCATTCCGGAATCTTCAGAGCTTCGAGGGGCGCTCCAAGATGGGTACGTGGCTCTACCGCATCGCGTCGAATGAAGCCCTAATGCGCCTGCGGAAGCGGCAGCCCACGATCGTTTCCATGGACCAGGATATCGAGACGCCCGACGGCTCCGGACTCCCCAGCCAGTTCGAGGATTGGTGCTGCTTGCCCGAAGGAGAGTTTATGACAGCGGAGGCCCAGGAGCAGCTCGATCGTGCAATCGAAACGCTCAGTCCGGCTCTTCGGGCCGCCTTCGTCCTGCGTGACCTGCAGGGCCTATCGACAAAGGAGGCCTCAGAGGCCTTGGGCATCAGCGAATCGGCCCTAAAGACGAGATTGTCCAGAGCACGTCTTGAATTGCGCGAGCAACTGACCGCCTATTTCTCAGAGCGCGTGCAGGAGCATCAAGATGGCTGAGCACCCGGAATGCCCAGATCTGCTGAATGAGCTCTCCGACTACATCGATGGCGTAGCTCGAGAGGAGATTTGCACGGCCATCGAGGAGCACATGGCTGTTTGCCCGGACTGCCGGATCCTGGTTGACACACTTCGCAAGACCATCTACCTTTACCGCAACCAGGAGGCGCATCAGATCCTTCCCGAAGACATCCGTCAGAGGCTTTTTGCCAAACTCGACCTTCAGGATTATCTAAACCCATAGGCCAGGCAGAGATGGACCCAACCCTTCGCAAGATACTGCTGGGATCCACAACCAAGCAACCTCAAGAGAAGACCTTCCCTGGCAAACCTGCCGTCGCGCCAGCGCCAAGTGCCGGCGAGAGTTGCCCGCATTGCAGAGTTGGAAAGCTTGACTACGATGGCTGCCTGAACCTGGCTTGCCCGCGATGCGGATATCTGACCATAGGCGCCTTCACCTGATAAGGTCGTTGGCTCCCGTGCCGGAGCCCCCGGAACACACCTCGGATGGGATGCGGATGCAGGAAACAACCGGGCCAGCCTGCCTGAGGGGGAATCAAGGCAGATACCTGGGCCTGGATATCCTAGGCCTGGGGTTGATCTTCGTTGGCATTGGAGCGGCCCTGGCTCTCCGGGGGAAGCCCCCAGCGGACCAAACGCCGGCGATTGGGAGTTCGCACAAATGCGTGGATCCCCAGCCGGTCGGCTTCGCGTCCCCGGATCTGCAACTCACTGATCTGGAGGGTTCCCAGGTCTCCCTTGCGGATTACCGCGGTCGAGTCGTTCTCTTGAATGCCTGGGCCAGTTGGTGCCCACCCTGCCGGGCGGAGATGCCCGACCCTCGAGCCTTCTATGAGATCCATGCCGGCGATGGGCTTGCCGTCGTTGCGGTCAACATTGGTGAGCCGCTCCAAGTGGTGGCTGAGTTCCTTCACGATCAAGGGATGACCTTCCCAGCCTGGCTTGACCCGCACGAAGCGACGTTCCGGGCCTTCCAGACCATTCCTCTTCCCTTTTCGGCTGTAATCGACCGCGCCGGCAGGGCCCGGCTCGCCTGGAGCGGTAGAACTTGTCTGCAAAATCTAGAGCGCCGTGTCACCCCCCTGCTTTATGAATGATACCGGAGGCAATGGACATGCACGCGAGCGTCACATGGCATCGGGGCCTGACCTTCACAGGCGAAGCAGAAAGCGGTTTTCAAGTTCCCTTGGGTGCCAGCCCGGCCGTTGGAGGGGATGATGACGGCTTCCGGCCGATGGAGTTGATGGCTATCAGCGTGATCGGATGCACGGCCATGGATGTTATTTCCATTCTGAAGAAAAAGCATCAGGAGGTGACTGAATTCGCCGTAGAACTGGAGGCCTCACGGGCAGAAGAGCACCCACGGGTCTTCACCGAGATGAAGATCCATTACCGGATTACGGGGCGAGGAATCGATCCTGCGGCAGTCGAGCGGGCAATCGAGCTCTCCGAAACACGCTATTGCCCCGCTCAGGCGATGTTTAAAGAGATTCTTCCGCTCCATCTGAGCTATGAGATCATCGACACCGGTGAATAGCAGCCCTCTCCGGGCTCGCGAACCGGTCAGTTACGAAGGATAAAGATGAAGCGGCGCCACTTTATCGATACCCACAAGGGTCTTACCGGCCTGTTCATTCTGTCATTGATGGGCCTATATCGCGCCTGGTGGAATCCCACGGCCTGGATCTACCTTGCGCTGCATGGCACCTATGGCCTGCTCTGGGTCCTGAAAAGCCGCTACTTTCCAGACAAGCGCTGGGAGGAAGAAACGGGCTGGGGCTATGCATTGATCATCCTGGGTGGGCTCAGCCTTTATTGGATCGCTCCCTGGCTGATCATCAGCCGCGGCATTCAAGCCCCGCCCTGGCTCTTAGGGCTTTCTATCGCCATCTATGGCCTTGGGGTTTTCTTCCACTTTTCCGTGGATATGCAAAAGCACACAGCCTTGCGCTTAAGGCCTGAAACACTCATCACCGAAGGGCTGTTCTCACTATCTAGAAATATGAATTATTTCGGGGAACTGCTGATCTACTTGGCCTTTGCACTACTCGCCCAGCATTGGGCCCCGCTGCTTGTCCTGGCGCTCTTCATCGGGGTTGAGTGGATCCCGAATATGATCCGGAAGGATCGCTCCCTCGCTCGCTATCCCAACTTCGAGGAATACCGCCGTTCCACGCCCTGGTTTCTCCCCATTCCGTGGGCCCGCTTCCGCAGCAGCCGAGCGGCGAGCCGGGGCCAGACTGCAGGGCCCGGGCCGGGCGAATCCGACCCCCCATAGCGCAGGGAGCCGGGCGATTTCCCGCTATCGAATTGTGAAATAGGTGTAGTGATATTGGATGCGGCCGTCGATGAGGCCGAGAGTGTCATTGCCGTCGATCACATCTCCGCGATCGCTATGCGCCTGCCACATGAAATGACGCGTGCCCCCCGTGCCGGATTTGCCAACCAGCGTGAATTCGGCGTTGGGCAACTGTTCAGTGAGCAGCGTGCGATACCAGGCCCGGATCGCATCACGCCCCACGACCGTGCGCTCCCCCGTCACATGGGCCGCATTCTGCGCATACAATCCCGACACATAAACCGGATCGCGCTCGTTCAAACGCTGGATGAGCTGCTCGGGCATATCTTCAACGGGTTCTTGGGTCGACCAGGGGAAATCCGCCACCGCCTGCCAGAGATCGAGATAGCCTCTGCGCGTGGCGTAATCCCAGCTCCAGGCATTGGCCCCCTGCAGACCCATATCCTTGGCCTTCTGAAAGAAGCGTGTGATCTCGTCCGGCGTCGGACGCCAATCCCCGCGAGCATACGTTGGAGCGGTGGGCATCACTGGCCTGGCCGGCTTTAGATCCATGTACTGCTCGACGCAACGCTCCAGCTGCTGTTCTGGGTTGTGAGCTTTTTCAAAGTAGACCTGGGGCATGCTCAGGTCGCAGCCTTCTAGGAATTCGCTATAGGGGAATTCGGGATGTACCCTGGGGTAGCGGTAGGTACTCAACGCCACGGGAACGCTCAGAAGGCCAGCGCGCAATTCCTTCATGAACGTGGTGGCGGCGGCGCGCTTGCGGACATCCTTATATTCCGCTTCGGCATCGATGATGTATCCATCCAGGCTCAACTCGGTCATGCGCTGAACAGCCAGGCGGGCCTCATTGATCGGGTCGTAGCCGCGGACGTAATGCCATCCCCACACCTGGATGCCTTCTCCCCGCAGCGCCTCGGCCACGGGCGGCACCAGATCAACGTTGCGCTCGAAATCGAAGTTGTAGGGCCAACTGGAGCCATCGGCAATCTTGATCATCACATGCGTCAGGGCCGCGGCCTTTGCCCGCGCGGCAATGGCCTCTGGATCTCCCCCATCACAATATGGTAATTGCCAGATGTAATACCCCTTGCCTTCCAAACTCATGAACTACCCTCCGGCTTCCTGGCCCGGGCGGTCTGCAGCTTTCGGATCATTGGCCTGCCCGAACTTGGGCGGCTCCCCTTCCTCCTGCCCCTCGCCCGTCTCAGGGCAATTTCGCAGTCCACTCGCTCTGCGAACAGCATCCGGCCCGAAGCGCTCACGAATTTGATCCAGCGCGGCCATCAATCGTTCGTCCTTCTCCCACGAGCGGTCGAACAGTTCGAGCTGGTGGACTGGGGGCCCAAGATCGACGATCCCCACACCCAGCAATCGGATCTTGCGGCCTTTCCTCCAGACCCCTCGCAGCAGGCGCACCGCCTCTTCGTAGATCCGCCGGTCCCGGTTGGTTGGCTGCTCAAGCCGGGTCTGCCGGGTTAGAGTCGTGAAGTCCGGCCAACGGAGCTTTATCCGGATAGTTCTCCCAGCCAGGCCAGCTTTCCGCAAGCGGCACCCTACTCGTTCGCTCAGTCTCAGCAGCGTCCGCAGCAACTCATCCTCATCGCCGACATCCTTTGGGAAGGTGCGCTCGGCCGACATAGACCGCGCTGCATGCTCAGCGACCACCGGTCGCTCATCCACCCCCTTCGCCCTTGATGCAAGCTCTATGCCATGGTCACCCAATAATCGCCGCAAGGTTTCTGTCGGCAGGGCAGCGAGATCGCCAATCGTCCTGACACCCACCTTGGCCAGTGCCTGTTCTGTCTTGGGACCTACGCCCCAGAGCATGGAGACAGGCAAGGGCCGCAAGAAGGCTGCCTCCTGCCCTTCGGGAACCACAATCAGGCCTCGAGGCTTCCCTACCTGCGCTGCTATCTTGGCCACCAGCTTATTGGATGCCACGCCCCAGGACGTGGGTAGTTCAAAACGACGCCGGATTTCCGCTTGAAGCGCACGCGCGATCTCCGCGCCAGGCCTGGGATCATCGCTGAGATCCAGGAAGGCCTCATCGATGGAGAGTTGCTCCATGAGCGGCGCCGACTGGCGCAGGAATTCCATTACCTTCCGGGAATGCTCCTGATAAAGGTCGTGGCGTGAAGAGAGCACGATCAAACCGGGCGCCTTGGCGAGCGCTTGCGCAGTGGGCATCGCCGATCGAATTCCGAGGGCACGCGCAGCATAGGAGGCCGACGCCACCACACCCCTGCCCTCGGGCGAGCCACCCACAACAAAGGCTTTCCCGCGCAGTCCGGGGTTCAGCAACTCTTCCACCGAGCAAAAGAAGGCATCCAGATCGACATGAAGGATCTTGCGAGCCAAGGGGGCCTCCTATCTTGCGCGCGGCGCATAACCCTGCCTGGGTTGACATGATGGGACGCGTCAATACAATGATGGCACAAATCTGAGCCGGAGGCGCGACCCATGCGTACATGCACTCGATGCAACCATCAAAGCCCCGACAGCGCCAGCGCCTGCAAACACTGTGGCGCAGATCTCTCGGAATTCTCCGCCACCGCGGTTGCCCTTAAAGACTTCCAGGCCAACCCACGCGTCAGCCGTATTCGAGTTATTGTCGCCCGCGATGCCTGCCCTGCTTGCCGAGCCATCGAGGGATCATACGAGAAAGACAGCGTGCCCTCGCTGCCCGTAGCCGGCTGCTCGCATGCGAACGGCTGCCGCTGTTTCTACGAGCCCATGCTCGTCGAAATCTTTCCCTAGCGTACGGGGCCAATCCTAGAGCAACGCTCGTAAGGGAATCTGGCTGCTAGCGACCTGCCTGGATCCAGCGGCGGGTCCATTCGAGCGCCTGCTCCTCGGTTTGGATCAAGCCTTCCACCTGAGCCTCCCGAATACGCTCCAGCAGCCGGCCGATCTCGGGGCCAGGCCGGAGGCCTAGCGACGAGATCAGCTTCGTACCATCAACCAGCGATGGAGGATTGATCAGTTCTTCACGCCGCTCGAAGGCTGCCTCAAGGAGCGTGCGAGACTTGGCCAGTGCAGCCTCCCAATCTTCGCCTGAGGGGGGACCAGGCTGTTTCGCCAGTTGCGAGGCCAGATCCAGCAGCACAGTGCCCACCCCGGCATCCGGTGCCTGGTTGAAGTAGCGGTACACGACGAGAGGCGAGATATCTTCGATGCGACGCAGTTCATGCATGGCCGAGAGAACCCGCAGCAGGAACCGGCTCTCCCTCCGGCTCAGCCGGAGCCGTTGAGCAGCCAGCTTCATTCGCGCTTCAGCCGGGCAGGGCATGGCTGGTCCGTTTGGGCCTATGCTCGAACATCCAACCAGGTGGAATAGCCCAGCCAGGAAAAGGAGCGGGCGTCGGGCGCGATCGGGCGCGACCTCTGCATTCAGGTTCTCATAAATGGCCTGCCGATAGCGTCCCAGCCTCCAAACGAGCGAACCAAGAATGGCGTCTGCGGCCCTCTCCTCATCGTGCACAGGGTCAAGCACCGCCAGGATTTCCGCCGCATGCCCCAACGTGCGCAGCGCGGTCTCGACGGCCGCACCATCCGTCCTTGCGGGCAACTCAGGAAAAACAGCCTCCCAAAGATTCAAATGAAGCATCAGGCGTAGCGCGCCGGAGGGTTCGGCCAATCCGAAAATGCGCATGAGCTCATCCCGTACCCTCTCGGGCGAGACGCTCTCAATCAGATGGGTGGCGGCCTTGAGCGAGGTTATGGTCTCCGCCTCCATCCGCAATTCCAGCATCTGGGAGAGCCGAACCGCGCGCAAGACACGCAGCGGATCAGAGAGGAAGGCCGAGTCCGAGCAGGCCCGCAGCCGCTTCTCCTTCAAATCCCGCAACCCTCCTGTGGGGTCAATCAGCCGTCCCAGATCGAACGGATCCACGGCCATCGCATTGATGGTGAAATCCCGATCACGGAGGTCGGTGAGAATATCCGGCCCTCTTAGGCCCGCGAAGTCATAGATCCTCTTGCCCGTGTCAGAATCCTGCACGAGCACTCGGCCCGTATTTCGACTGGGATCCAGGGGGTAATAATCGGCTTGGAGGCCATCGGCCACACTCCGGGCAAGCGCGAGTGCATCCCCTTCCACCGCAAAGTCCAAGTCGAGGATCGGTCTCTCCAGCAGCCAGTCCCGAACGGCGCCCCCCACGAGCCAGACACGTGGCCCTTCGTCTGAACGACGCGGGAGCAACGCCAGCAAGTCCTCTGGTAATGGAGCAGCGCGCATCATGGGGTCGCCAGACTAGTCCGGGGGCATATATTTATCCGGCCGAACGACGCCGACGAAGGGCAGATTGCGGTAATACTCATCCAGATCCAACCCGTAACCAAAGACAAACTTGTTGGGGATCTTGAAGCCGCAGTAATCGATCGGCACCTCCGCCTCCCGGCGCTCAAATTTGTCCAGCAACGTGCAAACCCGCAGCGAATTTGGAGCGCGAGTCTTCAGAAGCTCGAGCACCGATGCGATGGTGTGACCGCTGTCGATGATATCCTCCACGAGCAGAACGTCTTTGCCTTCCACCGACATCTGCAAGTCAAGCGTGATGCGGACCTGACGGCTTGACTCCCGCGCCCCAGCACCATAGGAGGAGACCGCCATGAAATCAATCGTGTGCGGGACCGTGAGCGACCGCATCAGATCCGTAAGGAACATCACCCCCCCGCGCAGGATGCAGATGAGCATCAGCGCTTTGCCCTGGTAGTCCCGGCTGATCTCCTCTCCAAGCTCACGGATTCGGGCTTGCAGCGTATCCTCAGGAATCAGGATCTCCGCCAGGAATTTCTCATACGGCTGCATCGGGGCCTCCCGGGACTGAGTGATGCTCCCTACAGCGGGCTTCATAGAGTTCGCTCGCGCCAACGACAACCACAGGATCGTCATAGCGTGCCGGCTGTCCGTCGATGAGTCGCTGCGTGCGGAAGGCTGGCCCTCCACATACCATGCAGATCGCATGCAGCTTGTCCACACGCTCGGCCTGGGCCATGAGCTTGGGCATCGGCCCGAATGGCTCGCCACGAAAATCCATATCCAATCCGGCGACGATCACCCGTAAGCCCCGGTCTGCAAGGCGCTGGACGATGCCACATATCTGATCGTCGAAAAACTGAGCTTCATCGATGGCCACGACCGTGGTGGCATCCTTCAGCAGGCCTTCGATCTGCGCCGCCGTTTCGATCGGGGTAGCCTCAAACTCCGAGCCCGCATGCGAGGCAACCTTCTCCTCCCCGTAGCGGGTGTCCAGCTTGGGTTTGAACACCTGGATATCTTGGCGTGCGATGCGGGCCCGGCGCAGACGCCGGATGAGCTCATCCGTCTTGCCGCTGAACATCGAGCCAGTTATGACCTCTACACTGCCCTTCGTGTGCCGCATGATGGCTTGAACCCTCCGCAGGATGGAAAAGAAATGGGCAGGTGCGCGTGCACCTGCCCGGAGTCTACACCAGCCCCTAACGCGGGCAAGTGACGGAGACTATACCTGTGGTTCTAGCGCTGCTTCGGGCAATTCGAAGCCATGCCGCTTCAAGGCGCGCTTCAGATCGGCGAGACTCTTGCGGCCGAATCCATCGATCTCCAGCATCGCTTGATCGCCCCCGGCCAGCCGCTCGAGTGCCTGGCCCACGTTCTCGATGCCAGCTTCCAGCAGCGCCGCTTCGGCCCTGGAGCTGAGCTCGAGCTCTGCAATGGGCAATTCGGGCGATGTCCGGGCCGACTCGCGGGCTTTCTGCTCTTCCATGAACTGCTGCCGGGCCTCGAGCTTCTTGTAGAAGCGGTCGACCTGCCCTTCCGTATCCACGATCCGCTGCTCGCCCGTATAGAAGGGATGACACTTCGAGCAGACATCCGTCTGGATGAGCTCGACCGTGGCACCGGTGGTCCATGTGTTCCCGCAGGCGCAGACAACCTTGGCGTTCGGGTAATATTTGGGGTGAATTTTAGTCTTCATGCTCGCTCTACCTTCTCAAGCCCATCGTCCACGATAGGCAGGCGCCTTCTCTTTATCGCAGCCTGCCACAGTGGCCAGGGACTAGCGGGGGATCACGTTTACGCGCTTGCGCCCTTTACGGGCGAAGTCGTAGAAGACGACCCCATCCGCCACGGCATATAGCGTATCATCAGAGCCCTTCTTGACGTTCAAGCCGGGATAGATGCGCGTGCCGCGCTGGCGGACCAGGATGTGGCCCACCCTCACAGCTTCACCGCCGAAGCGCTTCACGCCCAATCGCTTGCTATGACTGTCCCGACCATTGCGGCTAGAGCCGCCGCCCTTCTTGTGTGCCATCGTACGACCTCACTCAACCGCTATTCGGACTTCTTCGTCGAGGAGGGCTTGTCACCCTTCTTCTCCGAAGGCTTGCGCGTCTTCTTGGTGGAGGCGGTGCTCTTCTTCGCCGCGCCGCCTTTGGTGCCCGAGGCTGCCTTCTTGGCTGAGCTCTTGCCTTGCCCCCCCTTAGGTTTGGCCTCGGCCGCCTTCTTGCCCGTCACTTTGGCCGCAGGGGCCTTCTTCTCAGCCTCTGGTTTGGCCTCGGCTGTGGCCTTTCCATCCTTCGGGCCCACGATGGATTCGATGACAACCCGGGTGTAGCGCTGGCGATGCCCACTCTTCCGCCGGTAGCGTTCCTTGGGGATGTACTTGAAGACCACGACCTTGCGGGCCTTCACCTCATCCAGGACTCGCCCCTTGACCAGTGCCCCTTCGACCCGCGGCGTTCCCACGTGGACGTTCTTGCCGTCCGAGACGAGGAGAACCTCGCAAAACTCGACCGTCTCGTCCTTCTCGACAGGCAGCCGATCGACCTCCAACGCCTCACCCTCGCGAGCGACATATTGCTTGCCGCCCGACTGCAGAATTGCATACTTCATGTGTAGCCCTCCAGCTTCACTTCGCCGCCGCGCTCGCGCCCACGCGCCAGCCGGCGGGGAAGAGGGGGATTCATACGACCGCCCCAACTCGTATGCGCTGGGGCAGCCGTGACATTATAAACGTCAGCGCATGGGCTGTCAATGAAACGCCACAAGCCGGGGATTAATCGGCCGCCATGCCCTCGGCATCCGCCATCGGCAATTCTTCCTCTACTTGTTCCTCCATCTCCAAGACGCCATCTAGCCGCTCATCGTGCAGCGCGACTTCCGTACCGGGGAACCCTGTGCCAGCCGGGATAAGCTTGCCGATGATCACATTCTCCTTCAGCCCGCGCAGGTAGTCTACCTTCCCTTCGATCGCCGCCCCGGCCAGCACCTTGATCGTGTGCTGGAAGGAGGATGCCGAGAGGAAGGACTCGGTGGAGAGCGAGGCCTTGGTCACGCCCAGAAGCATCTGCATGGCCTTCGCAGGCCGCTTGCCATCCTGAAGTATGCGCTCGTTCAGGCGCTGCAGATAGCTCCGGTCTACCAAGTCGCCCGGGAGCAGCTCGGTGTCACCGGGGCTTGTGACCTGCACCTTCGAGAGCATCTTGCGGATGATCACCTCGAAGTGCTTGTCGTTGATGTTCTGGCCCTGCGATCTGTAGACTTTCTGGACCTCCGTGAGCAGATAGAGCTCACAGGCCTCCCGACCCAGGATCCTCAGGATGCGATGTGGATTGATGGACCCTTCGGTCAACTGCTGCCCAGCCTCAATCCTATCCCCCTCCTTTACCAGCAGGCGTGCACTCGCGGGGATCTCGTACTCCACCTCATCGACGCGATCATAGGCCACTACCACTCTGCGGTCTTCGACCCGCACGCGACCGCCGTGGGATGCGGTGATCATGGAGTCACCACGCTTGGCGATCAGGGTGCCTGCCTCGACTTCTTGGCCATCCTCCACACGGAGCGACCAGTTCCCGGGCACCGGATATTCATCCTGGATCAGCTCGCTGCTGTGAACCTGGACCACACGCGGTCCGTCCGGGACTTCCGGCATCATGATGTGTACTGTGCCCGCGATCTCGGCGATTACGGCCTCGCCCTTAGGCTTCTTCCGGGCTTCAAAGAGCTCTTCCACACGCGGGAGGCCGGTGGTGATATCGCCGCCAGCGGCCACACCACCTGTGTGGAAGGTTCGCAGTGTGAGCTGCGTTCCAGGCTCGCCGATGGACTGTGCAGCGACAATTCCCACCGCTGCGCCCAGCTCGACCATCCTTCCCCTGCCCAGGTCCATGCCGTAGCACTGCCTGCACAGCCCGAATTGCAGCTGGCAAGTCAGCGGCGAGCGCACGTAGACCTCCTCGACACCAGACTCCTCGATGTCACGGGCCTTCACCAGAGTGAGCATCTCACCGGTCTTGGCGAGGATTTCGCCCGTCTTGGGATCGACTACTCTGCGGGCCACAACCCGCCCCAGAAGGCGGCTCGAGAAGGGTTGGCCGGCGACATCCTCCGTCCGGCGAATCCAGATGCCCTCATCCGTTCCGCAGTCTTCAGCGTTGATGATCACGTCCTGGGCAACATCCACCAAGCGTCGGGTCAGGTATCCAGCATCCGCCGTGCGCAGCGCGGTGTCGGTCAGGCCTTTGCGAGCGCCATGGGTGGAGATGAAGTATTCCAGCGTGGTGAGCCCATCTCGGAAGCTGGAACGAATCGGCAAGGGGATGATGCGGCCTGCCGGGTCAGCCATCAAACCTCGCATGCCCGCGAGCTGCGAGATCGGGCCGAAGCCACCTTTGGTGGCGCCCGAAATGGCCATGGTGCTCAAGTTGCCCGCCGGATCCATGGCTTCCTTGACCTCTTCGGCCACCCGATTCGTGGTTTCTTGCCAGAGGTCGATGATGCGCTCGGTCGTCTCCTGCTGAGTGAGCAAGCCACGGCGGTAATCCATGCGAACGGCCTCGGCTTCCTCGATGGTTTGATTGATGATGTCTTCCTTTGTCTCGGGCACGGTGATGTCCGAGATGGCGATTGTGGTGCCCGATTTCGTGGCATACGCGAAACCGATGTCCTTGATGGCATCCACCACGGCCGGTGTCCCTTCCTCACGCAGCAGGTGGTAGATCTCGCTTACCAGCTCCTGGACAGCCGATTTGTCGAGCACACGGTTCACGAACCGCAACTCCTCAGGAAGCACACGATTGAATAGCACCCGGCCAACCGTGGTGTCGATCACACGCTCTTCGGGCTCCATCAGCCGTTGGCCTTCATCGTCGTACCAGGTGGTCGTCAACAACTTGATGGGAGTATGAATCGCCACCTGCCCTAGTCCGTAGGCCATCTCGACTTCGTCCATATCGGCAAAGGCCCGACCTGCGCCGGGATGCTCCTTCTGATCCTCGCTCATGGTGAGATAGTAAACCCCGAGGATCATGTCCTTGGTAGGCCCAACGATGGGCTCGCCATCGGCCGGCTTGAGCAGGTTCACGCTCGAAAGCATCAGCTCGCGCGCCTCTCGTACAGCCCGCTGCGAAAGCGGCAGATGCACCGACATCTGATCGCCATCGAAATCGGCGTTGAAAGCCGCACAGACCAGCGGGTGGAGCTGGATGGCTTTGCCCTCGACCAAGACCGGCTCGAAGGCCTGAATGCCCAGGCGGTGCAGCGTCGGCGCGCGGTTGAGCAGCACCGGCCGGTCCTTGATGACCTCTTCGAGAACCTCCCAAACCTCGGGCCGCTCCCGCTCGATGATGCGCTTGGCGCCTTTCACGTTGGCAGCGTAGTTATATTGAACCAGCTTGGAAATGACGAATGGCCGGTAGAGTTCGAGCGCCATGGTCTTCGGCAACCCGCACTGATAGAGCTTGAGATGGGGTCCGATCACGATTACCGAGCGGCCGGAATAGTCCACTCGCTTGCCAAGCAAGTTGCGCCGGAAGCGGCCCTTCTTGCCCTTGAGCATGTCGCTGAGCGATTTGAGCTCCCGGCGACCGCGTCTCGAGAGCGCCTTGCCGCGCTGCGAGTTGTCGATCAGCGAGTCAACGGCCTCCTGGAGCATGCGTTTCTCATTACGGACGATCACATCCGGCGCGCCCAGTTCGACCAGCCGCTTTAGCCGGTTATTGCGATTAATGACCCGCCGGTATAGATCGTTCAGATCGGAGGTGGCGAAACGCCCGCCGTCCAACTGCACCATGGGGCGCAGATCGGGCGGGATCACGGGCAGGATCGTCAGGATCATCCACTCCGGCCGGTTGCCCGAACGCCTGAAAGCCTCCACGACCTTCAAACGCTTTGTGGCCTTCTTCTTGCGCTGCTTGCTCTTGGTCGTCCGGACTTCGTTCCAGAGTTCCTCAGCCAGCTTGTCAAGATCGATCTGTTGCAGGATATCGTAGAAGGCCTCGGCGCCCATATCTGCACGAAACACTTGGCCCCACTTTGACTTCAGCTCCCGGTAGCGCGTCTCGCCCAGGAACATCATGGGATGGATGCTCATCAGCTCGTCGCGGTCTTGCTCGAGCTGCTGGCGTGCCTCGACCAGCTCTTCATCCACCTCGAACTCGAGCTGGCTCAAGGCCAAGTCGGCCTCGGCCTTAGCCTGCTCGACCTCCATCTTGAGCTGGGCAAGCTGCTCGTCGCGTTTCTGCCTTAGGGTCGATTCGACCTCGTCTAAATGAGATTTGACCGCGGCCTGGACTTTGGTTATATGATCCTTGCCGATGGTCTCACCCTTATCGGCGACCAAGGTGTCCAGCGCCTTGAAATGAATGGGAGCGCGAATGGTCTTGCCCAGCTTCTCGCTGAGTGTACTCTCGAGGCGCTGCCCTTCTCGGATGACGGGATCGATCTTCTCGGCGACTTCCTCATCATAGGCCTGTTGGATCTCTTTCTTGCGTGCATCAAGCTCCTCCAGGCGCGCTCTCTTCGCTTCTTTGATCTCCGACTGGTGGGCCTTTGTGGCCTCCAGTTCCTCCTTTTCCAAACGGGCGATCTCATCTTCAATGCGCTTCAGAGCCTTTTTGCGGGCGTCGTCATCCACGAAAGTGACAATGTATTGCGCGAAGTAGAGCACGCGATCCAGGTTCCTACGGGAGATGTCGAGCAGTAGGCCCAGATAGGAGGGCACGCGGCGGGTGTACCACACGTGCGCAACGGGGGCCGCCAGGCTGATATGGCCCATCCGCTCGCGACGCACCGAGGAGCGCGTGACCTCAACGCCACACTTCTCGCAGGTGATGCCTTTGAAGCGGATGTTCTTGTACTTCCCGCAGTAGCACTGCCAGTCCTTCGTGGGGCCAAAGATGGCCTCACAGAATAAGCCATCCTTCTCGGGACGAAGCCTGCGGTAATTGATCGTCTCAGGCTTCAGCACCTCCCCATGAGACCAGCTTAGAATGGTCTCGGGCGAGGCCAGGCTAATGCGAAGGGCTCGAAAACCTTTTGATTCCACCCAATCTCCTCCGTCGCGAAGCGCGCTCTTGGTTCTGCATCTCCGTGGGGAATTCGAACAAGCGTGCTAATTTATAGGCATAGCAAAACAAGCGCGTGAGGCCGATATCGCCCTCAAGCGCTTTGCCTGCGCCGACCGACGATCTACTGCTTCTTCAATATCTGGATAATTATAGTAGAGATGCCCAGGCTGTCAAGCAATGTGGCGCATCACTTTCGGGCCCAATTCTCTTCAGCCTGTCCGTTTGGGGCTCTTGATGGGACCCGTCCAGGGACCTGGGAAGAGTTCCAGCGCCCGCTTGGCAGCCTTCACAATATGCTCGTCACGGTCAAACGTGAGGGCCCGGATCGCATTTCGTGCCTCGCCAGTATGCCACTCGACCAGCCGTAGCAAGGCTATCATGCGGCTCGGACCATTCTCTTTGTTGACCGCTTGCCCCTCCTCTTGCACATAACCGATCCTTGGCTTCTCGACGATTTCGATGAGCGCAGGGATCACCGCCGGATGATTGATGCGCGCCAGCATCTGCACGGCCTGATGGGCCGCATCCAGGTCCGCAAATCGCATGGCGCGGAAGCGATAAAGCTGGATGGTGGTAAGCGTTGCTAGCTCCCGTACCAGGGGATCGGGATCGTCCATAGCTTCCACGATGGCATGGACGATGTCATCATCTTGCGCCATGCCTGGCCGGTTTGCGAAGGTGATGGCTTCGCGCATGCGCGCGCTGGGGTCACTGCTGCGCAGGTCGTACTCGGTTCGGGCCCGTTCGAGCAGGCGCTCCGCGGGCGTTTTCTCTCTTGGGCTGGCCTGCTCCTGGAAGGCGCCCCGCTCTTCGGGCGGGGTATCCAAGAGCTGGAGAGCCCGCTCGACAGTTGGTGTCACCAGCGGTTCGTTCAACGAGTTCAGTTCATCCAGGTAGGCCCTCAGGCTGCCTACCCCAGGTTGCCGCAACACTTCCCGGGCGCGCTTGCGCCATAGATTGACCTCCTCGGCGACTTCCTGCTGGCGAACCCGAAGCTTCTGCTGCTCTTCGCGGATGCGCTTTCGTTCCTCCTCATCTGACTCGAGCAGCTTTCGGCCCAGGTCCTCGAGCTCCTCACTGATGCGGATGAACTCATTTTGGACCTGGACGGCCTTTCGCTCGAGAGCATCTTGAACCTGGCGCAGGCCGATCCCAATCGCCACCTTCAGCCTCCCGGTGCGGCCATGCCCGGTCCCGGGCCGGACCTTACTCCCGCCACCCGGCATGCTTCTCCTCTTCGCCGTCAGTATAGATAACCTGCACAAAGGCGTCAACAACACGCTGGTGGGGGCTGGCTGCGAGACCCCTCGCTTGCCGCCCACGGCGAAGCGCCCTACAATCTCCAGCGACAGAGACGCCAGGAAGGGAGTGCGGCGATGGCCAGGATCATCGATGTGGAGGGCATCGGCCCTTCGTATGCCAAGAAACTTCACAAGATTGGCATCCGATCGACACAGCGTCTGCTGGATGTAGGCGCAACCCGCCAGGCAAGGCTAGATCTGGCCGAGCACACCGGCATTCCGGCGAAACTCATCCTTGAATGGGTCAATTTGGCCGACCTCATGCGCGTGAAGGGTGTTGGGGAAGAGTACAGTGACTTGCTGGAGGAAGCAGGCGTGGACACCATTAAAGAGCTGCGCAACCGCAACCCAGCAAACTTGTACCAGGCTATCGTGGCGCTGAACAAGGAGAAGCGCCTGGTCCGCCGCCTTCCTTCTCCTGCGCAAGTCCGATCCTGGGTCGAGCAGGCCAAGAAGCTTCCGCCTGTCATCAAACACTGAAGTAGCCAAACCACAGCCTTGGCTCGCTCTGCCGGCGAGTCCGTCAGCAGGGCTGCGCGCTTCCCAAACCCCGGGCCTGCATACCCTGAGGCGCGCTGTTCCTGTATAATCTCCTGCGTGACCAAGGTAGACGAACGCGACCACTCCTCCCAGCCACGCCCCGAAGATCAGGCCGAGGTCAGCCTGCGCCCGCGCCGCCTGGAGGAGATGATCGGCCAGGATCGAGTGCGGGAGAATCTTCGCATTCTGTGTGAGGCGGCTCTCGAGCGCGGCGAACCGCTCGACCATGTGCTCTTCTATGGACCGCCAGGTTTGGGTAAGACCACGCTGGCCCATATTCTGAGCCATGAAATGGGCGTGAACCTGAAGATCACTTCGGGTCCGGCGATCGAGCGCGCAGGAGACTTGGCGGCGCTGCTCACGAATCTCAACCAGGGGGATATCCTCTTTATCGACGAAATTCATCGGCTCGGGCGTGCCGTCGAAGAAATCCTCTACCCAGCCATGGAGGATTTCGCCTTGGATCTCACCCTTGGCAAAGGGCCAAGCGCAAAAGTGCTACGGCTCAAGCTCCCCCGCTTCACAACGATTGGAGCCACGACCCGCCTGGCGCTCCTGAGCGCGCCACTGCGGGCGCGCTTCGGCGTCGTTCATCGCCTCGATTTCTACGATGATGAAGCCATGAAGCAGATCGTCCGCCGGGCTGCAGCGATTCTCGAATTGACCATCGACGAGGGCGGGACAACCGAGATCGCCTGCCGGGCGCGTGGCACTCCGCGTGTGGCCCTGCGACTGCTTCGCCGGGTGCGCGATTACGCCCAGGTGCGGGCGGATGGCCATATCAGCCGCAAGGTGGCTCAGGACGCGCTGGCGCTGCTCGAAATCGATGAAATGGGGCTGGATGACGCGGACCGCAAAGTCCTGAGCACCATCATCGAGAAGTTTCAGGGCGGTCCGGTTGGGCTGCATACGATCTCCGCCTCGATCAGCGAGGAGCCTGACACTATCATGGATGTCGTCGAGCCCTACCTGCTGCAGTTAGGCTTCATCGACCGCACCCCTCAGGGCCGTGTTGCCACCCCGCGCGCCTACGAGCACATGGGCCTTGCGCCGCCTGGCTCTCCGCAGCCACGGCTGCCTGAGATGTAAATTGCACCAATATGTATGACCTTAGCTCTATGGGTCGCTGGATCATCCTCGCCGGGATCGGCCTTGTGGTCTTCGGGGGGCTACTATGGTTCCTCGGTCGCACCGGGCTTCCCCTCGGCAGGCTTCCCGGCGATATCCGGATCGAACGCGAAGGTTTCACTTGCCTCTTCCCATTGGCAAGCTCGATCCTGCTGAGCCTGATCCTGACGATTGCTCTGAACCTGCTTGCGCGCTGGCTGAATCGGTGACGCGTGCGCACTTCCGATTTCGACTACCATCTTCCGCCTGAAGCCATCGCCCAGCGCCCCGCGCGTCCGAGGGATTCCTCCAGGCTGCTTGTGCTCCATCGCGATAGCGGGGATGTGGAGCATCGCATCTTCGGCGAGATCACGGATTATATTCACCCTGGGGATGCGCTGGTCCTCAATGAGACGCGCGTGATACCCGCCCGCTTGCGCGTGCGTAAGATTCCCACCGGCGGGCATGCGGAATTGCTGCTGCTGCGCCAAGAGCGGCCCGCCGTCTGGGAAGCCATGGTAGGCGGAAAAGGGCTCGGCGTCGGACGGCGTCTCGAGGTTGTAGGCGGACCCGTCGTGGAGATCATCGAGGATCTCGGCGGGCCACGACGCCTCGTCCGATTCCAAGAACCCATCCTCGACCGGCTGGACGAGCTCGGCGAGATGCCCCTTCCCCCATATATCCAGGCCCCGCTGCGGGATCGCGATGAGTACCAAACCACCTTCGCCCGCCGACCGGGCTCGGCCGCCGCGCCAACGGCTGGATTGCATTTCACGCCACGCCTTCTCGGCCGAATCGAGCGGCAAGGCGTCAGGCTCGTGAGGATCACCCTTCACATTGGCCTGGACACCTTCGTCCCTGTCCGTGAGGAGGACCCCTTGCGCCACGCGATTCACACAGAGTGGTGCGAGCTGGACGCACAGGCTGCGGAAACGCTCAACACAACTACGGTGCACGGCGGGCGTATCATCGCTGTCGGGACCACGAGCGTGCGCGCGCTCGAGAGCGCCGCTCGTATCCCCGGGCCGGGTAGAGTTCAGCCCTTTCAGGGCTCCACAGACCTGTTCATCCTGCCGGGTTTCGAATTCCGGGCAACCGACGCCATGGTTACCAATTTCCATCTGCCGCGCTCCACGCTCCTGATGATGGTCTCGGCCTTCGCTGGCCGCGAGCGCATCCTTGAAACCTACCGCCTGGCGATCGAGCGGGGCTACCGGTTCTACTCCTTCGGCGATGCCATGCTGATCCTGTGATTTGACAAGCTGCAGTCGCTGTGGGATACTGCCTCAGGCGCAAGCATAGCGCCCACCGACCTCGCTATCCTAACGACGAGGAGGTGATGCCCATGAGTAGTAACTTAGGTCAACATGCTGCGGCATCCCTCCTCTCGCATGAGTAAAGGATGCCGCAGCAAAGACAAGGAGCCGTCAGCCATGACGGCTCTTTGCGTGCTTCAACCAGGCTTCGGAGTATGGCGATGAGGCAACTGCCTCTGGGAAAGCTTCCGCCCGATTTGCTCGAAACGCTCCTGCATAGGCACCGACCCAGTGATCGCAGCATCCTTCTCGGACCGGACATCGGGTTGGACTGTGCCGTCGTGCGAAGCGGCGATTCGCTGCTGGTTCTCAAATCCGATCCCATCACCTTCGCGTCCGAAGATATCGGCTGGTACGCCGTTCAAGTCAACGCCAACGATATCGCCACTACGGGAACCCGACCGGCCTGGTTCCTGGCCACAATTCTGCTTCCCGGATCAAAAACGGACGAAGCTCTGGTCACAAGCATCTTCGACCAAATCGGCTCCGCCTGCCAGGAGCTAGGCATCCTCTGGGTCGGTGGACATTCGGAGGTCACCCATGGACTCGACCGGCCAATCCTGGCTGGCACAATGATGGGGGTCACGACCCAAGAAGCGCTGATCACGCCCCGCGGCCTGCGGCCGGGCGATGCGATCCTGCTCACCAAGGGCATTGCTATCGAAGGGACGAGCATCCTGGCACGCGAATTTGCGCCACATCTCTCCGGGCTTCCCCGCGGGGCGATCGAGCGCGCCAAGGGTTTCCTGCAGGATCCCGGCATCAGCGTCGTTCCAGAAGCGCTCGCAGCCGCGAAGACCGGGAAGGTGCATGCCATGCACGACCCAACCGAGGGCGGCCTGGCGATGGGACTTTGGGAGTTTGCCCGCGCGGCCGGGGTGGCCATCGAGGTCGAGAGGGCCAAGATCGCGGTCCTTCCCGAGACCGAAGCTTTGTGTGCAAGATTGGATGTGGATCCCATGGCCCTGATCGCTTCGGGCGCCCTGTTGTTGGGGGCGAGCACGCCCGACGCGGCCGAGGTGATCCATGCGATCGAAGCCTGTGGCGTGCCGGTCCGGGCCATCGGGCAAGCCATGCAGGGATCGGGCGTGTTCTGGGTGGATGATGATAAGCGGGAGCCGATGGTTCCGCCTGCGCGGGATGCGCTCGCCGAGATCTATGAGCGCATCGGATAGGGAAGCCCCTTCCGGCGTCGGCCGCACTCACCCCACAAACTGGCGGACGTAGCCCAATCCCGCCAGGAAAGCCACGACTGCAGCTTGCGCCAGCAGGAAGACCACGATGCCGCGTCTGCGGAAGAATTGCGCGCTCAGCCCCCCGACAAGCCCATAGAACCCGCCCATAATCAGCCAACTTGCCAGGGGAGATCCATCCCAGAGGATGCCCCGCGAGATGGCTCGCAGGAGGTACCATTTCCATTCCGCCATGCATACAGCAAAGGGATCCGTGGGAAGTCGCAACCTAGAGACTTGAAGGCGGCAAGCATCGTCCATGGCTAACAGAATCTCGACAACGCCGGCCTCGATGAGGAAGAAAGCCAACCCCAGCACCGCCCCCGCGAGAAAGCGCCTCTGCGTCTTGTCTAATCGCATGCAAGCTCCCCTGGCCTGCAGGAAGGCCAATGGCCCTGGCCGCCCTGTCAGTGGCTCAATCTCCCAGGCAGATTCCCAGCGCTCGCGCCGTCTGCACAGCGTCGCCCTCTATATCCACGCGCTTAGGCTCTGCGAGCGCGTCATCAAGGCTGACATCTACGACACGGTCTCCCCGCAAGGCGACCATGCGCCCAACCCCCCCTGCCCTTGCCAAGCCCACCGCCGCGGCTCCGAATCGCGTCGCCAGCCAGCGGTCGCGCGCCGTCGGGCCCCCACCGCGCTGCAGATGCCCAAGAACCGTCACTCGGGTTTCCATATCGCAGGCTTCGGCGATGCGCTGTCCGACCAGCTGACCGATACCGCCCAAACGAGCCACAACGATGCCATCGCCCGGGCGAGCGATCACCTGGCCTCCGCCCTTCGGAAAGGCACCCTCGGCTGCGGCGACGATACTGAAATGGCGTCCCTGCTCGGCCCGAGTGAGGATCTTTTCGAAAACAGCCTGCTCGTCGTAGGGTATCTCGGGAATCAAGATCACATCCGCGCCCCCGGATACTCCCGCATGCAACGCGATGAAACCGGCATCGCGCCCCATCAACTCCAGAACCATCACGCGGTGATGCGACTCGGCTGTCGTATGCAACCTGTCGATGGCCTCCGTGGCCATGCTCACAGCTGTGTCGAAGCCGAAGGAGACATCCGTTCCGCCGATGTCATTGTCGATCGTCTTGGGTACTCCCACAATCGGGCAGCCCTTCTGATACAGCTCCTGGCTGATGCGCAGGGTCCCGTCCCCCCCGACAACGATCAACGCCTCCAGCTTGAGCGAATGAATGCGCTCGACAACCTCATCCGAGACATCGAGGATAACCTCCTGCCCATCCCTCACGACCCGCCTGGCGAACGGATTGCCCCGGTTTGCGGCGCCCAGAATGGTGCCCCCGCGTGGCAAGATCCCGCGCACCGCTTCGGGCGTCAGCTCCAGGGTTTGCCCTGATTCCAGCAAGCCGTCAAACCCATCGCGGATGCCGATCACCTGATAGGGTCCCAGCGCCTGCGCAGTCTTGGCAACGGCCCGGATCACGGCGTTCAGCCCAGGTGCATCGCCTCCACCCGTGAGGATCCCTAATCGCGCCGTCATGGAATTTGCCTCCTCGAAAAGGATCGGGCTGCTGTCGCACCCCGCCTCAGCCGGGCAATGATGCCCTCACAATCCATCCGCCAGGCGTCATCAACCCAACCCGAGCATAGGTCAGGGCGCTTCATAAGCCGCTTACAAACACCTTTCAATGCTACCCCAGGTGGCAGCTTCGGCATTATAGTGGAATGGCGGAAACCGTGTAAATCGATTCAAATCACGCTGGAATCGTCCCATATCGGCCCGGTGCAGGCACCCCTGCCGCTGGGCCCAGAAGTGGTGGACATCCGAGGAGTGGAACATGGAGCTACCCAAGCAAGGCCTGCTCACCGCCCGCGAGGCTGCCGAGTTTCTGGGGATCAGCCTCAGCACGCTCCGCAAGATCGAGCAATCCGGGTTACTGATCCCCTTCCGGACACCGGGGGGCCACCGCCGCTATGACAAGAAGATGCTCGAGGATTATCTCGAAACTAGCCGCAGGCTGCCCCATGCGGACCGATCGTCGGGCGTAAAGAGCTGAGTGCGGAAGCCAGTGGCTCCACGCTTCGTGGCCCGCAGGTTGCAAGGGAGATCCCATTGCTGGATGGAGGAGCGGTAGGGAATGACCGATTTGGACCGCAGCCCCGATAGGGATGACGAAATCAGGCCACCATCGCCTGATTCGTCCGCGGCTGAAGGGGCGGCAAACGCGGCCAGCGCCGGACCTAAACTGCCCGATCGGGCAGGCGCCGCCAAGCCTTCCCAGCCGGAAGAGGCGCTCATCGCATCGATGAAGGAGATGCGCGAAAGCCTGCTTCACGCCCTCTTCGGCGCCACCAAAGACTCCAAAGAGCAGATGGATGCTTACGAACGCGCCCATCAGCATGGACAGCGTCTGATGGAAGGCATCGAGGCTCGCATGCCCGCGCCGCAGCACCGCAGCGCCCAGCAAGTGGTCGGATTGCGGGGAATCCTGCAGCCCTTGCTCGAGGAGATCGCTCTTCTGGCGGAATCGCGCAAGATGCGCTTCAACCTGCTGCTTGAAGGAGACATCAAGCTGCGGTCCGATCCCAACACGCTGCGAAAGCTCCTGTCTCTCTGGCTTCGCAATTTGATCGCTTCTGCGCCAGCGGGCTCCATTTTCGATGTTCGCCCCAAGGTTGAGCGCGAGATGGTCTTCCTCCGTATCCGCGACCGCGCCGTTACCATTGACGACCATCTCTTCCTGGCCTTCGTGCATCGGCCGATCTTCGCACGCTTCGAGCAGGGCCAGGTGCAATCAAGCGGGCCTTCTCCCAGGGTCGAGCCGGCCTCCAGGAATGATGAGAGGCCGGCCGCAGAACCTGCAGTGATCACGCGTGGTGAAACCATCCTGATTGTCGACGACGACCCGTACAACGCTGCCCTTGTAACCCAGGCTCTGCGCAAGGCTGGCTACAGCACGGTCCACGCCCGGCACGGCCTCCAGGCGCTCACGATGGCCAAGGACCCCGAAGTCGGTATGGTGATTTTGGATCTCATGCTTCCCGGCATGGATGGCTATGAGGTGTGCAACCGTTTGAAGACCTCGCCCGAGACCGAGACACTCCCCATTGTCATGGTCTCGGCCAAAGCGCGAGAACGCGATATCGATATGGGAATGAAGGTGGGGGCCGATGCCTACTTGAGTAAGCCGCTGGGTGTTGCTAAGTTACTGGAAACCGTGGAACGCCACAGCCCACGAAGGTTAGCCGATGACTGAAGATACGATTCGAGAGCAAACCCTTCCCCAAACCGAGCAGCAGCCCAAGGCGCTCGGCCGAGTGCTGGTCGAGGAGAAGGTCATCAGCGAGGAGCATTTGCAGGCTGCGCTGGAACTCCAGAAGGCGGGCGATCCTCGCCGGCTCGGCACACTTTTGATCGAGAATGGCTGGCTGGACCCCGAGAGCCTGGCCATGGCTCTCAGCGTCCACCTCAACCTGCCTTTTATCGACCTGAAGCGGCACGCCATCAACCGCGACCTGCTCGAAGTTGTGCCCGAGGATTTCGCCCGCCGCCACCATTTAATCCCGCTGGACATCGTCCATGGGGCCATGGCGGTCGTCATGGAAGATCCTACGGATGTGCAGGTGATCGAAGAGCTGGCTGCCCTATCTGGGTATCCCATCTCTCCCACCGTGGGCACCAGCAATGACATCGAAGACGCCATCGACCTGCACTACAAGGCTCACCGAGAAATCGAACGGGAAGTGGCGGAATTCATCCCGGTGGAGGGCCTCCTGGCTGCGGAGGAGCTCGCCGCCGAAGAGGAAGCGCTGGCGCAGGACCCTGTTGTGCGCGCCGTGGACCTCATCCTGGAGCAAGCAGTGCGCGATCGGGCCTCTGATATTCACCTCGTGCCTGATCACAACACCTTCCGGGTACGCTACCGCATCGATGGCATTCTGCATGACACACTCACGTTGCCGAAGGCCAGCCATTATCCCTTGATTTCCCGAATCAAGATCCTGGCCGGGATGAACATCGCCGAGCGTCGCCGGCCCCAGGATGGCCAGTTCTCGCGGATCGTAGAAGGCGAGGAGACCTTCTTCCGGGTGGCCACGAGCGATACGACTTGGGGCGAGATGGCCACTGTGCGCGTGCTCGGCCGCAGCGAGTCCATCCTGGACATCGAGCGGCTTGGTATGGACCAGGAGACCATGCGGGCCTTCCGCCGCCTGATCCAATCGCCCTTCGGCATGGTCCTTGTGAGCGGCCCCACCGGCTCGGGCAAGACCACAACCCTCTACGCCGCGCTCAACCAACTTGATCACGAACACCGCAACATCATGACGATCGAGGACCCGGTGGAGTACAACTTCCAGGGGATCAATCAAATCCAGGTCAACCGCGCCGCCGAGATCACCTTCGCCTCCGGCCTGCGGGGCGTGATGCGTCTGGATCCGGATGTCATCATGGTCGGCGAGGTGCGGGACACCGAGACCGCCCAGGCTGCGACGCAAGCCGCCCTGACCGGCCACTTGGTGCTCTCCTCGATCCACGCCAATGATGCTCCCGGCGCCTTCTATCGCCTATCCCATCTGGGCGTGGAACGCTTCTTGCTCACCTCAGCCATCCTGGGAGCCATATCCCAAAGGCTGGTTCGTCGCGTCTGTCCACACTGCGTGACCATGACCAGGCCGACGCCGGAGGAACGCGAGGCCTACGCCGCCATCATGGGTGAGCCACTTGAGTCCTATCGAATGGGCGAGGGCTGCAATTATTGTGGCCAGACGGGCTATCTTGGGCGGACAGGCGTATTCGAATTGCTGGTGGCGACCGAACCCATCCGCCATCTCTTCAACGAAGGTGCCAGCACAGATGTGTTGCGCGCAGCCGCTGAGAAGGATGGGCTGGTTTCGATGAAGCAGGCAGGCATGATGAAGGTCAAGCAGGGGATCACCACCCCGTCAGAAGTGATACGCAATGTGTACTCGATTGCCTGATCTGCGGTTCGGAGGTTAAGGCAGATGGCCTACCGCTATATGGCGTACGGCGCCGACGGCCAGGAACTTCGCGGCCTGCTACATGTCGACCAAGAAGAGGATGCCGAAGCCATTTTGTGGGACCGGGGTCTCACGATCATCTCGCTGCGTCCTGTTGCTCGACCTCTGGAATGGGCGCGCCTTTTCCCCACGGTCTTGGGGCCGCGCCGGCGGGATGTGATCATCTTCACGCAGCAGCTCGCAAACTTGATCGAATCCGGCGTTTCGATTCTCGCCGCGCTGGAACTGCTCAGCCTGGAGGTCGCCAGCCGTGCTTTGCGCAGCGTGGTGCGCGAGGTCCTGGAGGATGTCCAAATTGGGCAACCTCTCTCCGCCGCGCTCGAGCGGCACGAGCATGTCTTTCCGCCCGTCTACACACGGATGATCGAGGTCGGCGAACGCACCGGGAATCTGGGGGCCGTCCTGCGGCAGCTGGCTGGGTATATGGAGCGGGAGGTTTCGGTCACGCAACGCGTGCGCTCGGCGATGACCTACCCCCTTTTCGTTCTCGGCCTGGCGTTCGTGGTTGTGGCCATCCTGATCAACTTCACGCTCCCGCCACTTCTGGCGCTTTACGATGAATTCCAGGCCGAGCTGCCATGGATTACCCGCGCCCTCCTCGCGGCGGCGGATGCCATCCTGGCCCACCAAACCGGCATCTTCCTCGGCCTGATCAGCCTGATCCTCGGCGGATTTCTGTTCTCCCGGCACCCCTGGGGCAAGCGCCAGATAGACCGCTTTCTGCTGCGGATCCCGATCATGGGCCGGCTGCTTCTGCACGGCAATGTGGCCAGGGTGAGCCGGACGCTGTCAACGCTCCTGTCCGCGGGGCTGACATTACCTGACTCGATGACCCTGGCCCGCCGCACCGTGACCAATGCCATTCTCGCCGATGCCTGGGAGGCCGTGCGCCAGGAGACCTTGCAAGGCAGGGGCATCTCAGAGCCCCTGGCGCGCCTGCGTCTCTTCCCCGCCATGCTGGCGCAGGTAGTCCGGGTCGGTGAGGAAACCGGCACGCTCGACGCCCAGTTGCTCATGCTTGCGGACTACTATGAAGAGGAAGTCGACCGCAGCCTGAAGACCCTCACCACCTTCCTCGAACCTGCCATGATCATCTTCGTGGGTGTCATCGTCGCCTTCGTGGCCATCTCGGTCATCCTGCCGATGTATTCACTCCTGGGGGCCATCCGATGAGCGCCGTGATTCCGCCAGGATCAGCCCCGGCTTGGCCCTGGGCCAGACGTCTCCAAGACGAGGCAGGCTTCTCGCTGGTCGAAGAGTTGGTCACGGTGGCCGTCATCGGATTAGCCCTGGTGCTGCTGGTAAGCATGCTCACGACTGGCGCCATCGGCGTCACGACCGCCGGTTCGGAGGTGCAGGCCGAGACGCTCGCCACCTCGCAACTGGAGCTCGTAAAGAACGCACCTTTCAGCCCGGATCCCACGGCCGTTCCCTACCCAAGCCTTTCCCCACCGCCGCGATTTGGAATCGGCCTGGACGTGAGCTATTGGGATTCGGGCTCGGGCACCTTCATTTCGACCGTCCAAAGTGAGGGGCTGCAAAAGATCACCGTCACCATCACCCATGATGGGGACACGGTGCTCATGATGGAGGACTACAAGGTCGAGCGCTGATGGACGATCGAGAGAAACGCCTTCAACGCGTAGGTGGGTTGAGTCTGATGCGGGTCAAGGCGCTGGGCCGCGAGTTGCATCGGGACGATCGCGGCGTATCGCTGGTCGAGCTCATCGTGACTATCACGATTTCAACCATCGTGCTGGCGGTGATTATCACCGCCATCGTGCAATTCTATGCGCTCACCCGCTGGGGCAACGCGCAGCTTCTGCTCGAAAACGATTTCCAGACCGCCAATCTCTGGCTCGGCCGCGACGCCGCCGAAGCGGCCTCCTTCACCTCAGGCAGCGGCCTGACCTACGGCACGTTCCATTGGGCCGATGGGTCGCACCAATTCCGGTACGCGTATGATCCGGGGGGGCAGGCGCTCACCCGCGAGCACCTGCAGGGGGGCTCGTCCGTCTCCGTCATCACGGCCGCCAGGCATGTGGCGGCGCAAGGAGATGTGAGCTTCTCCGTCAGCGGGGGTCTCGTCACGGTCAGCCTGACGCTGACCGAAGGCGATGTCACCGAGACGAGGGCCTATTATTACTCGATGAGGTCGCCATGAGCACAGGGATGCGCATGGGGCCAGGAGCAGCAAACCGCTGGCAGGCAATCCTGCCGGCGAGAGGCTTGCTCGCCAAGATGCAGAATGAGACCGGGCGCACGCTGCCGGCGGCGCTGGTGGCGCTGGCGGTGGGGGCCATCCTGCTGGCGCCCTTCCTGGCCCATGTCAGCTCACGCCTGCTCACCTCGACCTCGGCCACAACCCGGCTGGAAGCGAAGTACGCCGCCGATTCGGGCGTTGAGTTCGTCATCTGGTCATTGCTGCATGACTCCAGCTACCGGTCGCAACTGGATTCCGATCCGGGGGCATTCTATGCACTCACGCCCGATCACACGGTTAATGGGTTGACGGTCTCGATGAGCGCCAGCGCGGTTCCGAGCGGGACCTGGACCGCACTGGCAGATGTGCCTGGCGGAGGGATTCGATCCGGGGGAGATCTGGAATTCGCTGGCGGAAGCTTCCTCTATGCGTTGCGTGGCGGCGGGCAAGATTTCTTACGATATGACATCAGCACCAACTCGTGGATCAGCCTCGCGCCTATTCCCAACACGCGTGTCACCGGAGGCTCGCTGGCATCGACCGGAGGCGGCTATATCTATGCGCTAGCCGAAGGGAATAATCCCAACACGCCCAATCTCTGGCGATACTCCATTGCCGGAGATTCCTGGCAAGAACTCGCCGATATGCCGGGCAGCGTGCGTAATGGGAGCGCACTCGCTTATGGTGGGGGTGATACTCTCTATGCCCTGAGAGGCGCCAACAGCACTGCATTCCGGGCCTATAGCATTTCTGCTGATAGCTGGTCGGGGTTGGCATCCGCTCCAGATAACGTTAGGAACGGCGGATCCCTGGCGCACACAGGCGGGGATTATATCTATGCGCTGCGGGGTCGAAACACAGGCGATTTTTGGCGATACCGCATCTCCGACGATTCCTGGACCGCGATGGCCTCGGCTCCTGGATCGGTGGGCGATGGCGGAGACCTCGCCTACCCGGGGGCAGATTACGTATACGCCATCCGTGGCAGGAACAATGACGACTTCTGGCGGTTCACTGGCAGCACCAATTCCTGGAGTGCACTGGCACCTGCGCCAGGCGGCATCGGCGGCGGCGGCGCTTTGGTCTTCATCGATTCGGATACGGGCTATGTCCTGCGCGGCGGAAACATGAACGAGTTCTGGCGGATCGACATTACCCCACCGCAGTATGACATCAGCGTCACGGCCGGTGCCGTCACGATCACGGCGCGTGTGGAGCTCAGCGGCATGAACGTTCAGGTCCTCTGGTGGGACATCGCCTGATCCAAAGGCCGCGCAGACTAGGATGGACTGATGACTGATATCTTAGCTTCAAACAACGCACCTCCAGAGCGCCAGGGCCGCAGGTCGCGGGAGCCAGCCTTCCTTGAACTCAACATCCTGCCCGAGCGCTACCGCCGGCGTAGGATCACCCTTAGGATGCTGGCGCCCTGGTTCTCGCTGCTGATCCTGATAGGCCTTCTGGTTCCGAGCCTGCAGCAATCCATGCAGACGCGGGATCTGCTGGCCGAGCTCGAGGGTCAATACGCCCGGCTGCAGACCGAGCTGGCCTCCTACACCCCGCTCATCGAAGAGGTCGAGACCCTCGAAGCCGGGATCGCCCGCGCCGAGGCCCGGGCGCAGGCTTTCGAGAGCGTGTACCAGAATGTTCAGATCCAATCGATCGTCTGGAACCAACGCTTTTTCGAGATCCTCGATGCCCAACCTGAGGGCCTCTCGATCGATTCGATCAGCCTCGACGAACTCGGCGTCACGATCGATGGATTCGCCGAAGCGTACGGCCAGCCACTCGACCTGGTGGCCCGGCTGGCCAATAACCATTTCTACCAGCGCATGTACGTCGAGGAAATTGCATATCTAGACCCATCGACGCCGGATCTACCCGATGAAGGGGCACCTGAGGCACAGGCGGAGAGCGAAGAGGCCACAGCCGAATCGCCTCTCCCACCTTACGCCTTTCAAATCCGCCTTCCACTAGCCGGCGCGGAGGCGACCCCATGAGCCAAATGCAACCGAAGGCCACGAGATCCAATCGGCCCGGGGAGAGCGAGCGATGAAGCGCGTCACAAGCTGGATCCTCAAGAATCCCACCCGGATAGCCCTGCTACTGGGGCTGATTCTCGGCGCGGTTCATGCCAGCTTGCTTGGAGGCATGCTTCTGCGCCGCTCCCACATTCGCGACCTGCGATTCCAGGTGGATAGCCTAGAAGCCAACCTGACCGAGTTGCGCCAAATCGAGGACGCCACTCTGGCCGCTCTCCAGCAGGAGCTGGAAGCCACCCAAGCCCGGGCCGCTGAACTCGAGGCCAGCTTCCCTGAGATTGGGCAGCCGATGGTGCTCTTCGAGCCAGCCTTCGAAAAGGCAAGGCAGCGGGGAGTCCATTTGCGGCGGGTTGAGCGCATCGCCGAGGAACTCGAGGATACCGAGGTGGGCAAGCTGCACTTTGTTACCTACGCCGTGGAGGGGGAAGCCGACTTACAGAGTTGCTTGGCTCTGATGGGTGATCTGGAAGCATTGGGGCTGCAGACCTTGCAGGTGGATCGTGCCAGGCTGGAGGCCAGCGGGCTGATATGCAGCTTCGATGTTGTCGCCGCAGGGCTGGACTTGGCGGCCACGCCTTGAGCGTGGAGAAGCTTAAAGGAGTGAGCCGTGTTTGAACGCCGCTTTGTGACGCTGAATTTCGAGGGCAGTTTCGTTCGCGCCCTGACCGTGCGGGGGGATACCATCGAATGGTGGACCTCGCTCGAATTCCCGGCCGATGTGATGAGCCACGGCGTGATCTACGAGCCGCAAGCCGTGGGGACGGAGTTGGCGACTCTCTTCGAAAAGCACCAGCTTCCACGGAAACGCGTGATAACCTGCGTCACCGGGCAGCGCTCGCTCTCGCGCGTGCTTACGCTGCCTGACGTTCGGGAACGGTATCTTGAAGGCGCTATCACGCGCAAGGCGAAACAGGAGATCGCATTGCCCCTCGAGGACACCGACCTGACCTGGCGCATCCTTGGACGGCAAGATGATCAGCTTGAGGTTTTTGTCCTCGCCTTGCCAAAGGCCATCATCGATGCACAGGTGGAAAGCTTGCAAGCCGCCGGCCTGCGCTCGCGGGTGATGGACGCCAAGCCGCTGGCGCTCATCCGCGCCGTTGGTGAGATGCAGGCCATCATACTCAATCTTGAGAAACACGGCGCGGGCGTGATTATCACTGCGGAGGGGATTCCTGCACTGGCCAGGACCCTTCCCCTGGAAGCCGAACAACCCCACGATTCAACCTCGCTGGATCTGCTGGTCCGGGAGCTGGCGCGGACGACCAAGTTCTACAATCAAAGCCACAAAGAGAACCCCATCCCGGACGAAGCGCCGGTCTACCTGACCGGGGCCGCCTTCGCCCACGCCGCAGCTGTGATGCAGGTTCGATCCCAAGTGGTGCACCCTGTGCGGATGCCCGATCCACCCCTCAAATTCCCGGAAGGCCTTTCCATACCGGAGTACTGCGTAAACCTCGGGCTGGCACTTCGGCGGCGATGATGGAAGCAACGTATTTCTTCATCGGGCTCTACGCGTTGCTTGGAGCCGCAGTTGGGAGCTTCCTGAACGTTTGCATCGATCGGGTTCCGGAGGGGCTTTCGCTCGTAAGCCCGCCCTCGCATTGTCCCAGCTGCGAGCGGCGGCTTCGGCCCCTCGAACTGGTGCCCATTTTCAGCTATCTGGCGCTGCGCGGCCGCTGCCAGACCTGTGGGGCCCGAATTCCATTTCGGGTCTTCTTGGTGGAACTGGGGACCGCGGGCTGGTTCGGCCTGCTCGCCTGGAGGTTCGGGCCGACCTTCGAAACCCTGCGCCTCTCGGCCTTCTCCGCATTGCTCATCCCGATCGCGCTGATCGATCTGGACCACCAGCGCATCCCAAACCGTCTGATCTATCCTGGTCTGGCCCTGGCCGCGCTGGCGATTCCCTTCTCCCCTTCCCCTGGCTCCCTGGCGCTGCTCCTCGGCGGGGCGGGGTCGTTCCTGATCTTCTTCGCCCTCGCCTGGCTCTCCAAGGCCGGCATGGGGATGGGAGATGTCAAGCTGGCTGCCTTCATCGGCCTGACTACGGGCCATCCGCTGGCCTGGCTGGCTCTGCTCCTAGGCTTCATCCTCGGTGGGCTTGTCGCCGGAGTGCTGCTGACGCTCAGGCGGGTTGGCCGCAAGGATCCCATCCCGCTGGGGCCTTTCCTGGCGGCCGCGACTTTGATCACCTATGTCTGGGGAGAGTCTATCTTGTCCTGGTGGATTGCGAGGCTCTGATATGGAATGGCAATCGCTGCTGCTGGAAATGGAAAGCCGCCAAGCTTCTGACCTGCACCTCAAGGCCGGGGCGCGTCCCGTGCTGCGCATCCATGGTGAATTGCAGGTGCTCGAATCCTGGCCGGAATTGTCTCCCGAGAACCTGATCGGCATCTTTGAGCATCTGACCTCGCCTGAGCTTCGCACGCTCTTCGCCGAGCATCGAGAGCTGGATTTCTCCTTCCAGGAAGACGGCGCCTCCAGGTATCGCGTCAACGCCAGTTGGCAGCGGGGGGGCTTATCGCTGGCGATCCGCCGCATCCCGCTTGAGATCCCTCCGCTGGAGAGCCTCGGCCTCCCACCAATCTGCGCTGATCTTGCGCTCGAACGGCAGGGGCTGGTGCTGCTCACCGGACCCACAGGATCGGGAAAATCCACAACTCTGGCGGCCATGATCGATCACCTCAACCGCCAGGATGCCCGCCGCATCGTAACCATCGAAGATCCCATTGAATACCTACACAAGGATCGCCTATGCTTCATCACCCAGCGCGAGCTGGGGAAGGACACTCACTCCTTCGCCATCGCCACCCGGCAGGCCTTGCGGCAGGATCCGGATGTCATCCTGGTGGGCGAGATGCGCGATCCTGACACCATGGCCGCATGCCTGACGGCTGCCGAAACCGGGCATCTGGTCCTTTCTACGCTCCACACCAACAGCGCGCCCCAGACCATCGACCGCATCGTCGACTCCTTCCCGCCCCACCAGCAGGACCAGATCCGCATGCAGCTCTCGCTCACGCTGCTGGCCATTCTCTCCCAGACCCTCGTGCCGCGCCTCGATGGCGCGGGGCGGGTCCCGGCGGTGGAGATCCTGATCGCCACGCCGGCGATCCGCAATCTCATCCGGGAGGGGAAGACTCATCAGATGCCAAGCTTGCTGCAAACCGGGAGCCAATTCGGCATGCAAACCATGGAGCAATCGTTGCGGGATCTCTACCGCGCAGGCGTCATCGGCATCGATGACGCCATGGCCCATGCTCGAGATCGGGAGGCGTTGCGCAAGCTCGTGGGCTGAGGCTCAGGGCTGCATCGAGACCGCTTTGATGCGGCGTGAAATCTGTTTGAAACCGCATGAAACCGCTTCAAACATGTAAGGCCCCTGTAAGTTCAAACCGGCGATTTCTGTGGAATACTGGACGCAGCAAGAGAAGCGGTGAGCGCAATCATCGGCAGATGCATTGAATAAAACCATCTCACCAGAAATCATAGGAGGCAGATCATGTGGAAGAAACTGGTTAAAGGCGAAGGCGGGTTCACCCTGATCGAGCTGCTCGTCACCATCGCCATCCTGGGCGTCCTGTTCGGGATCGTGACGCTCACGCTCACGGGGGTAGGCGCAAATGCCGAGACCACTGTTAATGATGCCGAAGCCGCAGTAGTCCAATCTGCGATCGATATCGCCATGGCCGAAAATAATCTGTCGTCAGTCGCAGCCCAGGGCACGGCTGCATGCCTTGACGGCACGGAAGACCTGGACTCGGGCTCCGGAACCGTTCTGCTTGGCGATTACATCCGCTTGAACAACAGCGGACAGAGTAAGTGCCGCTATTCCTGGGATGCATCTGGCACCGTAACTCAGGGAGCCTGCGACTGCTAAGCTGCCTGGGCAGCTCATTCGCTCTAAACCCAAGGAATGCGACCCGCCGATTGGCGGGTCGTTTCCTTGATTGCTCGCGTCACCAGATCTCTTGCCGAAGGTCAGGGACCTAAGGCAGGTCCCAGTAGGCCAGCTCGCACACGGTCACGGTGAAATCGACTGTATCCGCCGCGCCCACGTACAATCCGAAGAGCCCTGCATCATGGCGACCATCGGACACCTCGGCCAGCAGCTCACCCTGCCCATAGAGCCGGATCGTAG
>CAZQDE010000022.1:0-1422 GCA_964591485.1 uncultured Anaerolineaceae bacterium | reverse complement strand
CGACCATCGGACACCTCGGCCAGCAGCTCACCCTGCCCATAGAGCCGGATCGTAGCCCCGTCCGCCCAAACACCGATGCGCCGCTCGGTATCGCCCCCTGCCGGGAGCCCCCCATGGCGGCTCCAATCGACGATCTTTACCATCGTCTCACCATCCCAGGCGCGCAGCGAATAGCGGCCGTCGCATGACACCCCAAACAGGTAACCAACGTAGCCCTGCTCGGAGCGGGAGGCGCGAAACATCAAGCCGAAGCTATCCCGGCCGTCGCAGGCACTCATGCGGCCGGTGGCTTCCAGATAGAGATTGTCGGCCTTTCTCCAATTGAGGACCCAGCTGTTGTAGAAATCGGGGTTGAAAGCCGTCATGACCAGGCCGTCCTCGCCTATCTCAAATCGGGCATGGGAATCTTCATACAGGGGCCATTCTTTCCCATCCTCGAAGCGCTCAACCCAGGTCGGCTGCCCAAGCCCTTGCCGCGGGTCGCCGGCTGCAAGCGTGGGCGTAGGGGTCATGGCCGCGGTCGGAGTCAAGGTCGGAGTCGACGTGGGCTCAGGGGAGATCGTAGGGGTGGCGGTGTCCGAAGGTGAGGGCGTTGGAGTAGCAGTTGCGGGCGGCTCGTAGGCCGGTTTGAATTCGAAATCCCAGGCGAAGTAGAGATCTGTCCGGAGCTCGCCCTCCCCCAGGCTTACCTGCACGAGTACCGGGCCTTCCGGGTTTGCAGTGGAGGGATAGGTCCACCAACCGGGCTGGAGCAGATCTGCATTGGCGGGCTCGCCCGGGTCGATCGATGCGCAATAGGTTCCGGGCGCGAGCCCCGCGAAGATAAAGAGCCCCTCCGCATCGGTCACCGTTTCGGAGAATCCAAAGGACGGGCAGGCGCCTTCGCCCAGGCGGACGACAATATCTGCGAGGCCACCCTCGCCGGGTTCCAGCATGCCGTTCGCCCGCAGAGCCCCACCAAGGCTGCGCTGACAACCACGCGGGGGATTTGCAGGAGTGGGTTGGCCCTCAGCCGGCGCCGCGCAGACATCGTGCCAGACCCGGCCAGCGATGCCCCCGGTGCCGCCGCTTGCCGTGGCGGTGGTCGGGCCACCACCCACGGGGTAGGCCAGGTTGCAGGCCATCAATGCGGCTGTGATCGAAGCGGCCGCCAGGAACATGCCTATACCGCTCCGCCTGGTGCGTGTATCCCCAAGCATGGTGACCTCCACGGCTACGTCAGATCTCCGCCGGTTCGTCTCTTGGAAGAAGTAAGAAAGCAAAAGGTCATCGCCACTATAGCACGGCGATGACCGCAACGGTAGGTGCCCCCACGGGGTTTCGAACCCCGGTTTCGGCCTTGAGAGGGCCGCGTCCTGGGCCACTAGACGATGGGGGCAGCGACGGCCATTCTACCATCCACGCCATTCACCGTCAATGAAA
>CAZQDE010000021.1:30467-42602 GCA_964591485.1 uncultured Anaerolineaceae bacterium | reverse complement strand
ATGCCGGGGTTGCGCCGAGTGGCCGTCAGCCGGGTTGTGGGTGGGCCCGAGCCCGAGGATGATCTTCACCTGATTCATGAATTTTACTTCGACGATATGGCCGCGCTTCAAGAGGCGATGGCCTCGCCCGAGGGACAGGATGCGGGCAGAGCCTTGATGTCGTTCGCAGCGGGGGCGGTGAAGGTCTACTTTGCCGAGCACCTCGAGGAGCCGCGGGGCGGCTAAGGGGACAGAGGCATGGCGGATCAAGCTGCGAGAGGCCTGGGCGGAGCACCTCTGCCCTGGGGCCGCGCCCAACTTGAGCGATTCATGCGGCAGGAGGCCATCCGTGGGGAAATCATCCGCCCCGGCGCTCCGACGCCCACAGTGGCCAGCGCTGCACAGGCCGTAGGCGCCGCGCCCGATCAAATTCTCAAGACCCTGCTCTTTCTCATCCGAAGTGAACCTGTCTTGGCGATTGCTAGCGGCCAGGGATATGTGGACAGAGCCAAACTAGCGGCCAAATACGGCGTCGGAAAGAAGCAGGTCAAACTGGCCGGAGCCGAGCAGGTGCTCGAAACCACGGGTTACCCCGTTGGAGCCGTTCCGCCGTTTGGACACCGGCGTCCGTTGCGGACCCTGATCGACCCTGGCGTGATGGAACTTGAGATCGTTTATGCCGGAGGCGGGGAGATCGATTGCTTGTTACGCACAAGCCCGGAAGAGATCCTGCGGGCCACCGGGGGCGAAATCCTGGCACTGCAGCGTGAGGAGGCCTGAACTGGGGCAGGAACCCGCTTCGCGCCACCTCGCCCGCCTAAGGCCCGGGAGACGCAGGAGGGCGATCTTGGTGATAGGCCTTTTTGTGATAGTAGCGGGCTTGGCGGGTTACCTGCTCCTTCGCCCAGTGCTCAGATCCGCGCCCCGCCTTACCCGCTTGCGGGCCTACTTCCGGGACCCCCAGGCCTTCGAAGATTACATTCTCCAAGCCGGCAAGCGCTGCGGGAATGCGCCCTTCTTGCTACCGACCGACGGGTACGTGGGCTTCTTCTGGGGGGACTCCTTTCGGCCGGGTCACCGGCATCAGGGTATCGATATCTTTGGTCCGCCTGGCCCTGAAACCCTGGGGAAGGTGCCGGTCGTCGCCAGCTTCGATGGATACCTGACGCGCCTGCCAGAATGGCGCTCGGCTGTGATCCTGCGCGTGCCCCAGGATCCCCTCCGGCCCGGGCGCCAGATCTGGCTTTACTACACCCACATGGCCGACCCCGAGGGGCGGTCCTTCATCACAGAGGCCTTTCCGCCAGGGACGGTGGAGGCCTTTGTGGAGGCGGGTACGCTGCTCGGATATCAAGGCAATTATTCGGCGGATCCTGACAATCCGACCGGCATGCATCTCCATTTCTCGCTTGTCCTGGATGATGGCCAGGGCCGGTTTCGGAATGAACTCCGGATCGAGAACACCCTCGACCCCAGCCCCTACCTCGGCCTGGAATTGAATGCCGAGCGGGCAGGCGGGGAGTTGGCCTCATGCCCGGGCTGAGGGCGACTTGCCCGCTTGGAGCCGCGGGTTAAGGCGGCCTGACCTCACGCGACGTATAATTACTTATCCGGCGGACCGCTTCTGCGTGAGCGCTCCGCTTGCGGGCCTGGATTTTGTGAGCGGCCCACAGTCCAGGCAAAGGAGTGGCGCAGCGTGGCCTACATCGTATGCCTGGAAGAGGATCAGGACCGCTGGATCGCGCATGTTCCCGATCTGCCGGGTTGCTATGCAGCCCACCCGGAGCGCGAGGTTGCCGTCCAGGCTGTCCCGGAGGCGGTCTCCGTCTACCTCGCCTGGTGTCAGGGACATGGCCTCCGCATCACCGGGCTTTCTGGGCCGATGGTTGTTGCCGAGGTCATCCGCACTTGGGAATTTGAGGACGGCTACCTGGTCAATGCCTTTTTCGCCGCCGACCGTCCGCCTGTGATGGAAGAGGAACTGAAGGAATATCAGCTCCTGCTCGAGGCGACCTACAAGGATCTCAAGGGCGCGGTGGACGGCCTGGGTCCTGAAGAGGATGGGCAGGTTCTTCCGGGAGAGCGTTGGTCGATCGGTGGCGTGCTCGGCCACGTCGTGCGGGCAGATTGGTGGTATCTCGATAGGCTGGGGCTCGCCTTTTCAGAGAGTGACCTACCAGGGGATCCACGGGCCGGCCTTGACCATATCCAGGCATACATGCTGGAACGACTCCCTCAACTTGCAAAACGTGTCAATGTGCTGACCCTGGCGGGTGAAACATGGTCGGCGCGCAAGGTGCTGCGGAGAAGCCTTTGGCATCGGCGGGATCACACGCAGCAAATCCTGAAGTTGCGGCGCAGACTGTCGGGCCGGGAGGCTCGCAGCTGAATTTCTGACGACATCGGGCACTGCTTCCATGAGAATGGGAGCGCCCTTTTTCAAGAAGCTTTCGAGGAGGCGGGGCATGGACTTCAAATTCGTGCAGATAGAGCGGCATGACCGAGCAGGGCTTATCCGCATAAACCGCCCCAAAGCGTTGAACGCGCTCAACCGCACGGTGATGCAGGAGATCGGAGAGGCGCTGGAGGCCTTCGATCAAGACGAGGGCATCGGTGCCATTGTCATCACCGGTGATGAGCGTGCCTTCGCAGCTGGCGCGGACATCAAGGAGATGGCGGAGGCCTCGGCGGTCGAGATGCTCGAGAGGGACACGATAAGCCTTTGGGATCGGGTCCAGGAGGTGAAGAAGCCGGTCATCGCGGCCGTCTCCGGATGGTGTCTGGGAGGGGGCAACGAGCTGGCGATGGCCTGCGATATGATCGTGGCTTCGGAGACGGCCAAATTCGGCCAGCCGGAAATCAACCTGGGCGTGATTCCGGGCGCAGGCGGCACCCAGCGGCTCACGCGGGCGGTGGGGAAGGCGCTGGCGATGGAGATGATCCTGAATGACCGCCATCTTACGGCGGAGGAAGCCTACCGGTTTGGACTGGTAAACCGCGTCGTCCCGCATGAGGTGTACCTGGAGGAGGCGCTCTCGTTGGCGCAAGAAATCGCAGCCCGCGCGCCTCTGGCCCTGCGGGTGGCGAAGGAGATGGTCTTGCGCGCAGAGGAAGTGCCGCTCTCGGAAGGCGTCCGGGATGAGCGGCGCAATTTCTACTTCCTTTTCAGCACCGAGGACCAGAAAGAAGGCATGAAGGCCTTTATGGAGAAGCGCAAACCCAGCTGGAAAGGGCGGTGAGGTGGGGGCGCGATGATCACTTACCGAGACCTGGTTGCTGCCCTTGGAGATCTGGGACTGGACGGGACCAGCCGGGTCATCGCGCACGCCGATCTTGCGGGGATGCCGGGATGGGTTGGTGGCGCGGAGAGTGTGGTGGGGGCGTTGCGATCGACGGTAGAGGTGCTGCTCATGCCGGCCTTTACCTATCGCACCATGGTCGTGCCGCCGGTTGGCCCGCCCAACAACGGGCTGACGTATGAGGGTCACGAGGAGGCCAACCGCGAGGCCGAGATCTTTCACCTGGATCTGCCGGTTGACGAGACCTTGGGGCCCGTGCCAGAGGTCCTGCGGCGCATGGAAGGGACCCGGCGATCCACCCATCCGATCCTGTCTTTCTGTGTCTCTGGCGCGCCGGAGGCCCTGGAGCGCCAGTCGCTGGATGAGCCGCTGGCGCCGATCGCATGGCTGGCGGAATACGACGGCGATGTGCTTCTCTTGGGAACCGATCAGCGGCGGAATGTGAGCTTGCATTGGGCGGAGGCGCTGGCGGGCCGTAAGCGCTTCGTGCGCTGGGCACTCACGACGCGGGGCGTGATGGAATGCAGGAATATGCCCGGCTGCTCCGAGGGCTTTGGTGCCATCTGGGAACGCTTGGGAGGAGTGGCTACGACCTTGACGCTTGGCAACGCGCGGTTGGAGCGGGTGCCGCTGCGCGACTTGCTCAACATCGCTTCGGCGTGGATCCGGGAGGATCCGGAGGCGCTGCTCTGCTTGCGGAAGTCCTGCCAACGTTGCGCCGCCGTGCGGGCCGATCTACGTGATAAGGTTTGATTGAGGTCGCGATTTGTGCTGCGAAGGGGAAGGTCTCCATGCGGACGATCTACTTTGAGAAGAATATTCCCCGCATCCTGGCCGCGAAGGCGCTCAAGCGAGTCTGGCCGGGCGTGATCTGGAGTCCCCTCTCGCCGATCCGGCGGGAGACTCTTCCCGACCCCCCGTTGCCAGGTGGCCGCTGGCTGCGGGTCCGGAACCGGCAGTGTGGCATCTGTGCCACGGATCTAAGCCTGCTGCAGGTGAAGGCCGACCCGGCCATAGCAGGCGCCGCCGTGCCGGGGGTGCAGCGTGTCTATTTGGGACATGAGGCTGTGGGCGATGTTGTCGAGGTGGGGCAAGGGGTCACGCGCTTCAAGGTGGGGGACCGCGTCGTGATTGAGGCCCGTCCGTTTGGCAGCCCCAACTGCCATACACAGGAGATCGACCCACCCTGCCCCCCATGTGCAGCGGGCCAGAGCCGGCTCTGTGAGAACGGTTCCTTAGGGCTCGGACCGGTGGGCTTGGGGGGTGGCTGGAGCGATAGCTATATTGCCCATGAAAGCGAGGTCTGGCCGGTGCCCGAAGACCTGACCGACGATCAGGCTTCGTTGATCGAACCCATGTCGGTTGGGCTACATGCGGTCCTGCGGCGGCCCCCGGCCGAGGGCGACCAAGTGTTGGTTATTGGCGCGGGCATCATCGGCCTGGTCACATTGCAGGCGCTGAAGGCCATTCGGCCCAAGGCCCGGGTGGTTGTCCTGGCGCGATACCCGCATCAGGCCGAGGCGGCCTGGAGTCTGGGGGCGGATGAGGCGGTCACGGGCGGCGATACCTACGAGCGCCTTGCAAAGCTCACGGGTGCCAAGCATTACCGGGCACCAATGAACCGCGGCATGCTCCTGGGTGGCTTCGACCAGGTCTATGACTGTGTGGGCAGCGCGGCCAGCATCACGGATGGCCTGCGATGGGCGCGCGCCATGGGCACCATGGTGCTGGTGGGGACTTCCTTCACGACCATGCGACTCGACATCAGCCCCGTCTACCATCAAGAAGTTGATTTCCTGGGAGCGAACACCTTTGGAGTGGAAGCATGGCAGGGGCGCGAGGCGCACACCTTCGATCTTGTGATCGAATTTCTGCAGCAGGGCAAGCTCCGCGCCGCCGGCCTCATCACGCATCGTTTCCCGATTGAGCGCCTGCGAGAGGCTTTGCGTGTGGCTCAGGACAAACGCTCAGGCGCGATCAAAGTCACACTGACCTTCCCCTCGGCCGGAGGAGCAGCGGCTTAGGCTCGCAGTGAAAGCGATGAATCCGCACCCCCATCGACCCCCAACGGCGCTGGTCCTCGGCGCGAGTGGCTTTATCGGTGGTCATGTAGCCCGGGCGCTGCTCGAGGAGGGCTGGGGTGTGCGCGGGCTGCGACGTTCTCCGCAATCCGTCGGGCATCTCGGCGATCTTCGCATCGATTGGTTCGAAGGCGATGTGGAGGTGCCCGCAAGCCTTCGGCCGGCGATGGAAGAAACGGATGTGCTCTTCCATGTGGCCGGATATGTGCCGCCGAACACCTACCGTATCCCAGCGAAAGTGGCCCAGGCGGTGCAGCGCATACGGGGCGTTCTCCAGGCCGCAGAGGCGGCCGGAATCCGTCGAGTGGTCTACACCTCGAGCCTCTCCACCATTGGCGCGCCGCCTGGAGCCCATCGCCTTGCAGATGAGCGCGACGCCTACATCCCCTGGACAGCTCACGGCTCTGCCTATTACGAGTGCAAATATGCCATGGAGAGTGAGGTGTTGCGGGCCGCGGCACGGGGCCTGGATGCTGTGGTCGTGAATCCCACGCTGGTCTTGGGCCCGGGCGATGTCCACCTTTCGGTCAGCGGCATTCTGGTAGCAGCAGCGAAAGGTTACCTGCGCTTCTGGCTCCCGGGGGAGATCAACGTGGTTGACGTTCGGGATGTGGCGCGGACCCAGGTGCGGGCAGCGGAGGTTGGCCGCAAAGGTGAGCGCTACGTGCTTGGCGGCCACAATGTGAGCGTGCGGGAGCTTATCGAGCGCATCTGCGAGACCGCCGGCGCTCCGCCTCCCTTCATGGGCATGCCCCGCGGGTCGCTTTCGGTTCTGGCCCGGCTCTTGCATGCCATCCCACCGTTGGATCGGGCCAACAACCATCTTCGAGCCGCTGATCATTGGCGGGCCATCCAGATGACGAAGGCGCGGGACGAGCTTGGCCTGGATCCAAGACCCCTGGAGCAAACCTTGCAAGATGCCCTTGCGTGGCTGGAGAAGCAGGGCAAGCTGAAGCTGCGGCGATTTGAGGTATAATTCCGCCGCTCCAAAGTCAGGAGCCGAGGTCAGCATGAACGAGCCCGAGAAGATCACCATCATTGAAGGACCCCCTCCGACATTCGAACTGGTAAGCGATCCCTGGCAATTTGGGCTGATTGAAGGTCCCTTGCCCTCGCAGGTGGCGGTTTGCCGCGTCAGGACCTCCAATGGCCCTGCGCTGGTTGAGCGCTGTCACCGGGCCTGGCGGCATGGCCAGACCATCTACCTGGAATACCGTTCGGGCGATGGGTTGACCGAGCAGGCCCCCATCACGGCGGTGCGCTGGATCGATGCCCCCGAGGGGCACATCCTGCTGCTCTGGGTGCGGCTTGAGGAACCTGAGATCGAGATCGAATTCGAATTCGATGATGATATTGAGGACTACCAAGATTTTGAGGACGACGAGGGGGAGGGGGAAGACGATTGGGATTTCGGCTTATCGATCTGATGGCCTTGCCTGGGCCGGGCGGAGCTGCGCCCGGCCTTTGCTCTTCAAGATATTGAACGGAAATTCTACTGATCCTTGCATGGGCTGCGCCGGGCAGCCCATGTTTTCGATCCGGCATTTGATGCGAGAGAGACATCCATGGAAGCCTATGAGACCCTAAACGTTGAACGGCATGCGGCGGTGCTGACCGTTCGCCTAAATCGGCCCAAGGCGAATGCTTTCAGCTTCACGATGGTGGAGGAGTTGCTCACTACCCTGAAGCGGGCGCGGGAGGATGATGGCGTTCGCTGTATTGTGCTCACCGGCAGCGGGCGCTTCTTCAGCAGCGGTCAGGATCTGGCCATCGTCGAAGAAACCGGCATCCCGATCCCTTTCCGCTACCACCTCCAGCGAACCTACAACCGCATTGTTCTAGAGATGCGTCGCCTGGAAAAGCCCATCATCGGCGCCATCAATGGAACCGCCGCAGGGGCGGGATTGGGGATCGCCCTGGCGACCGATATTCGCTGGGCGGCCGAGAGCGCCCGCTTCGTATTCGGCTTCACGGGGATCGGGCTCACGGCCGACTCGGGGGTGTCCCTCACGCTGCCGCTGCTTGCAGGCATGGCGCGAGCGGCGGAGTTCGCCTTCCTGAATGAGCCACTTTCCGCACATCAAGCCCTCGAGTGGGGCGTGATCAGCCGGGTGCTTCCAGATGAGGAACTTGAGGATGCCGTCGCGGAACTGGCGCAGCGCTTGGCCGCAGGGCCTACGCGAGCGCTGGGGCTCACGAAGCGGGCCTTCAACCATGCGGTGATGCCCAGCCTTGCGACGGTGCTGGACTATGAAGCGCACCTGCAGGAGATCGCCGGGCGAACCCAGGATCATCTGGAGGGGTTGAACGCGTTTCTGGGGAAACGCCCGCCGGATTTCAAGGGGGCTTGAGGCTAAGGCTGCGTTCGCAGCGCGTCCGCGCCTCGGACCCGCTCAGTCAAGGCTGACGGGCGTTGGAGTGGATGTTTCGGGCTGCGGGACGCGAATGATCTCCCGGTTCAATCCAAGCTGCACCTCGGCGCCCCCGGTTGTGAATCCTGCCAGGGAGAAGGTGGCGTTCGACAACTCCACGATATCTTCGCCCCAATTTCGAAGCGCGGCCAGGATGACCCCCTCAGAGCTGACGAAGCCTCTCGGAGAGGGTATGGGCGTATCCCCCCAGCCTGCCCCGAACCCTCGCCAGAAGTCCTCCTCGGGATCGTAGAGATAGATCTCCAGCGTGGGAGGCGTTTCGATGGAGGCCGGGAAGGCTTGGAAGACGAGTGTGGCCACGTTTGCAAGGGAGAGGGGTTCGGAGGGTTGGAAGGCGAAGATGGGGAAGTCGCCCGGCAAGAGCGTCAAAGGCCCGGTGCCCTGCATGATGAGCGCCACCTGTGCATCGGCCGGATCGGGCATCGCAGCGGGTGTGGGCGGGATGGGTGTGGGAGAAGACGGTGTGGTCGGGGTGGCCGTGGCGGCGGGTGTGCTGGTGGGCTGCGGCGTGTACGAAGGTGTGGGGGTCCAGGTCGGAATGGCCGATAGGGAGACCGGGGTTGGCGTGTGGGTCACCGTGGCTGTGAGCGTTGGTGCGAGCGTGCTGCGGCTTAAGAGTGCCGGCAGATGACCGAGCGAATCGAGCACCACGTAGGCCCCACCCCCAGCGGCGATAAGGAAGGCACCCAGGGCGAGCAGCACCAGGATCAGGCGTTGGGTGGAGGTGAGGCCGCCGCGCCTGACGGGTCTCCTTGCGGGCGCTGGAGGGGTCTCGGTTGGCTGCGGCCCCGGAGACGGTGCCGCCGGGATCTCCATGGCCTCGGGCACCTCAGGAGGTATCCCCAGTCTTTCGCGCGCGCCGGCATGACCGGGATCGATGGCGAGGATCTTCCGGCAGCAAAAGGCCTGCTTGTCAGGCTCTTCGAGGGTCTGCGCCAGCCACCACCAGGCGTCCACCGATTCGGGATGGTCGAGCACCAACCGGCTGAGGAGCTTGCGGGCGCGAGGTACCTCGCCGCTCTGGATGGCTGCGATGGCTTCGTTGAGTGTGGCGTCCGGTTCTTGCGGGCGCTCCTGATCCATGCGAATGACAGCTCCTGCTTAGGCGTAGACGCGGGTGCCATCATTCTATGGCGATGAGGCGAGGGGGTCAATCACCCCTTAGAGCCGGGCTTGCTAGCTGCGAAGCTGGGAGAAGTGGGGGGTGGCCGATATGGGAGTCGGCGAGGTTGCCTGCCTCTCATCCGCCTAGCTGGCCCAGTCGGCTGCGCTCCTCCTCGGCCACGCTCTCATCGAGTTTGCGATACAGGGGCTTGGGCTTGGAGAAGGCCCGACCAGGCTCGAGGACGCTGGGAGCCCAATGTCCGGAGGCCTGGCTGGCATCGTAGACCAGGGCCTCGTGGCTGCGTGAGTCCTCGTCAAAGCGCTCGATGCGCTGCTGGCCGAAGAGCGGTTGCTCATAGCCAAGGGTCTGGTGCAGGCTCTCGCAAGAGAAGGGCAGGAAGGGGGCCAGGAGCACCTTGAGCGAGTCGATCGCTCGCAGCGCGGTGTAGACCGTCGTGGCTGCAGCCTGACGGTCCTGCTTGATGACGCCGAACCAGGGCGCCCTGTCGAGGTAGCCATTCACCTCTCGTGCCAGCTCCATCGCTTCCTGCAAGGCAGCCCGCAACTTGACCGCCTCGATCAGCCCGCCGACGCGCTCGAATCCGCTCTCGATCTGGGCCAGCAAGGCACGGTCGATTTCGCGCAGTTCGCCCGGCTCGGGCACGCGCCCCTCCCAGTGCTTGTGCGCAAAGGAGAGGACACGGTTGGCCAGGTTGCCCCAGGCAGCGACGAGCTCGTTGTTGTTCTTGCGCACGAACTCACCCCAAGAGAAGTCCGTGTCCCGCGACTCGGGCATGGCCACCGTAACGTAGAAGCGAATGGCGTCAGGGTCATAACGTTCGAGAACGTCTGGTAGCCAGATGGCCCAACTGCGGCTCTTGCTGAATTGAGATCCCTCGATGTTCATGAATTCATTGGCGGGGACGTCATAGGGGAGGTTCAGTCGCCGACTCTCGTCATCTTCGTAGATGCGCTCCACACCGAGCAGCTCGGCCTGCCAGATGATGGTGTGGAAGGGGATGTTATCCTTGCCGATGAAGCAGTAGATCTTGGCCTGGGGGTCATACCACCAATCCTTCCAGGCCTGGGGCTGTCCGGTGATTTTGGCCCATTCTATCGAAGCTGAGAAATACCCGATAACCGCCTCGAACCAGACATAGATGCGCTTGTCATCCCAACCTTCGAGCGGGACGGGAATCCCCCATTGGACATCACGCGTTACGGGACGGCCTTGAAGGCCCGATTCGACGAAGTTGCGGGCGAATTTGTAAACGTTCGGGCGCCAGTGATCCTTATGCTGGTCGAGATAGGCGAGGATTTGGTCGCTGAAGGTCGGCAGATCGAGGAAGAAATGCTCGGTCTCGCGGATGATTGGCGTGCTGCCGTCAGTCTTGCTGCGGGGGTTGATGAGCTCCAGCGCGTCGAGCAAATTGCCGCAATTGTCACACTGGTCGCCGCGGGCCTGTTCATAGCCGCAGATCGGGCAGGTGCCTTCCACGTAACGGTCAGGCAGGAATCGGCCTTCCGACTCGGAGTAGAGCTGGCGCTGGACCTGGCGATATAGAAAGCCGCGCTCATAGAGGCGCAGGAAGAAGTCCTGCGCCACGCGGTAATGGTTTTCGGTGTCGGTGTGGGTGAAAAGGTCATAGCTGATGCCGATGGCTTTCTGCGTTTCCAGGAAGCGGTGGTGGTAGTGTTCAAAAAGCTCGCGTGGGGTGATGCCGCGGCGATCGGCCGCCACCGTGATGGGAGTGCCGTGCGAATCCGAGCCCGAAACCATCAGAACGCGGTTGCCCTTCAGCCGATGATAACGAGCGAAGATGTCGGCTGGCAGATAGGCACCGGCAAGGTGTCCGACGTGCAAGTCGCCATTGGCGTAGGGCCAGGCCACGGAGATATGGATGGTTTCGGTCATGAGGTTCCTCTTTCCTAAGGCGCGACTTCCCGCACCTCGTGATCTCGAACGGAAACCGCCAGCTCGAGGCTGGCGGTGATCAGGCTACCGGGGCAGGCGGCGATCAAGCGCACCGGCCCGTGCCGGTGGACTGAGGCCCACCGGCTCCGGCAGCTTGCACATGGCCATGGCGAGTTCAGGGCGCAGTTCTACGGGCATCTCGCATACCACCCCGTCTAGTGCCATGTATTCTACAACCTGGCGGGCCGGAGTCAAGCCTCTCCAGCCCCATCGGACGCGAGCACCTGAATCTCGCCGCTCGATCCATCTATGCGCACCCGCATGCCGGTGCGCAGGCGGCGGGTGGCCTCATGAACCCCCACAACGGCGGGGATACCATATTCGCGTGTGACGACCGAGCCATGTGTCATCATCCCGCCAACCTCCATGACGAGCCCTGCAGCCGAGAGAAATAGGGGTGTCCATGCCGAATCGGTACCACGGCAGACCAGGATCTCGCCGGGCTCGAGGGCCTGCTGATGTGGATCGGTGATGACCGGCACGCGGCCTTCGGCCCCGCCCTGAATCAGCCCTGACGCCTGCTGGCGGAAGACGTCGGCCAGATCGTCGAAGCCGGTGTCGGAGAGATCCGGGTCGTCGGCCGAGGGGAGCTTGCCCGAGGGCCCCATGGAGCCGGCCACGAAGCGGGGTTGGTCTGAGGTAGTGTACTCGTCGGCCAGCCGGCGGGCGAGGGTGGCTGCAGCGCGATTGATCTCCAACACCCGCGCCTCGAGGCCGTACTCGGCCAGCGTGATACGGTTCTACCGGAAGGTATTGGCCTCAATGGCGTCGGCGCCCATCTCCAGGAACGAACGATGTACTTGTTCCACGGCCTCGGGCTTGGTCAAGACGAGAGCATCCATGCAGCCTCCGTATTGGGGATCGCCGAAATCGTCGGCCGTGAGCGCCATGGCCTGAAGATTGGTGCCCATAGCCCCATCGAACACCAGCACTCGGTCCTTCAGGGCCTCAAGGTAGGGGAGATGGTCATGCTTCAATGCGGTTCGGTCCTGATGGCTTGCACGAAAAAGCCTCTTCAGGAAGAAGAGGCTCCTCAGCATTTGCCCTCATCTTCCAGAAGAAACGCGGCGCAGGCGCATCTTCAACCGGAGTTGGCACCTTCCGCCGGCCAGGCCGGCCGGGGTGGCCGAGGCTTCACAGGGCCGGTCCCTCAGCCTCTCTGGATGAGCGCTTTCGATATATCGGACCTGGATAGTCGGTTTACCACGCAGGCGAGGAGGTCGTCAAAGCAGAATTCTCAGGCGGCCTCCCTGAGACTCTGGGCC
>CAZQDE010000021.1:0-30367 GCA_964591485.1 uncultured Anaerolineaceae bacterium | reverse complement strand
GGCGAGGAGGTCGTCAAAGCAGAATTCTCAGGCGGCCTCCCTGAGACTCTGGGCCGTATCGCGCAGGAGCTCGAGACAGCGCTCGGCTACCTCGACTGTGGCCGAACCCAAACCGCAGGAGGGTGTGATCAGGCTTTGTCCGGCGAGATTGCTGGGAAGGCTCACCCCCCGCGAGGCGGCGCGTTCCCGGATATGCTCGATGCCCTCCCGCAGGCGGTTTGCGAGCGCAGGCCCATCCGTTTCGAAGACTTGCTGATCGTTGGGCACGATGCCCCAGGCGATGATGCCTCCCCGAGCGAGAAAGGCGGCCAGCTCGTCCGGGTAGAGCGCCAGATTCTCGAGATAGCCATAGGCGTCCAGGTTCAGAATATCCACTTTCGTCGCAAGCAAGACCGACCAGTCGGTGTTGGCGCAGCAATGCACGCCGGCCAGCGCTCCCTCAGCGTGGATGGCCTCGAAGACCTCGTCCAGCATGGCGATTACCTGCTCCCGGGCCAGGCTGATATAGGCCGAGCCGAAGGAGGCCATGTAGGGCTCGTCCACGAAGATGACCACACCTGGGCGGCGTTCGCGAAGGGCCCGGGCCTGCCAGCGGGCGTTCATGGCCAGGTTCTTGACGATCGCATCGGCGAGCATCTCGTTGTACAGGCTGGCGCGCAGGCTCTCGTCGGTTACCGTCAGGCCGAAGCTCACGGGCCCCGTCACCTGCCCTTTGGCCCATTCACCCGGCGTTCCGGAGAGGGCGTCGAGCATGGCGTGGAAGCCTTCTGCATATTCAGCGGGCAACGCGAAGGCGTCGATTTGCCCGGCCAGCACACTCTCATAGAAGGGGATGAGCAGGCTACTGAGATCACCGGAGGTCTGGAAATAGATCTTCTCCGCCTGCGAATCCAGCGCCAGCCCGGGCAGGGGCGCGCTGAATTGGGCGTACATGTTCTCTTGAAACGCCCTGCGGGGAAATTGGGGCCAGGCCGGAAGGTCCAGGGCATCGATGAGGCGACCGCAAAGGTCTTCGCTGGAAGCGTGCGGGAAACTGCCGATGACGGTGGTTCCAAAGGGGGGTGGGTTGGGCATGCGTTTCTCCTCCGGGCGATGTAGGCACGATTATGCCTTGATCCCGCATTCCGCTCAAGAGTAGGAGTGAGTGGGTGCAGGAAGCCTTTGCTACAATAGCAGCGTGGGCAAGCTCTATCTGGTAGCGACGCCGATCGGCAATTTGGAAGACATCACGCTGCGCGCCCTGCGCATTCTGCAGGAGGTAAACCTGATCGCAGCGGAGGATACGCGTCGCACCCGGAAGTTGCTGCGTCATCACGGCATCCAGACTCCCTTGATCAGCTATCACGAGCACAACAAAGAAGCGCGCCGCGAGGCTCTCTTGAAGGCGCTTGCGGAGGGCGATCTGGCCCTCGTCTCGGATGCAGGCACGCCGGGGCTCTCGGATCCCGGCTACGAACTCATCCAGGCTGCGCTTGAAGAGGGGCACGTGGTTCACCCCATCCCAGGCCCATCGGCGCCGGTTGCAGCGCTGGTGGCCTCGGGCTTCCCCAGCGATCAGTTCATCTTCCTGGGATATCTCCCCAGACGCCGGCAGGAGCGACAGCAGCTGCTGAGCGCGCTGAAGATGGAGCCGCGCACCGCTATCTGCTTCGAGGCACCGCACCGTCTGTATGATTCCCTGGGTGACATGCTGGCTGCTTGGGGAGGCGAACGGCGGGTGGCCATTTGCCGCGAGCTGACCAAACTGCACGAGGAGATCCTGCGTGGCCCCCTGAATGAGATCGCTGCTCAGGTGAAGGCCAGGGAGCCGCGAGGTGAGTACACAATCGTGATTGAAGGAGCCCAGGGCGAGCGCCGCTGGTCGGAAGCCGAGGTGCGCGCCGCGCTGGCCGATCACCTTCGAGCCGGGCTCAGCCCGTCTCAGGCGGCCCGCGAGTTGGCTTCCATCAGTGGTTGGAGGCGTCAGGACATCTACCGTCTCGGTCTGGAGGAGCCATGAACCTGGATGATCTATCACGCTTCAAGGAACTCGACAGGAAAGACATGCTCTCGGAGATCGACGGGCTGCCCGATCAGCTCCAGTCGGCGTGGGATCTCGGAAGGCGCCTGCCGCTGGGCGAGATCTCCAATATCCGCCTGCTGGTCGTGGCGGGGATGGGCGGATCGGCGATCGGTGCCGATTTGCTGGCGGCTTTTATTGCGCCGATGGCAGCCGTGCCCGTCCTGGTTTGGAGGGACTACGATTTGCCAGCCTGCGCGCTCGACGAACAGGCCCTGGTGGTGGCCAGCTCGCATTCTGGGAACACGGAGGAGACGCTCTCGGCGTTCGAGGCGGCGGTGGAGTCTGCAGCGCAGGTTGTGGCTATCACGACCGGCGGGGAGCTGGCGCGTCAGGCCGAAAAGTGGGGAGTTCCGCTTTGGCAATTCTCACATGCGGGTCAGCCACGGGCAGCTGTGGGCTATTCCTTCGGCTTGCTGCTGGGGCTGGTGAACCGGCTGGGGTTGGTGCCGGATCTGGAGGGGGAGGTGGAGGCGGCAGTGGCGGCCATGCGCTCGCAGCAGCAAAAGCTGCGGGCGGAGGTGCCGGTCGTGGAGAACCCCGCCAAGCGCATGGCCGGGCAGCTCGTCGGGCGCTGGCCGGCGATCATAGGTTCGGAACACCTGGCACCGGTGGCGCGGCGCTGGCGCACCCAGATCGCCGAACTGGCCAAGGCCTTGGCCCAGTTCGAGAGCCTGCCGGAGGCCGATCATAACATGGTCGCAGGCGTGGTCCATCCGGAGGCCCTCTTTGGAGCATCGATGGTATTGTTCCTGCAAGGCGATACCTTGCACCCCCGCAACCGCCTTCGAACTCAGGTCACGCGCGAGGTGATGATGGTGGAGGGCTTCAACACCGATATCATCCAGGCGCAGGGTGAGACCCGGTTAGCGCAGCAATGGACGGCGCTGCACTTCGGCGATTACACCGCCTACTACTTGGCGATGGCCTACGGGGTGGATCCAACTCCGGTAGAGGCGATCGAGGATCTAAAGCGGCGACTGCGGGAAGCGAAGACTTAGATACGGCAATATTCTCTAATTTACGATCATGGAGTCGCCATAGCATTGCATATGGAAGAGGGGGCACTGAGATGTTGATGGAAGTCGTTGATAACATGCGGCTGAAGGCTGCGGACGCTCTGACAGGAGCAATGGAATCTGCCAATTCAATCCGCTTCGCAGTGGCGTTCGCCTCTGCGGATGGGTTGGACAAACTATCTTCGAAAACGACTGGCATATTGAGAAAAGGGGGATCCGCGGAATTCCTAGTTGGTCTCGATCTGCGGGTGACCGAGCCTTCGGCGCTATGGCAAATCTATACGTGGTTCAAGGAATACAAAGGTGCTTCTCTCTATTGTCTTGCCGAGCCTGAGAAGGCGGCTCTGTATCACCCAAAGCTCTATCTCGTAGAGGCAAAGCAAAGAATCTTGTGCTTGGTGGGCTCCTCTAATCTGACTGCCGGTGGGTTGGAGCGTAACCTGGAAATCAACGTGTTGCTGAGCTTTCCTCAGGATTCTGGACCGGCGTCCGATCTTCAAGCCGCGTATACGCGGATGAAGTTTCACCCTATGCGCGTGGTGCCGAAAGAGGAATTCCTGCGCCTATACCAGGAGTTATGGGGAAGGGCCCGCGTTAGCGCTGAGCGCCACGTTGACGCTAATGCGGCCTCAGAGCTTCGTGCTGCGGCGGGGAAGCTTCCCCGCCCGAAGGCCACTCGCCGAGACCTTGGCGGATGGCTAGGCATGGTTTTCGACGCTTTGCCTGAAGGCGAATTCACCAATCAGGATATCTACAAGCACGAGCAGGCATTCCGTGTCCGCTATCCCGAAAATCAAAACATTAGAGCTAAGATCCGGCAGCAACTCCAGTTGCTTCGCGATTTGGAACTGATTGAGCACGTGGGGCCTGGCCGCTGGCGCAAGCGATGATCGGGCACCTAGGTCAGAGAATATCCAAGTGCAAGCCGGCAACTCAATCATTCATGCCTGTATAATGCATTCGATATGAAGCCATCAAAGGGCTTAATCCCGATGTCGGCGCTTGTGGGTGTCGGCGCGGCCTTGGGCCTGGTGCTGGCGGCGCTTTTCGCCGCGCCGCGGGTTGTGCTGGTGGAGCCGGCCGGGGGTGCTGTGAACGTCCCGGCGTCCACGCGGTTGAGGCTGGGCTTCAGCCAACCCATGAATGTTGCCTCCGTGCGCGCCCACCTGTCGATCGACCCACCGTTGCCGGGCCGCTACCTATGGGAGGCGCGCGAACTGATTTTCGAGCCAGAGCACTTCTGGCCTTCAGGGGGCGAGGTTAAGGTGACGCTCACCGCCGGGGTGCGATCGAGGCTGGGCCTGCCCATGCTGCGCAGCAAATCCTGGACCTTCGAGGTAGGGGATCCGCGCATCGCTTATTTATGGCCGGCAGAAGGACCTGCCCAGCTCTACGCACGTACACTTGGAGATCCCCAGGAGACCGATGCCCTGACAGAGGCCCCCTTGGGCGTGATCGACTACGCGATCGCGGGGGACGGAGTCCGGGTGGCCTATAGCGTCATGCGCCCGGAGGGCGGGACTGAGCTGCGGATCCTGAATCTGGTTTCTCTGGAGGATCAGCAGGTGCTCGCTTGCCAGGCCGACCATCCCTGCCGTTCGCCCTCCCTATCCCCGGATGGGCGCTGGATGGCCTTTGAGCGCCAGGAACTGGCGTTGGGCGAGGCGGGTCGGCTGACCGCGCAGAGGAGGAGCCTTTGGCTGTTGCCCCTCCGGGAGGCGGGGCCGCCGGTAGAGGTTGGCGGCGGGGAAGGCTCGCGCGCTAGCCCGCTGTGGTCGCCCACTGGCTGGTTGAGCTACTACGACGACCATATTCAAGCCATTATCGTGGCCGAGGTCGATCTCGAAGGTCAGACGACCCCTCTGCGCTTCATCCCAAGCAGCCTGGGGCTGCTTGGAACCTGGTCGCCCGACGGGCTTGCGTTCATCTTCCCGGAGATCGTGTTCGCGCAGGCCGCCTCTGCGGAGGATGGGACACCCAGCGAGACCTTCTATAGTCATCTCTACCGGGTCGAGATCGCGGATGGCCGCACCTCGGACATCTCCCCCGGAGAGAAAAGGCTGGTGGAGGACGCCTCGCCGGTCTTCAGCCCGGATGGATCCTGGATTGCCTTCACCCGCAAGTATCTTGACCCCGGCCACTGGACGCCAGGGCGCCAAATTTGGATCATGAGAGCCGATGGCAGCGAATCACGGGCGCTGACGGAGGACCCCGATGCGCTCTACTCGGCCCTGGTATGGAGCCCGGATGGCAAGCGCCTGGGCTTCATGCGCAGGAATTTGGCGGCAGCGGGCGCACAACCAGAGATCGGCTGGCTGCAAGTGGAGAGCGGTGATCGCCAGCGGCTGGCGCAGGATGGGTTCCTGCCCGCCTGGATCCCCTAGCCAGAGCGCTTCAGCAGAAATCTCCGAATTCGGGCTTCACGGCCTTGAGCAAATCCGCGCGGGAGAGAATCAAGCCGGCATTGGGGATCCCGGCGCCCATGGAGAGCGTATCCTCATCTTGAATACGGCGGTCGGCCAGGATGCGGATCGAGGATGGCAGGCCGATGGGGGAGACAGCCCCCGGCGGGTAGCCGGTGACGCGCTGCACCTCTTCGCGGTCGGCGGTGGTGATGCGCGAGACGCCCAGGAAGCGCCGCAGCTTCTTCCAATCGACCTGTCGATCGCCGGGCATCATCACCAGGATGTAGCGCTCGCCTTCGAGCCGGAAGAGCAGCGAGCGCACGATTTGCTCTGGCCGCAAGCCGCGCTCGCGGGCCGCCTGCGCCAGCGAGCGCAGGGGCTGCGGGTGCAGGTGCAGGCGGTAGGGGATCCCCAGGACATCGAGCGTTTTCGTGACGGGCGTCTCGGCCTCCATGGTCCATGATTGTACTCCAGCAGTAGTGGTATAAAGGTGGAGGCCTTGGGAGGACGAGCCTCCGCGGGCGTTTCCTCCTCATTTTCGTCGGCCTGGCGCAGGCCAACCTTTGCTATAATCTTTCTGCCGCTTGGATCGGGCCAAGACCGAGACGGCAGGGTGCCTGCAACCACTGTCCCGCCCCATGGCCCGGGCGGGTCTTCTTTCCTCGGGCCGACGGGCGTCTCACTCGAAGGAGGAGATAGCCATGTCCAAGCAAGAATCCCCGCTTGATCGTTCCAAGGTCACCACGCGCACTTTCCAACAGAAGAAGGCCAAAGGCGAACCCATCACCATGCTTACTGCGTATGACTACGGCACCGCGCTCGCCGTAGACCGCGCCGGCATCGACTCGATTCTGGTGGGTGATTCGCTCGGGATGGTGGTGCTCGGATACGAGAACACCCTGCCGGTCACTATGGATGACATGATCCACCACTGCCGGGCGGTGGCGCGTGGAGCCCGCTACGCTCTGCTCATCGGAGATATGCCCTTCCTTTCCTATCAAGTTTCGGTTGAGGAGGCGGTGCGCAACGCAGGACGATTCCTGCAAGAGGCAGGCATGGATGCGGTGAAGCTGGAGGGCGGCCGAGAGCGGCTGCAAGCTGTGCGGGCCATCGTGCGTGCCGGCATTCCGGTGATGGGCCATCTGGGGCTCACGCCCCAGTCCGTGCATCAATTGGGCGGCTTCCGGGCGCAAGCCAAGAGCGCCGGGGAGGCCAGGCGGTTGATCGAGGATGCCGATCTACTTCAGGAGGCAGGCTGTTTCGCGCTCGTGCTGGAATCGATCCCCAGCCAGCTCGCCCAATTGGTTTCGAAACGCCTGGAGATCCCCACGATTGGCATCGGTGCCGGCGCAGGATGTGACGGGCAGGTGCTCGTGACGCACGATTTGCTGGGGCTCTTCGATCGCTTCACCCCGCGCTTCGTCAAGCAATATGCCCAACTGCATGCAACGATGGCCGAAGCCATCGCGGCCTACCGGGAGGACATCGCTGCCGGGCGATTCCCTGGGCCGGAGCACAGCCTGGAGATGGACGCGGACGCCTGGGAGGCCTTGCAGAACGAGCTGGGTCATGGCTAAGAAACCGGGTCTGCTCATTATGGGGAGCGGTGCCATGGCCTGCTTGTTCGGGGCGCGTCTGGCTCCTCTCGCCGACGTGACTCTGCTGGGCACATGGGAGGCTGGCCTGGCAGCGATCGAGCGCCAGGGCATCTGCGTGCTCGGGCCCGATGGCCAGGAACAGCGCCAGCGCGTCCGTGTGGCGCGGGAGCCATCGGCCTGCCGGGGCGCTCGCCAGGCGCTGGTGCTGGTCAAGTCCTGGCAGACCGAACGGGCCGCCCGCCAGTTGGCCGAATGTCTCGACCCTGAGGGCGTGGCCCTCACGCTTCAGAATGGTCTGGGTAATCTGGAGATTCTCGTCGACCACCTTAGCCCCGAGCGGGCTGCGCTTGGGATCACGACCATGGGGGCCACGCTGGTTGAGCCGGGCATAGTGCGCGTGGGAGGCGTGGGGCCGACCCATGTTGCCCGCCACCCGCGCCTGGGCCCGGTGGCCTCGCTGCTGGAGCAGGCCGGGTTTGAAGTTCATTTTGAGGCCCAGATAGTGTCGCTGGTGTGGGGGAAGCTGGCCATCAACGCCGCCATCAACCCCCTAACCGCCATGCTGGAGGTGCCCAACGGCGAACTCTTGCAACGTGAGGGGGCTTTGGCCATCATGACCGAGGCGGCCCGCGAGGCCCAGGCGGTGGCCGAGGCCCAAGGCGTCGGGCTACCCTTCGCCGAGGCCGCGGCCCGCGCCCTGGAGGTCGCCGAATGGACTGCTGCCAATCACTCCTCGATGCTGCAAGATATCCGCCGCGGCGCGCCGACCGAAATCGAAGCGATCTGCGGAGCAGTTGTCCGCGAGGGGCGGCGCCATGGCGTGGAAACGCCCGTCAATTGGACGCTCTGGCATCTGGTTCAGGCCAAGGCGCAAGGAAGCAAAGGAGCTCATTCATGAGGGTTGCTCGTAGCCTCAAGGATCTTCGGGCAGGGCGCGCGGAGCTGTCCTCGCCCTTTGGCCTGGTTCCCACGATGGGATATCTGCATGAAGGTCATCTCTCGCTCGTGCGTCGAGCCAGGCAGGAGTGTCAAAGCGTGGGGGTGAGCATATTCGTGAATCCGACCCAGTTCGGCCCGCACGAGGATCTGGAGGCCTACCCCCGGGATGAAGCCCGGGACCTGCGCTTGCTGGAAGCTGAAGGCGTGGATCTGGTCTGGCTGCCGCCGGTGGAGGAGGTCTACCCGCCAGGGTCGCAGACCTGGGTAGAAGTCGAGGGGCTGACCCAGCCGCTAGAGGGGGCCCATCGCCCCGGCCATTTTCGCGGGGTGACGACGGTGGTGGCGAAGCTCTTCAACGCTTTTCGACCCGATCGGGCCTATTTCGGTCAGAAGGACGCCCAGCAGGCGTTTGTGATCCGGCGTATGACCCTCGACCTGCTCTTCCCGCTGGAGGTGATTGTCTGCCCGACCGTTCGCGAGGCGGACGGTTTGGCGATGTCCAGCCGCAATGCTTATCTGGATCCTGAGGAGCGGAAGGCCGCCACGGTGCTCTATCGTGCGCTGCGCGCTGCCCAACAAGCGTTTGAGCAGGGAGAGCGGGAGGCTGAATCCTTGCGGCAGACGATGACCCGGGTGCTCGCGAGCGAGCCGCGGGCGAAGGTGCAATATATTTCTGTGGCCAACCCCGAAACCCTGGACGAACTCCAGGGCTCCGTTGAGCGGGCCCTGCTGTCCATGGCGGTGTTCATAGGGCGGACGCGGCTGATCGACAACATACTCATCGGCGCCTGACTTTCCGGGACGAGCATAGGCGCGGGCCCCGGGGAACCGGCGTGGCCCGCGCACGCGGGGAGGACAAGCATGCTCCTGGCAATCGATATCGGCAACACCAACATCACGCTGGGCCTCTACGAGGGCGAGGCGCTGGAGGATGCCTGGCGGCTGGCCACTGTGCATGAGCGGATGCCGGATGAATACGGCCTGCAGATCCTCGGACTTCTGGACCACGCTGGCTGCTCCGCGGAACATATCGAAGCGGTGGCAATGGCGTCGGTCGTACCGCCGCTCACACGGACCTTCATCGAGGCCTGCCGGCACTATCTGTCGAAGGAGCCCTTCGTGGTCGACGCCGGCGTGAGGACGGGCCTCAAGATCCGCTACGAAGACCCCAAGCACGCGCTGGGGGCCGACCGTGTGGTCGACGCCGTGGCCGTGCTCCAACTCTACGGCGGACCGGCCTGTGTGGTTGACTTTGGGACGGCCACCACGTTCGACGCCATCTCGGGCGAGGGCGAGTATCTGGGGGGCGCCATCGCGCCTGGCATCGGCATTGCGGCGGACGCCCTCTTCCTGCGCACGGCCAAACTGCCGCGCGTCGAGCTGGCCAGACCCCCAAGCCCCATCGGCCGCAACACCGTGCATGCCATCCAGTCGGGCCTGCTCTACGGCTATGTGGGACTGGTGGAAGGGATGGTGGCCCGGTTCCGGCGCGAATTGGGGAAATCGATGAAGGTCATCGGAACGGGCGGGCTTGCGCCTCTCATCGCCGAGGAAACCGAGGTGATCGAGATTCAAGCCCCCTGGCTGACTCTGGATGGGCTGCGGATTGTGTGGTCGCTCAACCAATAGCGCCTGCAGGCCATATCTCACGTTTTGATGCCTTATGCGTTATATGCATGAGCGGTCCATTGAGGCAATAGCCCATGAGCGAGGTTCCCTTCGAAAGGCTCATCGAGATGTACGCCGGGGAGCTCCTTGGCTATCTTAGGCGGCTCACCGGTTCCCGCGAGGACGCGGAAGATTGTATCCAGGAGGCCTTCCTGCGGGCCTATCGCGCCTTTCCGTCGCTGCGGCCTGACAGCAATCCCCGCGCCTGGCTCTATACAATTGCGAGTCGGGTGGCCTATTCGCATGGACGCCGGGCCGCACGGCGCCGCCATGCGTTGGCTGGGGCCGCGCCTCTGACCTCGCAGAGAGCGCAATCGGCGGAATCGCAGGCCGAGCAAGCCGAGCTTCTGCAGGCTGTGCGGGCATTTGTGCGCCGTCTGCCGCACAAGCAACGCGCCGCGCTGGTCATGCGTCGCTATCAGGGCCTGGGATATGAGGTCATCGGAGAGGTCCTGGGCTGCTCGCCCGAAGCAGCCCGCGCCAGCGCGTACCAGGCGCTCAAGAAGCTTCGGGCGCATTTCGCCGAGGAGATATCCTCATGAAACGGGAGCAGAGGCTTGGCGAGCGAGACCTCCAGCGCTGGCTGGGCGATTCGCCGGGACGGCCGGTCCGCAGCGCTTTGCTGGAGGCGCTGGATCGGATCTTTGGGGAATCGCCCAAATCGGAGGAGGCTGGCGAGGTGTTGGCAAGGGTGCGCCAGGAGATCGATCAGGCCAGTCCCAATGTTGTCTATTACGACACCTTCGAAGGCACGCCTTTCGGCGAACTCCACATCGCCGTGAGCGACCGCGGTGTCCTGGCTCTGAGCCTGGGCTGCCCGCTCGAGGAATTCCTGGCGCATCTGAAACGCTTGACCGGCCTCACTCCGCGGCGGGATCCGGGACGTGTGGGCCGGGCGGGGCAGCAGGTCAGGGAATATCTACAAGGCCGACGTAAATCCTTCGATCTGCCTGTAGATCTGAGACCACTGACGCCCTTTCAGCGGCGGGTGCTCGAGCGCATCTCGGCGCTGGCCGCAGGCGAAGTGGCCACCTATGGGCAGGTGGCGGCTTGGCTGGGCAAGCCGGGCGCAGCGCGGGCAGTGGGCCAGGCGCTGGCCCGCAACCCCGTGCCGCTTATCGTTCCCTGCCACCGGGTGCTGGCCTCGGATGGTTCTCTGGGTGGCTACTCCGGTGGGCAGGGCCCGGCCACGAAGCTGCGCTTGTTGCAGATGGAGGGTGCGCCACTGCCTTTCCCGAAAGGCAGCGCGGGATGAGCACCGATCCATGGCAGGACCTGGAACACCAGATCATCGCCTGCCGGCGATGCCCGCGGTTGGTTGCCTGGCGGGAGCAGGTGGCGTCCGTCAAGCGCCGGGCCTACCGCGACTGGGACTACTGGGGCCGGCCTGTTCCCGGGTTTGGAGACCGGGCAGCCAGGTTGCTGATCGTGGGCCTGGCTCCCGGTGCGCATGGCGCCAACCGCACCGGCCGGATGTTCACGGGCGATCGCTCGGGCGAGACGCTCTTTGGGGCGCTCTATCGCGCCGGTTTCGCCAACCAGCCTGATTCCAGGCAGCGTGAGGATGGTCTTGTGCTAAGCGACGCCTTCGTGACAGCCGCGGCGCGCTGCGCGCCTCCTAAGAATCGCCTCACGGCCCAGGAGCTTGACCATTGCAGGCCCTTTCTAATCCGAGAGATGGCCCTGCTGGCTCAAATGCGGATTATCCTGGCGCTGGGAAGGGTGGCGTTCCAGGCCTGCGAGCGGGCTTTGCGAGAGCGAGGCTACTCCGTGCCGCGCCTCCAATTCAGGCACGGGGGATGGTACCCGCTGGAAGGGTCAGGCCTGATCTTGGCAGCCTGTTACCATCCCAGTCAGCAAAATACGCAGACAGGTCGGCTGACCCTCGGGATGCTCGATGCGGTGTTTGGCCGCATCCGCAGCGCACTTGATGGGGTTTGATACCGTAACCGGCAAATGTCGGGAAACCCTAAACGCTAAGGAGCGTGCATGGCAGAGCGCATAGAAGAACGATCTACGGCGGGCACATCCAGCGAGGGCCGCCAGGTCACACCCCTGGGGCTTGCAAACCTCTTCATTGTCTATCTGGTCTGGGGCAGCACCTACCTGGCGATCCGGGTGGCAGTGCGTCCTGGTGCAGGCATCCCACCTTTCACATTAGGGTTCGGGCGCATGACGCTCGCGGGTGTGCTGCTGCTTGCGCTGGCGGCCCTGAAGTCAGATCTGCGCCGGCCCAGCCTGCGCGAACTGGGCGTCTTGGTCGCCTCCGGTCTTCTGCTCTGGACGGTGGCGAACGGCATGGTGGCCTGGGCGGAGCAGAGGGTGGATTCCTCGCTGGCAGCGCTGATGATCGCCACCATTCCTCTATGGACGGTGGTTTTCGAATCGTTGCTCGACCGCCGGCGGCCCAGCGGAAGGCTCGTTCTCTTCCTTCTCTTGGGTTTTGCGGGCGCGGCGATGCTCTCGGCCCCATCCTGGCGGTCGGGGGAACGGGCCGATCTGCTCTCGATGGTTGCGCTTGTGCTGGCGCCGGTGAGCTGGTCATTGGGTTCGATCTTGCAAAGCCGCGTGCCGGTAAGGATGCCGACGCTGGCAAGCGCGGGCTATCAGCAATTGGCGGGAGGGCTGGGCTTTGCAGTCGTGGTGATCCTGGTGGGGGAACCGGCACCCACGCCTGCGCTGGAAGCCTGGCTCGCCTGGGGGTATCTTGTGCTCTTTGGCTCGCTGCTGGGCTTCAGCGCGTATGTCTATGTGTTGCAGTCGTTGCCGATAAGCATCGCCATGACCTACGCCTACGTGAACCCTGCAATCGCCGTGATCTTGGGGGCGTTACTGCTGAACGAATCACTATCGACCAGCACGCTGCTGGGCGCAGCGCTGGTGCTGGCCAGCGTCGCGGGGGTGTTTCACCTCAGAAGCCGCAGGGCCAGGCTGCGAAAGCCTGGCATTGCATGAGGCGAGTATGGGATGGGGCGAGTGATACTTAGGCTCGATGCGTCTCTAGGGGCTGGCCTGGGCGTTTGCCTGCAGGAAAGCCTGGTCCTCGGCGTGTGCGACGCGACGGCCTTCTTCAACGTTCACCGTGATGAGCAGCAATCCTCCGACGACGAAGAAGGCAATGATGCTCAGGACCGCCGGGCGGCTGGAACCGAAGGCCGCGACCGCGGCGGAGAAGATCAAGGGACCAAAGATAGCCGAAAACTTCTCCATGATGCCGAAGAGTCCGAAGAATTCGCCGCTTTTCGCCGCCGGGGACATCGAGGCGTAGAGGCTGCGGCTGAGCGCCTGGCTGCCGCCCTGGACCACGGCCACCATCCAGGCCAGGAACCAGAATTCGATCACTGTGTTCAGGAAGTAGCCCCAAACCGCGATCACGGCGTAAACAAGCAGCGCCAGCAGGATGCTGCGCTTGGTGTCCATCGTGTTGGCCAGGCCGCTGAAGAGACTCTCGCCCACCAGCCAGGCCAATCCGAGGCCCAGGGCTTCGACGGCCACAATCATGCCGATGATCGCGCCCAGGTTGGAGGTGAGCGAAGCCGGCAGCAGGTGCGCCCCCAGCACACCGACCAAGGGAAGCGCGACCAAGTTGTACAGGATAAAGGCCAGGTGGAAGGGGCGGCGCCGCTCATCCTTGCTCGGCAGGCGGCCGAATATCAGGCTGAAAGGGATTCCGACGAATTGCACCAGCAGCAGGGCAAGCACCAGTTCAGTGCTGCCGAAGCCCAACTCGGCACCATAGATGGCGGCCACACCGATGATGGTGCCGATGCCGTCGTTGTAGATCAGGAAGGCCAACAAGTACTTGAAGAGCTCGCGATATTGCCGGATATCGCGCAGCGTCTCCCACAGACGTTTGAAGCTGACCGAGACGACATTCTCCCCAGAGGAGAGTTTGGCCGTGGCAGCCGGAGGCTCCGGGACATGGCGGAAGAGCGGGATCGAGAAGACTGCCCACCAGATGGCGACGCTCAGGAAGGAGAGCCGCGGGCCCCAGGTGCCGGGCAGCACCTGGATCATGACCACGTTGATGGCCAGCAGCAGGCCGCCCCCAAGGTAGCCCATGGCATAGCCGCGGGTAGAGACGCGATCGCGGTCCGATTCGCGGGCGACATGCGGCAGCAGGGCGTCGTAGAAGACGTTGGCGGCGGTGAAGCCCACACGCCCAAAGATGAAAAGGATCGAGGCCAGCAGCCAATCGCCGCGCTCGACGAGCACCAGCAAGCCGGTGGCCAGGGTGCCCATGCCGACGAAGATGGAAAGGAAGCGTTTCTTGCCGCGCATCACGTCGGAGATGGTCCCCAGGATGGGCGAGAGGAGCGCGGTGATGAAGAGCGAGATGCTCAGCCCGCGCGCCCAGTAGGCGGTGGCGATCGCCGGGCTGGGGAGTGTGGCGCCCGCCACCTGGCTATAGTAAATGGGCAGCACGGCTGCCAGGATGGTGGTGGCGAAGGCAGAATTGGCCCAATCGTACATCGTCCAGGCCCGGATGCGACGCTTGTATTCCTGTTCGCTGAGTTGGCCGAGCGCAGCGCTGGTCAGGATTGCCATCGTTGGTTCCTACCTCGTCCCTCGAGGCGATCGCGGATAGGAAAGATGGGGAAGTGTATATCGCGCGAAAGTAGAGGGAAAGTCCGGCCGCAGGGGCTGAAGAACCATCCGATGTAGAATGGTGACAGACGAGTGAGGGTTTGCCTTGGAACGAGCGCTTGAGCTGGAAGCCCGCGATGAGGCCATGCTGGTGGGCGAGCTAGGCCCTGGGCCCCAACTGGCGATGCGCATCGTGCATCGCATGGCCGAGATTCAGGGCGCCAGACGCTTGCTGGATATCGAAGCCGCCCACATCGACAGCGCGCTGTATATGGGGGATGCCACGCTGGAATTCGCCGAGCGCCTGGCCGGGATGGGAGCGAAAGTGACCGTGCCCAGCACGCTGAACGTGGGCGGTGTGGATGAGGCTGGATGGCGCCGCTGGGCCGTCCCCCCCGATTGGGCCGAGAAGGCTCGCCGGCAGATGCTGGCCTATCAGGCTATGGGCTGCATACCGACCTGGACCTGTGCACCTTACCAGACGGAATACCGCCCGCGTTTCGGACAGCAAATTGCCTGGGGCGAGTCCAATGCCATCGTCTTTGCCAACTCGGTGATCGGGGCCCGTACGGAGCGGTACCCAGATCTCTTGGATATATGCGCCGCCATCACCGGGCGCGTGCCGGCCGTGGGCCTCCATATGGACGAGAACCGCGCCGGCGAGATCCTGCTGCGCCTGCGGCAGGTCCCCCGGAGGGTACAGGAACACGACACTTTCTATCCGGTGTTAGGGCACCTGATGGGCAAACTCGCGGCCGAATCGGTTCCCGTGGTGGAGGGGCTGGAGGTGGCGCCCAACGAGGACCAACTCAAGGCGCTTGGGGCGGCTGCGGCCTCTTCGGGGACCGTGGGCCTCTACCATCTGGTCGGCATCACACCCGAGGCGCCCACGTTGGCGGAAGCCTTCCACGGAAATGCGCCGGCGCAAACGGTCGAGGTGGACATGGACGCTCTGCGGGCGTCCTGGCGGGAGCTCTCGACTGCAGATGGCGCGGCCTTGGACATGGTCGTGCTGGGCAGCCCCCACTTCTCGCTGGATGAGTTCCGGCGATTGGCACCGATGCTGGAGGGCAGGCACCGTCACCCCGGGGTGAGGTTCCTGGTGACCTCGAGCCGGGCCATGGCGGGGCTGGCGGAGCGGGCCGGCTTCATGGAGCCCTTGAGAGCTTTCGGCGGCGAGGTGACCCTGGACACCTGCATTCTGACCACGCCGATGCTGCCCGCCGAGGTGCGGGTGCTGATGACCAACTCCGCCAAGTACGCCTACTACGCGCCGGGGATGCTGCGTACCGAAGTGGTCTTTGGCTCGCTGGAAGATTGCGTGCGATCCGCGGTGGAAGGCCGGGTCGTGAGGGACGTCTCCCTATGGGCAGGATAATTCAAGCCCGGGCGGTCATCGGGGGGCAGGCTGCGGGGGAGGTGCTGGTCTCTGCGGAGCCCCTCAGTTTCTGGGGCGGGTATGACGCCGCGACGGGAGAAATCATCGACCGCCGCCACCCGCTCTCGGGCAAGATGGCAGCGGGCAAGGTGCTGGCGGTACCCTTCAGCCGGGGATCGAGCACCACCACGGCGGTGTTGCTGGAAGCTGTGCGGCAAGGTAAGGCCCCGGCCGCTATCCTGACCACTGGCGTGGATTCCTTTTTTGCGCTGGCCTCGCTGGTGGCCGAGGAACTCTACGCTCGCGCCGTGCCCATCCTGGCCCTGAACGTGGGGGATTTTGCCCAGCTTGAGAACGGGGATTGGGCCGTCGTACATCCCGAGGGCAGGATCAAGTTGCGCGAGGGCGGCCCGCCGGCCAAGAGCTAGAGCATGGGATGCAAAGGGATGGAGATCATGGATGAGCTTGCGAGCACAACCGTATCGGTCTTGAAGGATCGCCGCATCTTGCTGGGCGTAACCGGTTCGATCGCCGCCTTCAAGGCGGCGGACCTTGCCTCCAAGCTCACTCAGGCCGGAGCGCTGGTGGATGTGGTGCTGAGTCCGGCGGCCGTGGCGTTCATCTCGCCGCTGACCTTCCAGTCGCTTACCGGCCGCAAAGCCTATGGCGAGCGCGATCTGTGGGGCGAGGAAGGGCACGTGTTGCATGTAGGCCTGGCCGAAGCGGCCGATGTCCTGGTCATCGCTCCGGCCACGGCCAACACGCTTGCGAAACTGGCCACTGGCCAGGCCGATACGTTTCTCACGTTGGTGGCGCTGGCTGCACGCTGCCCACTGGTGGTGGCTCCGGCGATGGACGCCGGGATGTTTGAGCATCCAGCCACGCAAGCCAATCTCAAGACCTTGCGGGACAGGGGTGCCGTGATTGTGGGTCCGGTGGAAGGGCGCATGGCCTCCGGGCTGATCGGCAGGGGCCGGATGGAAGAGCCGGGCCGGCTGATGGGTGTCATCCGGCAGGTGCTGGGCCGTGAAGGCCCGTTGGCAGGCAAGCGGGTGGTGGTGACGGCTGGCGGAACCCAGGAACCGATCGATCCGGTCCGGGTGATTGCCAATCGCTCTTCCGGCAAGCAGGGGTTCGCGCTGGCCCAGGCCGCCATCGATTTCGGAGCCGATGTGACGCTCATCAGCGCTCCCACCGCCCTGGAAAGCCCTGTGGGAGTTGAGCGGATAGACGTGCAGACGGCCTCTGAGATGCTGGAGGCCACGCTTTTGGCCTGCCGGAACGCGCATGTACTGCTCATGGCTGCGGCGGTCGCGGACTACCGGCCTGCGAAAGCCGCCGCGCAAAAGATCAAACGACGGGAGGGGGTGCCAAAGCTGAAGCTCGAAGCCACGGAGGATATCCTGGCGGCGGTTATGAAGCAGAGAGCCGCGGCGGGGTCGCCAAAGGTGGTGGTTGGCTTTGCCGCCGAGAGCAAGGATCTGATTGCCAATGCGCAGGAAAAGCTGGAGGCGCGCGGCTTGGACATCATTCTGGCGAACGATATCACGCGGGCGGATGCCGGATTCTCTGTGGACACCAATAAGGTAACCTTGCTGGACCGGCAGGGGGAAATCGAAGACTGGCCGCTCATGACTAAGCAGCAGGTCGCGGAGCGGCTCCTGGAACGCGTGGCTGCGTTGCTCGGACCCGACCCGGCTTAGGATCGGGATGAACGCGAGGTGGCAGGGTTGAAGCAGAAAGGCGAGCTATACCTGGGCACGCAGGGCTTCGCTTATGATTTCACCCCCGAGTATGCGGCACGATTGGACGTGTACGGCTTTTTCAACAACCATTACGCCGGGCACAGCCCGGCCAGCGTGCGGACCTTCGCCGCCCTGCTGGGCGGAGCTCCGCCGGAGGGCCCGGCAGTGACGGGAGGGACACTCTTCGATGAGGACTAAGAGCCCCCCGCCGGTACTGCTCTTGCCTGACCGCCGGGACCCGGAACAGATCCTGGCGGGCATCACGAAGGCCTTGGAGTCGCTCGAGCCGGATCCGGCCTACCTGGAGGGGAGCGCATGGCGGTGCCAGGGGTGGCGCGGCTCTATGGGGGGAGGGTTCCTGAACTTCGGGCGATGGCGAAGCAGATCTCGAAGGCCTTCCGGCCTGGAGCTTCCGAGGCGCAGGCGCTGGCCCGGCTCTGTTGGCAGGCGGGAAGCCGGGAGCATCGCCTGATCGCCCTGTTCCTGCTGGGCGGCGTGAAGGGGATGGCGCCGGAGAGGCGTTGGGAGATCGGCGTGACCTTCCTGCCGGACGTCGCGGATTGGGAGACCTGCGACCAGCTCTGTCACGCGCTGCTGGGCCAGGCGCTGGCCGAGGACCCGGCCATTATGGATGAAGTCGAGCGCCTGGCCCGTAATGAGAATCTATGGGTGCGGCGCGCTGCGCTGGTGAGTACGGTGTTGCTCAGGCGGGCACGGTACGAACCGGACCTGTCGCGCGGTTTGGAGGAACGCGCACTTGAACTCTGCGAGACCCTGCTGGAGGACGAAGAACATTACATCCGCAAGGCGGTGGATTGGGCGCTGCGGGAGGTGATCAAGCGCCATCCGCAGATGGCCTACGAGTGGATGATGGCCCGGGCGTGCGGGGCGCCCGGGCGGGTGGCCCGCAGCACCCTGCGCAGTGCCGTCCGCAAGCTTCCGGAGAGTGACCGGGCAGCGTTGCTGGAGATGTTGGGATAGAGCCAGGCGCGGCTGGCGACGCGTTCAATAGCGCACCGGAAGCCGCCAGCCGCAGATCATGGATGAAGATTCGTATCAGGAGGTGAGCGCCATGGAACTTTTCACGGTGAAGATCGAAAAGCCCGAGTCCGTTAACGTGATCTTCGGCCAATCGCATTTCATCAAAACCGTCGAGGATTTGCATGAGGCCTTGGTGGGCGCCGTGCCAGGCATCGAATTCGGCTTGGCGTTCTGCGAAGCTTCGGGACCTGCGCTTGTGCGGCTCAGTGGCACCTCGCCAGAGTTGGTGGAATTGGCGAAATCGAATGCCCTGGCCATCGGTGCCGGTCACAGCTTCCTGATCTTCCTCGGGAATGCCTACCCCATTAACGTGCTCAACGCCGTGAAGGCCGTGCCCGAGGTGTGCCGCATATTCTGCGCCACCGCTAATCCGGTGGAGGTCATCCTGGCGGAGACCGAGCAGGGGCGCGCTGTGCTCGGCGTCGTCGATGGGGAGAAACCCAAAGGGGCCGAGGGCCCAGAGGCGATTCAGGAGCGGTTGGAGTTGCTGCGCAGATTCGGTTATAAGCTGGGCTCATGAAACTTATAGAAAACCCTCGATGATGGAGGGGGGCGAGTGACTGCAATCACGGATATCCCTGGAATTCTGGTGGGCCATGCACATGACGAAGAGGCGCTCACCGGGTGCACGGTCGTGCTCTACCCGGAGGGGGCCGTCGCGGGGGTCGACCAGCGCGGGGGTGCGCCGGGAACCCGGGAGACGGACCTGCTGCGCCCCATGCACCTGGTCGAGAAAGTGCACGCGGTCTTGCTGGCGGGTGGCTCGGCCTTCGGGCTGGAGGCTGCCGGCGGAGTGATGCGCTACCTGGAGGAGCGGGGCGTGGGGTTCGACGCCCGGGTGGCCCGCGTCCCCATCGTGCCGGCGGCGATCCTCTTCGATCTCGCCATCGGCAAGGCGGATGTCCGGCCGGACGCGGAGATGGGCTATCAGGCCTGTTTGAACGCCTCCAGCGATCCCCCGGCCGAGGGCAACGCCGGCGCCGGTATGGGCGCGACGGTGGGTAAGATCCTGGGTATGGCAGGTGCCATGAAGGCTGGGATCGGGACCGCCAGCCGTGACCTCGGCGGAGGCGCCGTGGTCGGTGCCATCGTGGCCGTGAACGCGCTGGGAGATGTGATCGATCCCGAGAGCGGTAAGATACTGGCGGGGACGCGACCCGCCAAGCTGGGTCCGATCCGCGTGGGTGGGCCGGGACCCTTCGCCGACACGCTGGCCGTCATGCTGGGGATGGCAGGCAAACAGGCGCTGCGTTTTGCCAGCCGGGGAAACACGGTCATTGGCGTGGTGGCCACGAATGCCCGCCTGGACAAGCAGGGGGCCAACAAGGTGGCGCAGATGGCGCAGGCCGGGCTGGCTCGCGTGATCCGCCCGGCGCAGACCATGCTCGATGGGGACACGATCTTCGCGCTCAGCACGGGCGCCAAGAAGGTGGATGTGAATATCGTGGGGGCCTATGCAGCCGAGGCGGTGAGCGAGGCAATCCTGCGCGCCGTGCGGAAGGCACGCGCTGCCGCCGGGCTGCCGGCGGCCCAGGACCTGTTGAGCGAGGACAATCCCGGAGGTGGATATGTTTCGTAGGTTGAGCGATGACTCCCGGCCGGAAGAAGAGGTTCCTGAGCGCGTCGATAGTGTCCTGGGACCGGGCCTGCATTGGCATGGTTCCCTCAGCGGGACGGGTGGCGTTCGCATCGAGGGGGCTTTCGAGGGTGAGATTGCCCTGCGTGGCTTGGTCGTGGTGGGAGAGAGCGGCCGGGTGACCTGCGAGCACCTACGGGCGCATACCTTGATAGTGGCCGGCACGTTGAAAGGCGATATCGTGGCCAAGCGGGTCGAAATCGCCCCTACAGGAAGGGTATGGGGTGATGTGGTGGCGGAGTCGTTCTCGACTCAAGAGGGAGCCTTCCTGCGAGGCAAGATCACTATGGAGGAGCAACTCGACCTCGATCTTGGCGCTGAGCCGGTCGCGGGGGATGAGGAATCGGAACCTGAAGTGGATTGAGGCCGCCCGCTTGGGGAGACAAGCAGGCGCGGATGATGGGGCTGCCCGGATGGGCAGCCCTTAGTGCTGAGTTAGCCAGCTCTTGCAGGGAAGCAGGTGGACATGAGCCCGGCGCCGTCAGGGGGAGGCGGGCGGCTGCTGGAAGGTCAGTTGGATCGAGCCCGGGTAGGGCTCCCCCTCCGGTCCCACGCAATCCTCGGCTGCCAGGCCGGTGATGGGTATGGTTGCCTGGCTCAATTGCAGGCTATAGACGGTCCCGGGTTGCATGCTGAAATCGGCGTAGCCGAGCCCTAACTCGGGCTTCAAGCCGGTGTAGAAGCGATCCTGGCCTTCATCCCAAATGACGAGGACCTGGATTCCGGGCACGCCCTCGCCGGCCGCATCCAGGACCTCGATTTGCAGCAAAGATTCTCCCAGGGCCGGGTCACAGATGGCCTCACGGTCGACGAGCTCGAAGGCTGACCCCGGGGTCGGGCTGGGCGTGGGTGATGCGGCGCGCGTGGGGGTGGGCGCGACGGTGGGTGAAGCCGTGGGAGTGGCGGGGGTCTCGCCGGGCGCAGGGGTCTTGAGGACTGGTAGTGGTCTTTCGCCCAGGGCGGCGGCGAGGGCGGCGAGCGCGCGTGCTTCGGTCTCCAGGCCGCTGGCGGCCAAGCGGCTCTGCGCCATGCGGCTCAGCGTTTCGGCCGGCTCGGGAAGTGCCAGCCAGGCCAGTCGCAAGCGGGCGCGTTCGAGATCGCCGGTGGCGGCATAGGCGCTGGCCACCAGGGATAGATACTCGGCCTTGTAATCGGCGCGCAAGGAGGAGGGGTCGGTGTCAATATAGGCCACCGGGTCGACCCGCCAGCTGTAATACAAGCCGGCGGCGAGGCCAAGGGCGAGCCCGAAGAGCATTGGCAGGGTGGATGCGCGTCTCATGGGGCACGAATCTCGGGGTTGGCGGGCGAAGCGCGCAGATCTACCGCCAGGCGGTTGAGCGTCTGCAAATCGCTTGGGCTGTAGCCGCTCTCGAGGCCGTAGTCGATGGCAGCCACGACGTAGTTCAAGGGCGGCTCGGAGCCTAAGGCGGCGAGCCGCATGCGCGCTCGGGCGAGGTCCTCTTCGGCGCCATAGGCCTCAGCCGTCATCAACACATAATCGCTGCGGAAATCTTCCCGCAGGACGTTCGGGGAGGTGTCGACGTATCGCACCGGGCTTAGGACCCAACCATACAGGAGTCCCACGGCCAGACCCAGTGCGAGACCCGCGATAAAGCGCAGACGAATGGACATCGGCTTCGAGACCCTCCCGAGGGGGCATTGTGCCATAGAGGGCGGAGGGCAGCAATAGCGCGCCGGGGATCAACCGGCGAGGGTCTCCATGAGGGGCTGGTCTTTGGTTTCGCGGCCCAGCGCCAGAACGGCCAGGCCACCGAGCAGGAAGGCGGCGGCGTAGAGCGTGAGCGCAGCAACGAGAGAGACGCCCAGGAGAAGGCCCCCCAGGCTGGGCGCCAAGGCGCCGGCGATGCGGGTCATACCGCTGGCCGAGCCCATACCGGTGGCGCGGATCTCGGTTGGATAGAGTTCAGGCGTGTACGCGTATAGCACCCCCCAGGCGCCGAGCGTGAAGAAGGACATCAGGATGGCGGCAGTGAGGATGAGGGGCAGTCCCGCGGCGATGGCGAAGAGGTAGGTGAAGAGACCGCTCAGCGCCAGGTAGGCGCCAAGTGTGATCTTACGGCCCCATCGCTCCACCAGATAGGCGGCCGAGAAGTAACCCGGCAATTGTGCCAGGGCCATCAGAAAGACATTCTGGTAGGACTTCAGGAAGCTGAAGCCGCGCTCGACAAAAATGTTGGGCAGCCAGATGAAGGTCCCATAGTATCCCAGCGAAATGCAGAACCAGGCCACCCAAAGCATGAGGGTGATGCGTGCGAAGGGGCGGCTCCAGAGGGACCGCAAGGTCGCCTGTCCGCTGCGGGAGGGAACCTGCAGTTCGCCGAATTCCGCGGAGACCCCGTTCTCGCGTGCCACCTGCTCCAGGATGCTGCGGGCCTCCTCCGGCCGTCCATCCACGAGCAGGTAGCGGGGGGATTCGGGCACATAGCGCCGGATGAAGTAGATGATCGCTCCTGGGATGGCTGAGATCGCCAGGAGCGGCCGCCATCCGAAGCGCGGCACGATCAGCCAGGCCAATCCGGCTGCCAGGATGGTCCCCAGGGCCCAGAAACTCTCCAGCAGGACCAGGTAGCGCCCGCGGTTGCGACGAGGCAGATATTCAGTGAAGATGGCGTAATCCACGGGCAGTGTGCCGCCGACGCCGAAGCCGGTGAGCGCCCGCAGCGCAAGCAGCCAGCCGTAGCTAGGAGCGAAGGCCGAGAGCAATCCGAAGACCGAGTCGATCAGCACAGTCAACTGGAAGCCGGCCTTGCGGCCGATGTAATCGGTAATAGTGCCCCAGAACCAGGCGCCGGCCAGCATACCCACGAAGATCCCGGTGCCGATCAGGCCCGCCTGGGCGGCACTGAGGCCCCACTCGCGGATGACCGCCGGAATGACGAAGGAGATGATGATCACCTCCATGGCATCCGCCGCCCATCCGGCTCCGCAGATCCAGAGCAGCTTGCGTTGGAAGCGGCCGAAGCCAACCCTCTCGATGGCTTCATCGAAGGTCAGGGCGTCTGTCATGGTGAAGCTCCTTGAGTGATGGAGGCAGCCCGCGAGGGCCAAGGCCCGAAGTGATAAGTCCTACCAGGGAAACAACCCCGGCCTTCGGAGGTGCCAGGGTTGCCTATGCTATAATCGCCTGATGCCGAAGGTGGGAGTCGAACCCACACTCCCGAAGGAACGCGATTTTGAGTCGCGCGCGTCTGCCAGTTCCGCCACTTCGGCGCACGGAAAGTATAGCCAAACGCGCAAACAGGGTCAAGATGAGCACCCGCCCAGCGTGTAAGCACGGGCGGTTTTTCTTCCCAATATCCTTGCTCGGGGTGTGCAAACGAATGGGTCGGCCCCGAACGAACCTGCCTGGAGGTCATGAGCATGGGCGCAGGACAATACCCATCGGAACGTTGGAGTCTGGACGAACTCTTTCCAGCTATCGATGCCCCTGAAGTCGAGGCAGCCAAGGGAGAACTCTCCCGACGGGTTGAAGAGTTCGAGGGCCTTCGACCGAAGCTCGTGGAGGGCCTGGATGCAGCCGGCTTCCAAGAAATCCTGGCCGCCTATGAAGGCATCATCCGTTTGCTGAGCCGCCTCATGGGCTTTGCCTCGCTGCGCTTCGCCGAAGACACGCAGGATCAGCGTGCGGCGGCGTTTCGCGCCGAGATGCAGCAGCAAGCGGCGCAGATCGAGAACCGCACCCTATTCTTCAAGCACTGGTGGAAATCTCTGGATGAAGAGGCTACACGGCCGCTGCTGGACGCGGCTGGCGACTTCCGCTATTGGCTGGAGTCACTCCGCCGGGAGCGACCCTACACTCTGAGCGAGCCGGAGGAGAAGATCATCAACCTGAAGGATGTGAACGGGGCCCAGGCGCTCGTCAATCTCTATACAACGATCACCAACCGCTACGTCTTCAAGGTGGAGTTGGAGGGGGAGACACAGGAGTTGAACCGCGAGCAGCTCTCTGAGCTCTACCGGCATCCCGACCCCGGTGCACGCGAGGCGGCCTACCGCGAGCTCTACCGCGTCTACGAGGCTGATGCCCCGGTGCTGGGGCTGATCTACCAATCGATCGTGCGCGATGAGTGGAGCGAGAAGGTCGAGATGCGAGGGTTCCCAAAGCCCATCTCGGCCCGCAATCTGGCCAACGACATCCCTGACCCTGTGGTTGATACGTTGCTGCAGGTCTGCCGCGAGAACGCAGCTCTTTTCCAGCGCTATTTCCAGCTGAAGGCCCGCTGGCTGGGTGTGGACCGCTTGCGGCGGTACGACATCTACGCTCCGGTAGCCCAGGCCGAGAAGAGCTATCCCTATGGCGAGGCGGTGGCGATGGTGCTCGAAAGCTACCGCCGTTTCGATGATCGTGTGGGAGCGCTCGCTCAGCGCGTGTTCGACGAGCGGCATATTGACAGCGAGGTGCGTCCCGGCAAGCGCAGCGGCGCCTTCTGCGCCACCGTCACCCCCGACCTGACGCCCTGGGTGCTGCAGAGCTACAGCGGCACGCCAAGGAACGTGGTAACGATGGCGCACGAGCTGGGGCATGCGGTTCATTCTCTGCTGGCGGACCGCCATACTGCGCTTACCCAAGACGCCTCGCTCCCACTGGCGGAGACGGCCTCGACCTTTGGACAGATGTTGCTGGTGGACTACATGCTCGAGCATGAGACGGATGAGCAGGTCCGGCGCGACTTGCTCTTCCATCAGATGGACGACGCCTATGGCACCATCATGCGCCAGGCGTACTTCGCGCTATTCGAGATCGAGGCCCATGACCGCATCCGCGCGGGAGCTGCAGTGGATGATCTGCACACGCTGTTCCTGGAAAACCTACGCGAGCAATTTGGAGATTCGCTTGATCTAAGCGAGGATCACCGCTTTGAATGGCTGGCCATCCCGCATTTCTACTTCGCGCCCTTCTACGTCTATGCCTATGCCTTCGGCCAGTTGTTGGTGCTCTCGCTGTATCAGCAGTACCGCGAGCAAGGGGAGGCTTTCAAACCCCGCTACCTGGTGATCCTGGCCGCGGGCGGGTCTGCCTCGCCGAAAGCGATCCTCGAGAAGGCTGGCATCCAGATGGAGCAGGCCGACTTCTGGCGCGGCGGTTTCGGCGTGCTGGAGGGGCAGTTGGCGAAGCTTGAGGCCTTCACCCCGGAGGCGGACGGCTAAGCGGATATGCCTGATCGGGGAAGAGAGACAGGCACACGAAGCAGTCCGCAGCTTGAACACGAAGTCGCCCTCATGAGCAGGGCGACTTTTGCATGAAAAATCAGGCGGAGAGGGTGGGATTCGAACCCACGGTGGCCCCAAGGACCACAACGGTTTTCGAGACCGCCCCGTTCGTCCACTCCGGCACCTCTCCGCGGGGCAGCCCCATTATAGCGCGCCGGCGGTCGGCTGTCAGCGGCGAGGCGCCTCGACGCGCTAGAGCTCGATGGTTTCACCTCGCTGGGGGAAGTGGATTTCCTGCAGGCCATCCTGGCGCAGCAGATCGGTGAGGGCCGCCGCGGCCTGAGGCTCGCCGTGGACCAGGTATAGCCGCTGCAGGGTCTCGCGCGAGGCCAGGGCGTATTGGCGCAGGAAGATCTGGTCGGCATGGGCCGAGAGGCCGTTGATGCTCACCACCTGGGCCTTCACATCGTGCATCTCACCGAAGATACGCACCTTCTTCTGCCCTTCAGCGAGCCGGCGGCCGAGTGTATGCGGCGCCATCCAGGAGGTAATCAGGATGGTGTTGCGGGCATCCTCGATGTTGTTGCGCAGGTGATGCAGGATGCGGCCGGTCTCGGCCATGCCCGAGGCGGAGATGATCACGGCGGGCCCCTTCAGGTCATTGATGGCCTTGCTTTCCTCGACCGAGCGGGTGAGCGTGAGCAGGTCGAAGCCCAAGGCCGCGCCGTGGGGATCATGGCGCATGAAGGCCTGGGCTTCCTCATCGAAGAATTCGGGGTGCTCGCGAAAGATCTGGGTCACATTGATGGCGAGAGGACTGTCGACGAATACGGGCAATCTGGGGATCTCGCCCTTATCGATCATCTGGTGCAGGTAGTAGATCAGCACCTGAGTGCGGCCTACGGCGAAGGCGGGGATGATGATCTTGCCCTTGCGGGCGGAGGTTTCCTGGATCACTTGGCGCAGGGCCTCATAAGCGCGCACGGGGTGGTCATGGAGCCGGTCGCCGTAGGTGCACTCCATCAGGAGCACATCGATGTCCTGCGGGAGCACGGGATCGGGGACGATGGGCAATTCCAGTCGGCCGATGTCCCCCGAGAACATCAGCCTCAGTTGGCGACCGTTCTCCTCCAGGTCCAGCACTATAGCGGCAGAGCCCAGGATGTGGCCGGCCTCCACAAGCGTTGCCCGCACCCCGGGGATGGGTTCGAAGGGCGAGCCGTAGGGCTGGCTCACCAGTTGGCGGGCGGCGCGGGCGGCATCCGCAATGGTGTAGAGCGGCTCGATCGGCGGCTCGCCGCGCCGGGCGCGCTTCTTGTTGACAAACTCGGCATCGTATTCCTGAATGTGGCCCGAATCCCGGAGCATGATGTCGGCCAGATGTGCCGTGGCGGCTGTGGCGTAGATGGGGCCGGCATAGCCCTGCTTCACCAGATTGGGAAGGTTGCCTGAGTGATCGATATGAGCATGGCTGAGGATGACGGCGTCAATATCATGGATCGCGAAGGGAAAATTCAGGTTGCGCTCGTAGGTCTCCTTGCGGCGACCTTGAAAGAGCCCGCAATCCAGGAGCAGGCCGCGGCCGTTCACGCGCAGAAGATGCTGGGAGCCAGTGACCGTCTGGGCTGCACCGTGAAATGTCAGTTTCAAGATGGCCTCTTTCTATTTTGTGTGAGAGTCTGGAAAATGGCCTCACCATAGAGCCTGAAGCGCAATTGGAGGGGGCCCATGCGGGCCTCCAGCTCCTGCAGGCTGCGAGGTGGATGCGTGGCGAGAGAAAGCATTAGATCCCGCGGCAGGATGATGTCCGATTCGACTTTGAGCCGCTGGGCAATCTGCTTACGCCACTGGCGCAGGGCCTCGAAACGGGCGTGAGCCAAATCGTCCATGCCTCGCTGGCGAGGCCTTTTGGGAGGCGCACCATTCGAGGCACGCCGGATGGCGTCCATCAATTGGGCCCCGAATTTCCGCGCCGTCCTCTCAGAGATTCCCGGAGTCCGGGTGAGTTCCGATTGTCGGAGCGGAGGCGACTTGGCGAGCGCCATCAGCGCGGGGTCCGAGAGGATCTTGAAGGGTGGCTGATCCAGTTCGCGCGCTAGTTGGTCGCGCAGCAGGTAAAGCTCCTGCAGCAGTGCCTGGCCCCGGGCTGAAAGGTGCCGGGCGCCGCGAATCTGCCAGAATCCTTGTGGATCGAAGCCGTTCTCCTTGGCCTCCAGTTCGGCCAGATGGGCGCAGAGTTCCTGGAAGGCCTCCCACTGCCCAACGGCTTGCAGATCCCGGGAAAGGCGATCGCGCAGTTCCAGGAGATAGTGCGTATCCAGACGGGCGTATGCCAGCATTTCTTGCGGCAGGGGGCGGCGACCCCAATTGGCGCGCTGGTAGCGCTTGCTGAGGGTGACTCCCAACGCGCGCTCGAGCAGATCGCCGAGTCCGGATCGGGGCCAACCGAGCGTGCGGCTGGCCATGCGTGTGTCGAAGAGGTTCTTCAAGCGAAAGCCGAAGTCGCGGTTCAGGCAGAGCACGTCGTACTCGGCTCCGTGAAGCACCTTCTCGATGGCGGGATCGGCGAGCAGTTCACCCAGCGAGCCGAGGTGCGGGAGTGCAAGAGGATCGATCAGATAATCGGCGCCCGGAATGGACACCTGGATCAGGCAGACGCGCTCGCGGTAGGCGTACAGGCTGTTCGATTCGGTATCCAGGGCGAAGCGGGGCTGCCGGGCAATGGCCTGGAGGGCCTGCGCTAGCTGGGCGGGGGTTTCGACAAGGATGGGCAGGTTGCTGAGCGGCGATGACATGGCTCTATTATACCGAGCGCATGGCTGCATCAATCGGAGGAAATTGATGTTCATTGGAGGCTATGTTACAAATACCGCAATCGCGGTGAGCCGTGGCTTTCTCCCGCGATGCTTCCCCTAAAGAGTTTCCCCAAGGCAGATTATGGCTCTCCAACCTGGGCCCCGAAGCCCTGGTGGATGAGAGCCAGGCTGCAGGCCTTCTCTGGAATCCGGCCGGATGTGGCCATGATACAGATCGTCGCTGAGGGCATCCCGGGCAGCGGGATGACGGCCTGGTCGCGGGAGAGCGGCGGACCGCTATCCTCGTCCGACATCGAGGATAACACTGCCTATCTCTTGGGTGTGCTGGGAGGCACCGAGCGGGTGGTTTCGGCCTCAACCTTTGTCCCAGGGCCTTTGCCCACGCATGCGGAAATTGAGGGCGATCCGGGCTAGGGGGCGCCGGTTTTCGCCTATAATTGTGTTGCCTATCACGGCGAGCGGGCGGCCGGCGGCTTCGGATGGCCGCTGGCGAAGACCTGGGCTGGGAACCAGCCGCAAGTCTACATCCGGTGGTGATCGCCGAATGTATGCCGGGGTGATGCCGGCACGGGCGCAGGAGCAAGGCGGCCCGCTTTCGGAGGATCAGACCGCCGACCTGGCGGCCTACATCTTCAACCTGATCCCGGCCCAAAGCCTACCCATCCTGGCGCCGCCCTCGCAAAGCCCGCTCGGAAGAACCGCCGGCATGGCCATCGTGGCCGGAATGGCGGTGGTGGTCATTCAGGGTCTGATCCTCTATTATCGAAAGGCCTAAGACATTCATGCGGCACATCCTGCCTCTCATCCTCACCCTCACGCTGCTGCTTACGCCAAGTCTGGCGCTAGCTGCCCAAGACCAGCCCTCCGCGGACAGCCTCAAGATTGCCGTCTGGCCGGAGTATGACCGGCCTGAGGCTCTCGTAATCTACTTGCTGCGTCTGGATCCGGCTTCATCGCTGCCCGCCCGTATCCGGCTGCCGATTCCCGCTTCGGCGGGTGGTCCTCACGCGGTCGCTGCCTGGCATCCGGACGGAAGCCTGGATGACAGCGTGACATGGGAGCGGGTCGTCGAGGGGGAGTGGGCCTGGATCGAGGTCGAAGTCGAGACCACCGGCGTATGGCTCGAATACTACGCCGCGCTGGAGGCGGAGGGCCAGGTCCGCTCTATGACCGTGCGCTGGCCAGGAGGCCTTGACATTGATGATCTGCAATTCGAGATCATGCATCCGCTGGGGAGCGAGGGATTGCAGGTTTCGCCTTCAGGAGAGACGGTGCTCGGCGAGGATGGTCAGACCTATACCCGCAGCGAGATGGGGGCGCGCTCGGCCGGGGAGGGGGCTGAGCTGGCCTTCACCTACAGCAAGAAAGGCCCCTGGCTGGCCGAGCCGCTAACATCGCCCATTGTGGGCCAGGCCCTGGCATGGCTCGAGGCGGCCATCTGGCCTGAGTATGATCAGCCGGAGGCGCTGGTTATCTACCGCGCCCAACTGCCGCCCGAAACCTCCCTTCCGACACAGGTGACACTCCCCATCCCCGCGGAGGCGGGAGAGCCGCACGCCGTGGCAACCGTGGGATCGGATCGCAACCTCTACTTAGCAGAGTACGAACGCACACAGATCGGGGAATGGGCCTGGATCACGCTTATGGCGGATTCCCCGCTCTTGCAGGTGGAATATTACCTACCGCTGGCGCGGGAGGGGACGACACGCAGCTTCAACTTCCTCTGGCCGGGAGGCATCGACCTGGATGAATTCGGCTACGAAATCCAGCATCCACCAGGCGTGCAGGGCTTGCGGGTCACGCCGGCCGGCGCCGTGCGGGTGGGCGAGGATGGCATCACCTACTCTTGGGCGGCGCTGGGGCCGAAGACCGCTGCAGATATGGTGACAGTGGCCTTCGATTATGCCAAGGACAATGACACGCTCACCGTCAATACGGTGATCACGCCTCCGAGCCTGCAGCGACCGGAATCGACCCTGGGCGGCACACCGGATCTGGCGGCCCTCATGCCCTACCTTTTCGGAGGCCTCGGGCTGCTGCTGATCGGTGCCGGGGTCGCCGTATACCTGCGCATGCGGGGTGAACCGGCTCCGGCCAGGCGGCGGCGACCGCGCCTGAGAGCTCAACGGCTGGCGAGCGATGAGATCGCTCCGGTCTATTGCCATGTCTGCGGCACCCAGGCGAGCGCCAGCGACCGATTCTGCCGGCGCTGCGGTACACAGCTCCGTCGCTAAACCCATCCTTCTCGATCGTCCAGCCAAGTATGGAATTCCATCCCCCACCGGGCTGACCTCTATCCTTTGG
>CAZQDE010000020.1:42815-46195 GCA_964591485.1 uncultured Anaerolineaceae bacterium | reverse complement strand
CCCGGCCCGCCGGGATCCTCCGAGGGTTGGCAATCGGCCGTGGTGGAAGTGCCCGCATCCGGGGGGAAGTAGACGATGCCCGCCTTATTGGAGCAAACCGTGACCTTCAGGAATCCAGGCTGGCCGTCGGCAGCGCCCGGATCATGCCAGACAGACGAGGCGCCCGCCATTGCGGCGTCCTTGATGGAAGGGATGCGTGCGCTCTCTCGCTCGGATTGATCGTCGCACACACCGCCAGGGAATCCGGCGCAATATTGCAGATCATACTCGCCCGTCACAGCATAGCGGACTCCAAAGCGGGCGGCGTTCTCGATGGAAATCCAGGCGTGGAACAGCCGGGCGATCTCGATGATGGCGAACAGCAGAAGAAGAATGGTGGGCACGACCAACGCAAACTCGACCAGAGTCTGCCCGCGGAACCGCCGACCTCTCGCCCGAAATGCGCTCATTGCAGACTGCCTTGCTGCCAATGGCAAATACGCACGCTCCGACCAAACGCTCGGATTGCCTTCAGTCTACAATGGGGCGAATTGTGTGCGACTTACAGCTTCCTTACGGCTGCTTCAGGCGTGGGATCGGGCGAACTCGAGGCGGCTCAGATCGCTTCGAGACGGTAACCAAAGCCTCGCACGGTGAGCAGGCGACGAGGCCTCGAGGGGTCCTGCTCGATCTTCCTGCGCACAAGCCAGACATAGCGGCGCAACGCACTGCCGGCTTCGGATCGATTCGGCCCCCAGACCAACCGATTCAGCTCCTCCTGCGAGACGGCCTCGCCCGCCCGCTCCGCTAGCGCGGCGAGCAGGCGGTATTCCGTCGGGGTGAGATCCAGCACCCGGCCGGCAAGCTGAGCTTCGCGCCGGCGCTGGTCGATGGTGAGCTCACCCGCATGCAATAGGCCCTCTGACTCTTCCCTTGCAGCGCTGCGGGCCAGAACCGCCCGCACTCTCGCGGCCAGCTCCGCCAGACTGAAGGGCTTGGTCACGTAGTCATCCACACCCAGGCGGAAGCCGCGCAACTTATCAGCTTCGGAGGCTTTGGCCGTCAGCAATATGATCGGGACATCCGCCAGCTCACGCAGTCGCGCGCATACCTCCCAGCCATCCATGCCGGGCATCATCACGTCCAACACTACCAGATCGGGGCGGGTCTGGTAGAACAGGCGCAGGCCCTTGGGCCCCCGATCCGCCACCTGGACCTCGAAACCCTCCTTGGTGAGGTAGTCCTGCAGGAATTCCAGGAGCGTGGTGTCGTCGTCGATCACCAGCAATCGGGTGGCCATTGGATCACTCCTCCCGGCGCAGCCAGAAGATCATACGGGTGCCGCCATCGGGGTTGTCTTCCGCCCGAATAGCGCCCCTCATCGCCTCCAGCAGGCGGCGGGCCATGGGCAACCCCAAGCCATGCCCATAGATTTCGCGCGCATCACTGGCATCCAAGCGGTGGAACATCTCGAAGACCTGCTCCCGCTCCCCAACCGGGATGCCCGGCCCCCGATCCGATACGGTCACAACGACTCGATTTCCCTGCGCCTCCGCCGAGACCTCGATATCTCCCTCGGGCGCGTACTTTACGGCGTTGTCCAGCAGATGGAAGAAGACACTCGTCAGAGCGGCGGGATCCCCGAGAGCGAAAGGCAGATCCCCAGCCAGGCGGATGGCAATGCGATCTCTCTGCGACTCTGGCACCATCTCCAGAGCCGATGCGGCACAATCCGCCAGGCTCACGCGGGTTTGCTCGAGTGTCAGCCTGCCGGCCTCGAGCGCCGAGAGGTCCAGGATGCTCTCCACGAACTGCGAGAGCCGCTGGGTCTCGGCCTGAACCAGCGCCAGGGATCGCCGCGCCCGTTCGGGAACCTCCGGATGGGACTCAAGAATGAGTTCGATCCCGCTGCGAATATTGGTTAGCGGGGCGCGCAACTCATGCGAGACAAGCGCCACAAACTCGGACTTCAAGCGATCGAGCGACTGCAGCTCTTCGTTCAAGCGCGCCAAATCCGCCACCATCTCCTGTAATTCGAGTGTGCGCGCCTCCACCTTGGCTTCAAGCTCGGCATTGAGCTGAGCAAGCTCGGCGCGAGCGCGGTCGATCTCTTCAAGCGCATCCCGGAGCTCATCTTCGCGCCGTCGGATCGTCGTCAGATCGTGCGCGGTCCCTGCCAGAAGGCCATTCCCGCTTCCCCGCCCGCCGACCGGCCGCAGGGATAGGAAGGCCGGAAAGGTCGTGCCATCCGCCCGAAGGAAACCCACCTCGCCGGACCATCCCTCACGTGATCCAGCCTGAAGCATCGCCGGCAGCTCCAATCCCGCATCGGGATCGAGCCTCAAGAACTTGCCCAGATCGAGGCCTCCCACTTCGCCGGGCGCGCCCACCTCCCGGATGAGCGCTGGGTTCGCCAGGCGTATCTGGCCGTTCTGATCACAGATGAAGGCCATGTCTGCGGCGGCGTTGAGCAGCGCGGCATACTGCCGCATCTCGCGCTGCCCGGCCAGTACGCCCTGCCGCACGAAAAGCAGCAGGATGGCGGCTGAAGCGATGCCGGCCGCGAAGCCATCCAGGCTGCCGGTGAAGAGCAAGTCGAAGATGACATAGCCCACAACAGCATAGGTGAAGGCAAAAGGCAGCAGCGGTTCCATGCGGGCCGCGGCGTGCCCCCACCTCGCCTTAGCGGGCGCCGCTCGATCTGCGCCCTCGCCTGCCTCCATCCGCAGAAATCCAGCCGTGAGCGAAGCCATGCCGGCCATCAGCGCAGCCTCGAGCCCGCTGGGCATGGGCGGCTGGCGCGCCGCCCAGCGATAGGAAGAGCCCAGGTCTCCAATGGCCAGAAGCAGGAATGCGAGCAGGATCATCGGCAAGGCACGGCTCTCGGGTGGATCGAGGCGCAAGAAGAGCTGGCGCAGGGCCAGAAGAAGCGCAGTCAGGTCCAGGACCGGGAAGATCGCGGACCAGAAGATCCCGGCTGCATGCATCCTGCCCACCTGCAACGCGGGCCGCCAGAAGAGCAGCCAGGCAAGCGCCACAACGGCCAGGCCCAAAATGATGACCTCCAGCGCCTCGCGGACGCGTCCGAAACGCTCCGAGTTCCCAGGGGGATAGGTCGCGAAGCCTGCCAGCATGGCGAGATAGCCAGCCAGGATGAGCAGCTCGCGGAGCGAGGGGATCCCAAGCGGCCCTCCTCGAATGGCCCACGCAAGCAGGGAGGCGGAATCTCCTGCGACCCATAGGAGCAGGCCCGCCGCCAACATGCGCCACGCCGATCGCTCCCTACCAGGGATCCGCTCGAGAGTGCGCAGCGCGGCCCAGGCCGCCAACCCGCGCACAGCAAAGAGCAGCAACGCAGAAATCAGGCCAGCCATCGGCCGTTCAAGTCCGACCAGCGCCCA
>CAZQDE010000020.1:2303-42715 GCA_964591485.1 uncultured Anaerolineaceae bacterium | reverse complement strand
GCAGCAACGCAGAAATCAGGCCAGCCATCGGCCGTTCAAGTCCGACCAGCGCCCAAAGGGTGTAAAAGACCGCAAGCACCAGCCCCGCGATTGGAGCGAGCCGATGGATGCTGCCATTAAGGGCTTTGAATCTCTGCACGCTGGCGATTGTATGCCACCCACCCTGGTGGAGCAAGACAAGGGGCTGCCCTAAGAGATCGTGAGGGCATCCCCTGAGAGGAGGGAGGTGGAGGAAATGAAGAGATTCGTGGGAAGGAAGCGTGCCCCAGCCTCTTGATGTCATGTCGAGGGTGCGCAGCGCCCGAGGGATCGCCGAGGCGTTGGATGTAAATCCCACCTTTCCTGGAGCTCTCAGCGTGCAGGCATCCGAATAGCCTGCCCTGCTTCTCGGCCCCGCGCCCGAAACCGGAAGCAAGCCTCCGCACCCCGCGAAGAAGAACAGGGGCCGCCCGGAGGGACAGCCCCTGTCGCATCCATTTGTCTATCCACCCGGCTAGTCGAAGTCGGGCTCCTCGGTATCCGTCGGGGTTGCAGAAGGCGTCACTGGCGTCGGAGTCGGGCTGGGCGGCTGAGTATTGGTCGCCGTGGGGATGAGCGTGTTTGTTGGCGTGGGTGTATCGGTTGGTGTGGGTGTGACCGTCGGCGTCGGCGTGCGAGTCGGAGTGTTTGTGGGTATCGGCGTGTTGGTCGGCGTCGGTGTGTATGTCGGCGTGGGGAAGGTCCTCGGAACTGCGCCGCGGCTCAGGTTGCAGGCCGGATCGCTGAACTGGATGCTGAAGCCGAAGTTGCTCGCGGTTAGATCAAGCGGGGCATCGCTGAAGTAGCCTTCGAAAGCCCCATCCCAGTCGATGCGAATGTTATTAGAGCCCGTTCCCACCGTGCGGGTCGTGGAGACCGACGTAGTGGAGGAGTAATCGTTGCCGCTGTAGATCGTGGAGCCGTTCCACTGCACCCAGTCGATATATTCATTCCAGCCATACATATCCGCAGCCGTATCCAACGGCCCCCAATCGATCGTGATCCCCGTGACCTGCAAGCCCGGATAGGTCGTATTGTTGATGTAGAGCATGAGGCCCGCGCTGCTCAGGAACGACGTGGAGCCTAGGGTGACGCCCGAGCAGGAAGGCGTGGCCGTCGGTGTGGGCGTGTTCGTCGGCGGCAAAGTATTCGTCACGGTTGGCGTCAGGGTGATGGTCGGCGTGTTGGTGGGCGTGGGCGTATTGGTCGCGGTGGGTGTGTTCGTCGGCGTGGCGTAGAAGATACTGCTCGACACAGGACACACGTCATCGAAGGTCAATGTGGTCGAGAAATTGCCATAAAGCTCCCCGTTGGGCACATTGCCAAAGTCCGCGTACCAATAGATGTAGGAGCCGGAGGGATGCGGGAAGGAGGAAGGATCCGCGGGCCCGGCGATGGTGGGAGAGTCATAGTCATCGCCGTTGTAGTAAGGCACCCAGTTGAACATCCCTTGATCGAAGTAGTGGGAGGGAGACATCTCGTCCCAGTTGGTGGCGGAATTGGTGAGATAAATGGTGCGCGGGTTGGCATTGTAGAGCCACATGTAGAGCGCCGTCCCGCTGCGGAAGTAATTGATGGCGATGATATCGGTGCAGTCGATTGTTGGCGTAACGGTAGGAGTCGGCGTCTCGGTCGGCGTGTTGGTCGGCGTGGGCGTCAGCGTCTCAGGCACGTTCAGATTGAATTGGACTTCATCCATCGCCGTTTGGCCGTCATCGTCCGTCGCAACTGCCTGCATGCGGTGCAAGCCATCTCGCATGAGATCGCCGTTGGGCCACATAGCGGAACTCGTAGGATGCTCGCTGCAAGGCGCGCTGCCGCCGAAGCCACAGTACTCCACATTGAATTCGGTGTGGTCATACATGCGCACCCAGCCAAAACCGTTCCACCAGTCGATGAAGAAATCCACGTGGTCTATTCCGGTCCCATCTGGCCCAACGCCTGTGCAATTCACCGGGTCGACATTGTCGGGGTCGTAGGCGATGGCCTGGGCGGGAACCCTATCGACATAGGAGGCGCCATTGACGGGCGCGATGATCTGCACGATGGGCGGGACACGGCATTCCGTCGGAGTGGGCGGAGGCGTATGGGTGATGGTCGCCGTGGGCGTATTGGTGGCCGTATTGGTGGGCGTGAAAGTGGGGACCGAGATCGTTGCCGGCAGGCCGACCACTCTCGCCACACGGAATTGCTCGACGATGCCCTCGCGCCGGGCTGTCAGGTGCACATTGGGGAGATAGGTACTGAGGATGGGCACGATGAGCGGGTGCTCGAAATCGACCGTCACCGAGACGCGGTCGCCGGGACCGCCCGCATCCTCGATCGGGTTGCCGGTGACGATTTCCTCGCACCACGCATCGAGGTGGTTTCCCGGGATGGCGTCATGGTAATTGTAGAGCAGCGAGCCGCTCCCTGTCCGGCTGGAACAGATGGTGATCTTGAAATGCGCCGGGAGTCCTTCGGGCACGGTTTCGTTTCGCAGGATGGCCACCGCTCCGGCACGGGCGGCGTCCTTGATGGAGGGCAACCGGGCGGCGTCCTCCTCATCGCGCTGGCCCGGCCCCCCGCAGGCCTCCGTTCCTGCATCCGGCCCATCGACGCAGTAGGCAGGGTCGTACTCGCCGGTCACCGCATAGCGCACGCCGAAGCGGGCACCGTTCTCAACCGCCAGCCAGGCGTGCAACAGGCGCGCCAGTTCGATGATGACGAAGAGAACCATCAGCATCACGGGCAGGACCAGGGCAAACTCGACGACCGTCTGGCCGCGGAAGCGTCGCCGGTTTCCCCGGCGGAACAGGCGTGGACTGGCTGGCATCCCATCCATCGCTAGGCTTCTTTCACTAATGGATGATGCGGGTGAAGATCCGGGAGGCAATGGCCTCAAAGACCTGGATCAGCCCCGCTCCGGTCGGAGAGAAGTAATAATTGCCGCAGGATTGCCCTGTGGGAACAGAGGAGCAGGGGTCGGTGGAAGGATCGCCGTCATCGCCGATGGCGGCGATGTAGCGTAGCAGCTTCTCGCCCTGATCCGGCTCGCAGCCACCCGGGTAGGCTCCCGCGTCGCATTTCTGATTGTTGATCACTTCATCGCCCAAGCCGATGGTGAAGACCACCGCGCCCTGCCCGGGATTGGCGCAGGAGGTGGTCGTGGGGTCAAATGAGTTGGCCTCCGGGCAACCGACAAAGTAACCCTGATCGACGGCCGCATCCTCGGCATCGTAGCCGTAATCGCCGTCCCCGACCTCGAACTCGCTATCCTTGCAGAAGGGCTGCACCCAGGTAGGGACACCTGCCCCGCCGGGGCAGATGGGGTTTGGTGGGGTGCTGTTGTCTGTAGCGGCGTTGGCCGATCCATCGCTCAAGAGAATCAGGATTGGCACGGCCTCCTCGCGGAAAAAGGAGCCGTACTGCGTGCCGCCCACTTTCAGGCCGTCGGCGATATTTGTCGAGGTGCAGCCGCTGGGGTTGGGCGGCCAGGTCGGGCAACCGTAGAGCTTGAAGACCGTGAGACTCCCAATGGCGGATTTTATGGCGGTCGGATCGTTGCTCATGTTGAGCTGTGTCACGGCGTTGCGGTCGAAACTTATGACCGCCATGCGGTCGTAGGGGAAATACATGCGATCCACGAGCGAAAGCGCCGCGTCGCGCACCTCCTCGAAGGGATGACATTCACCCTGGATGCCGGGAGCCGGGCTCACGTCATTGCAATGGTCCGGATCGCGCATGTAGTCATCCGCGAAACTGCCCACCACACCGCCCGTTGTGTCGCAATCGTCGACACCATCGGCGGATCCCGAGCCCAGATTGATCTCGGCCCAGGCGTCGTCATCGTCGCCGTCGCCGCATTCGGCGTCATAGGCCATCGACTCGGAGGTATCGATGACCAGCACAACATCCACAGAAGCCGCTTCGGAGATGGCATCGGCGTGGATGTCGATCGAGCCAAACCCGATGATCGGCAGGAACGCGAAATCCACGGGCATCGACGCCCTCACCCGGACGAACTTGCGGGGCGGCGAGTCGTTGTGCACCCCATCGCCATTGTCATCCGGCGGGCACAAGTCGATGTCATGGTGGGGATTCGGGTTGGTCGCGGTGGGATTGTTAATATCGCAGATGAAGACATCGGCCGTCGCCGGATTGAGACTGTTCAGATTGATGAACTCATCCGCGGCGGCCTCGATCTCGGCAATCGAGCGGCCCTCACGGAACTGATTGGCAGCCGCCAGGGAGGCCGAATCGACCGCCCGCCGCAGGTGGCCGATCTGGATGAAGAGGATGCCGGCATCCACCGTCAGGCCAATGAACGAGGCCAGGCCGATGAAGGCCAAAGCGATGAGCACCATCGCCTGGCCACGTGAGCGCCCCCGCAGGCGCGGCCTAAGGAATGGGAGTAGGTGTAGGTTCCACATTGACATTCGGCATGATGCTATAGGCCCAGAGCGTGATCGGGTCAGGAACGAAAGCCTTGATCCAGGGCAGCCCTAGAACCATATGGTAATCGTAGAAAATCTCTACAGAGACCATCCCAGTATTGGGCGCCGCGGCGTCCAACCGCGGGTCAATATCCGTGGCCACATCGAGCGCGGAGGTCTTGTTGTTGTAGAGCGAGACCTCATGGGTCCCATCCGCGTAAGGGTATCGCTTGTCCACGCTGCCATTCAATACAGAGTAGGCCGAGATCACCACGTCGTCGGTGGCGGGGTTGAGCGTGATCTGACCGCCGGAACCGATGCTGATCGATTGCAGTGCGACGGTCTGGGTGCGCAGGTAGAACCCCGGATTAGGGTCCTGGTAGGCGCCGGTAAGATCGTTGTGCAGCGGGTCGTCGTTGGCCGCGAACCGCGCCGCTTCGCGGGCGGCATCGATCAGGTCCAGATAGTAGTTCAAGAGGAACCCAAATTCGATCAGTCCAGAGAGCATCATGAGCAGGACCGGCAAGAGCACCATGAACTCGACGATGCTCTGTCCACGTGGCTTGTGTCTCCGGCGTCGACGGGGAATTCCTAGGAATCGCTTGTCCAATCGACCTCGCATAGGATGCCCTTTCGGGATTTCATCCCTCCCCTTCATTATAGGCACATGGTCAGCGAAGGGGCCTAGTACCGCGGCACCAGAGAGCGCCTCTGTCAGCCCGGGAGGACGCGATTGTAACGAAAACGCGACATCGGGATTGCTCAGCCCATGCCCAGCAGGCTCTCGAGCGTCGACCAGCCCTGGAAGTAGACCCACCAGCCGCCCAGGATGAGGAAGGGGCCGTACGGGATCGGGCTGAAGGCCTCATAGCGCCGGCGCAGAGCCATGATGGCCAGATATGCCAGGCTGAAGATTCCCGCCGCCAGAATGCCCCGTATCAGGGCCTCGATCACGCCCGGGAAGCCGACGGTGACCCCAATGACCATCGCCAGCATAACATCCCCAAAACCAAAGGCCTCCTCCTCCGGGGCGTCCGACCGCCTCCGGGCAATCCACCGCCCGAAGATGACACCTGCCAAATAGAGCAAGAAGAAGGTGAAAAAGCCAACCGCCCCGCCGAGCAAGGTGCGCTTGAGCCCCAGGTCGGCGTTCAGGCTGTTGAGAAGCCCGATGAGCAAGGCCGACGGCAGGCTGACGACATGCAGGATCAGGCGGTGCTCGATATCGATGATCAGGATCAAGAGGAAGACCGCGCTGATGAGCAAAGACTGAAGGAACGCACCGGCCGTGGGCTGCGTTAGGTAGAGCCATCCGGTTCCAAGCGCGGCGGCGATCTCCACCAGGACCGCCCGTGCTGGCCGGTGGCTCCCGCAGTAAGGGCAGCGCCCATGGCCCGCGATCCAGCCGGGCAGGGCCAGCCACGCCAGCGGTTCGCGAGGGGCGGTACAAGCCTGACACCTGGGCGTTGTCACGCGCCGCGCGGTCGGCAGGCTATCAGCGAGCAGATTGATCAGGCCCCCCAACAGGAGGCCAGCCAGCATCATGAAGGCCACCATGGCGCCCCATTATACATGCAGCCGGGCAACGCACAGGTCCGCGAGCGCCTCGCGCATTGGATCGGCACCTGAACCGCAGCCGTGTTTCGGGGGGGAATGCCGGATGCACACGCCCTTATGGACGCCCCTCGCCGGGGATGCTAGAATGCTTGCGTGGACCCCAGCCTGCACCGCCCCAACCGCGACCGCCTGAGCGCCATGGCAGCGCTCGTGCTGCTGACGTATGGGCTCCTGCGGATCGTCGAGCTGCCTGCGTTCTCGGCTCAATTCGCACTCGCAGGTCTGCTAATCCGCTTCGAATTCAACGCCCGCGTTGCCCTGCTCAGCCTCTCCGCCGCACTCGCCGTCACAGGGACAGATTGGCTGCTCCAATCCCACCCAAGACTGCAAGGCAAACGCACACCCGCCGAACACTGGTTCGTCCCCGCCCTGGCGTCCCTGGCCCTCGGCGCCATCCTCAGCCGGCTTCCAGAGGGGCTCGCTCTCTGGCTCGGGCTCCCGATCGCAGCCATGCTCTTGGTGGCGGTCCTGGTTGCAGAATATGTCGTCGTTGATGCAAGCGATCCTCGCTATGACCTCGCGGCCGCCGGCCTGCGAGCCCTGGCTTACCTTCTCCTCGCCGGGGCATTCTTCGCAATCAAGGCCACGGACATGCGCGCCATCTTTGGCGTCCCGCTCACGATCCTGGCAGGATGGCTCGTTTCCTGGCGACTGCAGCGCCTAGAGGGAGCGTCAATCCCGACGGCGATATGGCAGGGATCGATCCTGGCATGGTTTGGTGGGCAAATATCGTGGGCACTCCATTATTGGCCCATCAAGCCCCTGCAGGAGTCACTCCTTCTTGGGTTGGCTTTCTATTCAGGGAACGCCGCGCTCGCGGCCTGGCGTCAGGGTCGCACGGGGCAGGCTACGTGGCTTGAGATCGGCGTGGTTACCGTAGCCGGCCTGGCCGCCATCTTGTTCGCCACCTGATTCCCAAAGCGGCTCAATCCACCCCCTGCTCCTTCCCTGCCTCGGCCTTGCCGCTTTTGCGACGGCTTGCCCGCCAGCCCACCAGCCGCTCCTCCCCATCAAGCAGCCGCCGAATGTTCGGACGCAAGGCCCATATGATCAAGGCCTCGACTGCAATTGCGAAGGCGATATACTCCCAAGGTCCCACACCCCGAAGAGCCCGCAGGGCGAAGATCACGCCCGCACCCAGAGGCACGCTCATCGTCGTGACGGAGGCATAGCCAATCCCGTAATAGACCGCGCCCGCAAGGGGAAGCAAGATGAGGCCGGATGGCGGCCAAAGACCCACCGCGGCGCCAAAGGCGCTCGCTCCGCCTGCGCCGCCTTTCAGCTGGTAGCCGCCCCCCCCTCTTTCCAGCAAGAAGATGGAATAGTTGTGCCCCAGAACAGCGGCCGCACCCGCCGCCGCCACGAACCCTGCATGCCCTCCGGTGAGCCAGCGCGCCACGGCCACTGCGAGAGTCGCCTTGCCGACATCCCCCAGCACGGTGACCAGCCCGGCCCAATACCCCGCCACACGCATGACGTTCGTGGCGCCAGTCCTGCCGCTGTACCACTTCCGAATGTCTCTGCCACGCCTCGCCCGCACCACAAGCAGGCCGACGGGCACGGATCCCAGAAGGTATGCAAGCGCCAGCGCAAGCAAGCCCCATATCATGTTCCAATTCCTCCTTCGGCGCGGTCGGAACCCGGACTCTGGCCCTCGGCGTCCATTGTGAGCGGGATGGCTTCAGGTCGCCCAGAGTCCAGGCGGAAGGCTTTGCACGACCAGCGGTTCCCAGATCGCGACCAGATGATGTGGATCACATCAGGGTATGCATGCTCCTCAAGGTCGGCGAGGGAAGGCCCTTCGGGGCCGTGGGGATGAGAGTGGAAGATAGCCAGCAACACCAATCCCTCCGCCTCAATTTGCTGAAAGGCTTCCAATTGAGCTTTGGGTTCCATGCGAAAGCGAAAGGGGGAGTGCAGGCAATTCTCGATGATATGAACTCGCAGAATGGAGCCATCCCTGCCGGCGAGCAGCCCGCAACCCTCCTCCGGAAAGCAACGCTCCACATGCTGGAGCATGCTTTCCCATTGGTTCGGGGCCAGGCGCAACCCCCGCTCACTCATCGTGAAGAGATTATACCCCTGGCGCAACCCGCTTCGCATCTGCACCAAGGCGAAGGATCCCGATCACATCTCAGATCATCAGGTGGAAATCAGGAACAGGTCAGGAACCTCCCCGAACAGCGCTTATACTTGCAAGGATGAATTCATCGAGATAACCGCAGCGGAGGTTCCAATGTCGCAAGACCTTGCCATCGAGGTGGAAGGCCTGAAGAAATCCTATGGATCCGTGCAGGCTCTGCGGGGAGCCTCCTTTGAGGTTCGCCGCGGGGAGATTTTCGGCTTCCTAGGCCCAAACGGCGCAGGCAAGACCACCACAATCCGTTGCCTGCTGGATCTCATCCGCCCCAACGGCGGCACGCTGAGGGTGCTTGGAATGGATCCACAACGCCAATCGGTGGAGGTACGCCGTCGGGTCGGGTATCTGCCAGGCGAGCTCCAGCTCGATGGCAGCCTGACAGGCGAGGCGACTCTACGATTCTTCAACGATTTGCGGGGCCGGCAAGCGGATCCAGCCCATATCCGCCGCCTGGCGGAGCGCCTGGACGTGGATCTTCGCATGCCGGTTCGCAACCTATCTCACGGCAACAAACAGAAGATCGGCCTCATCCAGGCCTTGATGCACAAGCCTGAGTTGCTCATGCTCGATGAGCCCACCACTGGTTTGGATCCCTTGATCCAGCGAGAACTGCTGGCCATCCTGGAGGAGGCCCGCCAGGATGGTGCCACCATCTTCTTCTCCTCCCATATCATCAGTGTTGTCGAACGGATTGCTGACCAGGTCGCCATTATCCGCGCCGGCGAGGTGGTCGAGGTGGCCAATACTCAGGACTTGCTCAGCCGGGCGCTGCGCCGGGCACAGGTGCGGTTCCGCGAACCGGTGAACCTGCAGGAATTCGCCAACATCCAGGGGGTTAAGGTGCTCAACGGCGCAGACCCGCGATCCCTCTTGCTCCAAGTGGAAGGCGATATGGAGCCGCTGATCCGAGCCCTGGCAGACAAGCCGGTCATCGAGATCGAGACGGAGCGCCCATCGCTCGAGGAGATCTTCATCACCTACTACGCCGCAGGCGACAAGGAGGTCGAATAATGAGAGTCGTCTACCTTCACGCGTTAAGGAAGGCCCGCGGCCAAATCCTGGGTTGGGGACTGGCGCTATTTCTGCTCGGGCTCTTGCTGATGCCCTTCTACGATTCGATCTCCTCTCAGAGCGAGCAACTTCAGCAGCTTCTGGAAATCTATCCGGAAGAATTCATCGCCTTCTTTGGGGATTTCAGCGAATTCGCCACTCCCGAAGGATTCTTGAACATCGAGTTCTTCAGCTACATGCCCCTGCTCCTGGGTATCTTCGCAGTGCTCGCCGGCAGCGGCCTGCTGGCCGCCGACGAGGAGAGCGGGCACCTCGATCTGCTGATGGGCCAACCCATCAGTCGCACGAAGATGTTCCTGGCGCGGATGTTTGCCTTCCTATCCACAGCCGCCGCCATTTGCATCATCGGTTGGTTGGGGCTCGTGTTGCCTTTGCCGGCAAGCGGCATGGATCTGACACCCGCACAGCTGGCGTTGCCCTTCGTATCGGTCTTGGCCATCGTCTTTCTCTTCGGCGCCCTCACGGCCCTCCTCAGCCTGCTTGTACCCTCTCGCCGGCTGGCGGCTACCCTCGGGGGAGTGGTCCTGGTGGCGAGTTTCTTCATCGAGGGCTTCAGCGGCATGATCACCGAACTTGAGGATGTGGCTCGATATCTGCCCATCCACTATTATCAGGGCGGGGATGCGTTGAACGGCTTAAAGCTGGAATGGGTCTTAGCCCTGGCCGCTGCGGGTCTCGTTCTCTCGGTGCTGGCGCTGCTGCGCTTCCAGCATAAGGATCTGCGCGTGGGCGGCGAGGGTGGATGGTCCCTTCCACTTCTGGGGAGGCGTCGCAAGGCAACGGAGGCGGGCACCGGCGATTGAAATGCGAGAGGGATGAAAGCGCGCCAGGGCCGGATGCCAGAGACGAGGAAGTTCTCCACAACCCGCCGGGTCTGCGCACCAAAAAGAGCACCCGCAGGTACGCTCATCTCTCCGAGGCTGTCCCGCTCGGTGCGGTACGCCTCCTAATACGTCGATCCCATCTAACCCTCTGCCTTATCCCGACTGGTGAGAAAGGCGCTGGCATGAGGATTCGGGATGCACAAAGAGGGAGCCAACCGGCTCCCTCTTTTCTTTCGGAACTTGCCCATCTCCAGCAACTTCAACCAGGCGGAGATCGGCGGATTCGGATCGGCGAAGATCTCGCTTTCAGACCCGATTATTCCTCGAGGGCGCTGTATCCAGGTCCCTTCTGGAAGTAGTCGTAATTGGGCTGGATGTCTGGCGTGAGGTCCACAACCTGGCCCGCTTCGAGAATGCGGGTATGCTCGAGGTGGACGGGTTCGCCGTGGTGATTCTCCCCGTCGTAAACGGTGTCAAATCCTGCGGTTCCTGCGGGCATGCTCTGATACTCCCCGCCCTTGGCAGCATATTCGGACGGGACCTCATCCTCAGGGAAGATGGCCTCGTAAGGGCATTCCGGGATGCATGCACCGCAGTCGATGCACGTATCAGGGTCGATGTAGTACCAGGGCCACTGATCAATCGGCTTCCCTGGTACGATGCACTCCACCGGACAAACTTCAACGCATCCGGCATCGCGGAGGCACAGACTTGTGATAATGTGAGTCATGTCCCAATCCTCCAGATTGTGTGCGTGTGAGACGGCACCGGCATCACCCCTAAGCCCGACGATTCCCCTCAGCTTTCATAGCGCCGGCTGACTTCCGACCAATTGACGACATTCCACCAGGCCTGAATGTACTCCGGCCGCCTGTTTTGATACTTCAGATAGTAGGCATGTTCCCAGACGTCGAGAGTCATCAATGGCGTGAGACCTTGGGAGAGAGGCGTATCTTGATTGGGCGTGGTCATGACCTTGAGCCCGCCATTCGCATCCTTCACCAGCCATGCCCAGCCGCTGCCGAACACGCCGCCCGCAGCGCTCGAAAAGGATGTGCGGAATTCCTCGAAGCTGCCGAACGCGGCTTCGATCGCATCCGCCAGTGGGCCCTGGGGAGCGCCGCCCGCGCCCGGGGCCATGGTTTTCCAGAAGAGGCTGTGGTTGGCCACGCCGCCACCATTGCTGCGAATCACTGTGCGGACCGCCTCCGGCACCTGACTCAGATCGGCCAGCAAAGCCTCCAGTGATTTCTCCTGCAGATCCGGGTACCCCTCTAGGGCTGCATTCGTCTTGGCAATATAGCTGGCGTGATGTTTGCCATGATGGATTTCCATAGTGCGCGCGTCGATGTAGGGCTCAAGCGCGTCATAGGGATAATCCAGCTTGGGAAGTTCCAATAGCATCGAAAACAACCTCCCGTCCTTTGGCGAAGAAGAAACATTTGACCCCCGCCGTCGAATCAGCTACCATCGGCGTTCACGCCGGCGATAAGGCCATTAGCGATTGTATTCTCCCGTGTTTGCTTTTGTCAAGAAACGCTTTTCCAGCCCGCAGGATGACAGCCCTCTCCCAGCGCCGAGCCTTCCTCCGGCCGCGGCCATGGCTGTGGGCATCTTCGCCGCTTCCACCTCCTCTGTTCTCATCCGCTATGCCCAGCAAGACGCCGATTCCCTCGGCATCGCTACCTATAGGCTCGGCCTGGCAAGCCTCATTCTGATTCCGGTCCTGGCCCTGTCCCCACAACGCTCGACACTCACGTCTTTGACCAGCAGACAGTGGCTGCTGAGCGTGCTCTCGGGCCTGTTCCTTGCGCTGCACTTCGGCACCTGGATCACCTCGCTCGAATACACAACGGTGACGAGTTCGGTTGTCTTCGTCCAGACGACACCTCTCTTCGTGGCGGTGTTCTCACCGGTCTTCTTGAAGGAGTCCGTGCCTATAAGAACCTGGTTGGGCCTTACCTTGGCGCTGGTTGGAGGCGTTGTCATCGCAGGAAGTGATTCCTGCCAGGGCACAGGCTTGCTCACCTGCCTACTCGGGGCTGGAGGCTCCCGCGGCCCGCTCTTCGGGGATTTTCTTGCACTGGCTGGCGGGATCGCCGGCGCGGCGTACCTCATCATTGGGAGGGATTTGCGCGCCCGGCTTCCCCTTCTGCCCTACATCACTCTGGTCTATGGATTCGCGGCGATCGGCCTGCTTGCCATCAGCCTCGGAAAGGACGTCCCGCTGCACGGCTTCCAGCCCAGGACCTACTTGCTCTTCCTGCTGCTGGCACTTTTCCCACAACTTCTCGCGCATTCGACGTACAATTGGGCCCTGCGGCATCTTTCTGCCACAACGGTCTCGGTGAGTCTACTCGGCGAGCCCATATCAGCAGGTTTTTTGGCATACTTATTCCTGGACGAGATCCCATCCGTCCTACGGCTTGTGGGCGCAGCCGTAACCCTGGCCGGCATCGGACTGGCCGTGAGCAAACCTAAGAAGTAGGCACACGAAGGAGCACAAAATGCAGATTCGCTGTTATCGATGCGGTTGGAGCTTCGCCTTAAAACGGGAGGAAATCGCCTTCGCACTCGAGGCGCTCGAGGAGAGCGGAGGCACGCATTATGATGCCCCGTGCCCGCGCTGCAAACACACCAACCGAGTCTCGCTCGAACAACTCCGGAAGGCGGCTCCGTCGTCGACGCTACCCGACGAAGAGACCTAGGCTCCGGCCGGTCTCCCACTCAAGGAGAGCGCTGCCAGGATGTTTGCCACTCTCGTGGATGCTCCCACGCTGCATGCCCATATGCGGGATCCTGACTGGGCGGTTTTCGATTGCCGCTTCGATCTCGAAGATCCGGATGCAGGCGAAGGGGCCTACCTGATAGGGCATATCCCAGGCGCCGTCTATGTCCACCTCGACCGTGCCCTGTGCGCACCGCGCACAGGGCGCAACGGCAGGCATCCGCTTCCACCAACTGATTTGCTTGCCGAAACCTTCGCCCGGTTGGGCATCGACGAACACGTACAGGTTATCGCCTATGACGATCGTGGCGGTGGCTTCGCGGCCCGACTTTGGTGGTCTTTGCGCTATCTAGGGCATCCGGCCTCCGCCGTGCTAGACGGCGGGATTCAAGCCTGGATCGAGGCTGGCTTCCCTCTCACAACGGACCCCGAAAGGCGGTCACGGCGAACCTTTGTGCCCCGGCCCCGTCCCGACCGGTTGGTGACCTTGGAGGACTTGCTCGGCGCTCAGGATCTGCTATTGATCGATTCGCGCTCCCGGGAGCGCTACCTGGGAGAAGAAGAACCCCTCGACCCGGTGGCCGGCCATATCCCCGGTGCACGAAACCGCTTCTGGGGCACGAACCTCGATCCGCAGGGCCGATTTCGAAGCCCCGAGAGCCTGCGCCGCTCTTGGAGGCGACTGCTCGGCACACGCGATTCTGCACAGGCAATCGTATACTGTGGTTCTGGAGTTACCGGCTGCCACAACATCCTCTCGATGGTCCATGCAGGGCTGCACGAGCCGCGGCTCTATGCCGGATCCTGGTCGGAATGGTGCAGCGATCCCGCGCGGCCCATAGCCACCGGAGAGGAGCCACCCTTATCGGATGGCTAGCTAGCCCTCCAGAACTTCGCGGCTTCAACACAAGGAGAGCGGTCCCCTACCGGAAAAGGTTTCGGAGAGCAGCGACGGCGATAATCTTGGCACTTTGCAGGGCTTTGCCGGAGTCGTCCAGATTGACGCGGACCTGGAGGTAGACATCGGCTGTGCGAACATGAAGCCCATTCCATAACTCCTCGCCTACGCCGCCCCAGAACGCCTCATGATCGATGCCCATCACATCCTGCACCCGGCCTTCGCCCACTCGCTTGCCTTGGAAGAGATGCTGGACGGTGTAGCCGTTCTGGACGAGCACTGGATCCATGCCTTCCTGAAAAACGGTTACCAGCCGGACCAAGGGCTCTGAAGGATCCGAAGCGCTCGGGAAGACGCAGTGCTGTTCGCCCAGAGGATTATCCACCTCTAGTGTCTGAGGACCGCCCACTGGAAGCCCAATCGCCCGCGCAACCGTCTCCTCACTCAGCAAAGAGCAGGGATCGACCGGTGCAGTGGGCCGCCCCTCCCCCAAGTAGGCGTAGCGGACCGGGTCCACAGCGCCCCCTTCTTGCATGCTCTCTGGTGCGCGACTCGTTCGAACGAGCGCGTAGACAACCAATGCGGCGGCCAGCACGACAAAGAAGACCGGAAGAAACCAGCGCGATGAGCGAATGGTCGTATTCATGGCTACCTCCCCTTCAGCCCCATGGCCTCAGCCTGCGAGCAATGCTGGGCCGGCTTCATTGTAGCCCTGCATGGCGGCGGCGGCTATCACACCTTGCGGCTAGTCCCGCATGCAGGGAAAGGGTGAGCCCCACATAGGCAGGCTCCGACGAAAGGTAGCCCATCGCCCCCAGATGAACGGGGGATTAGTGGACGGTATGCTCCGGCGCAAACCTGGCCTGGCCTTCGAGATTCCGCAATCCGAGTCCGAGGAGCCCGGCCAAGACCGCTAGCCCTGCGAGGGCTCCGTAGAATGCCTGAAAGCCCGCCAGGTCGACCAGCATTCCGCTGAAGAGTGCGCCGATCGAGCCGCTTGCGAACGTGAAGCCCAGCACCAATCCCGAGGCCATCCCCTCCCGGCGAGGAAACATATTCTGGCCGAGGACGACCAGTATGCTATAGGAAACGCCCAGCGCGCCACCCGCCCAAAATGAAAGCAGGGTGATCATCCCCGCCGATTGATAATTCGGGATCAGTGCCAGGGGAGGTGCGGCCAGCATCAACGAGAGGCTGACCACAGACCGTTTTCCATAGCGGTCGGCGAGCATACCTCCAAGAACGCCAGCGATTGCGGAAGCCCCCATGAAGAGCGAGGTCACGCCCCCATACAGGCTGGGGCGAAAACCGAGGTCGCCCAGGTATTTTGGCAGGAAGGCGGTCATAGACGTCTGAACCCACGAGCGGGCCGCCACCAGACTCGTAAAGAGCAGCAAGACCATCAGCGGCACCGCGAGCCTTTTAGGCTCAGGGCTCGCTACCTGCGGGGTTGGAGAGGCCTTCGGTACGCTCCGGCGCCCGCCGCCGAGCAACAGCCACCCAACCGGGATCAGGAGGAGCAGCAGCAGGAGCAGTGCGCGGCTGCCTCCCCAATCGAGCAGGGCACCACCAAAGAGCGGTCCCAGGAACAGACCTCCCTGGCCAAAGAGAAAGAAAATCGATGCGGCCGTATTCTCTTGCCGATCCAGGTGTACGCGTCCGCGGCGGGCGGCCTCTGCCGCGGCGGCTGGATGGAAGGCCGCTGAGCCGACCGCCATCAATATCAGGATCCCCAGGGTCGCCATGCCCTCCAGGAGCAACGCCGCGGCGAAGGAGAACAGCATGACCAGCAACCCGCCGGCGGCAATGCGCCGATGGCCCATCCGATCGGCCCAGTGTCCGAAGATCGGTTGCGATAGTGAGCCGCTCAGGCTGTAAATGGCGCTCAGGATGCCGACGATGGTATAGCTTAGTCCTAGGGGCCCGCTGAGCGCGGCCAGGAGAAGCGGATATTGGCTATTCATCACATCCACAGCCCAATGCGCAAAGGCCGCGGCCCGGAAGGCACGATCACGCAGCAAGCTCATTGATAGAGTCCATGATCAAGGATGTAGCTAGCCACCACGGGATGCAGGAAATAGCGGAACGCCCTGCCTGCCCGGACTCGTTCACGTATATCCTCCGATGAAATTTCGAGCGAAGGCACCGAGAGGAAATAGACCTTATCACGCACGCCGGGCACCAAGGCTTCGACCTCATTCAAGTCAACATCAACGCCTGTGCGCACCATGACCACCAGCTTCTCACAGGCCGTCAGGAACGCCTGTGGCCGATGCCATTCTGGTAGATCGCGCAGGGAGTCTGCGCCCATAAGATAGACGAAGCCTGTCTCTGGGAACCTCTCGCGAAGCCACTCCAGGGTTCCGATGGCATAATGGGGCGGCGCTCTATCCAAATCGGCCCTGGAGAGCTCGAAGGCCGGATCCGCCGCCATCAGGCGCTGGACCATCTCCACCCTGTGTTCAACCGGGGTTATGGGTCTGCCCGGCTTATGCGGAGGCTGCGCAGTGACCACCCAGAGCACCTTCTCCAAAGCCAGCTCGTGGCGGGCCTCATCCGCCAGGATCAAATGGGCCAGGTGGGGCGGATCGAAGGTCCCACCAAAGACGCCAATCAGTCCACCCATTCCAGTTCATACTCCCCGATGCGCACGGTATCACCGCTCTTTACGCCCGCTTCACGCAGTGCGTCGTGTATCCCCAGACGCTCGAGCGTCGATTGAAAGCGGCGGATGGCCTCATCGTACTCCCAATAGGTCATCACCGCGGCTCGCTCGATTGCCTCACCGCGGACCCTCCAGCCTCCATCTGGTTCGCGCTCCAGCGTGAACTCGCCCGCGGCGGGCCCAGGACGGTAGACCGGCAGTTCCTCCTCCGGGGCGACCGGCCCCTCCTCGACCAGTTTGCGTGCGGCAGCGTAGAGCAGTTCTCGTAGGCCTTCTCCGGTGAGCGCTGAGATGGCCAGAACATCATGGCCGAGAGCCTTGAATCGTTTCTTCAGCTTGGGGATCGATTCCCTGACCTCCGGCAGATCGACCTTGTTGATGGCCACGATCTGCGGCTTGGCTCCCAGATTAGGATCGAAGAGCGCCAGCTCGGTGTTGATCTGCGAGTAGTCAGCCAGAGGGTCCTTGGACAGGCCATCGAGGAGATGAATCAGCACGCGCGTGCGTTGCACATGCCGCAAAAAGGCGGTCCCCAAGCCTACACCCTCGTGCGCCCCTTCAACCAGCCCGGGAATATCTGCCAGCACCAGGCTGGTCTCTTCATCCAGATCGGCAACGCCCAGATTGGGGATCAGGGTTGTGAAGGGGTAATCGGCAATCTTCGGCTTGGCATGGGTCACCCGCGAGAGAAATGTCGATTTGCCGGCGTTGGGAACCCCGATAATGCCGATATCGGCGATAAGCCGGAGCTCCAATTCCAACCGGCGCTCCTGGCCCGGCTCACCCTTCTCGGCCATGCGAGGCGCCTGGTTTCGAGACGTCGCGAAACGGGCATTCCCGCGTCCCCCGCGCCCGCCCTTGCATACGACGAGTTGCTGGCCCGGATGCACCAGATCTGCCAGGACATGGCCGTTGGCGGCGTCCCGCACCTGGGTGCCAGGAGGGACCTTGATCACAAGATCGCTCCCGCTTCGCCCGGTCTTGTTGCTTCCCCCACCTGGCCTGCCATCCTCAGCCCGGAACCGCCGTTTGCGGCGGAAGGGCGCGAGGGTGTTCAAGCGCGGATCCACCTCCAGAATGACATCCCCCCCCCTGCCCCCATCGCCGCCATCTGGGCCGCCACGTGGCACGAACTTTTCGCGCCGGAAATGGACAATGCCGTTACCTCCTCGTCCGGAGGCCACCTCGATCGTCACCTCATCCAGGAAATTCGTATTACTCATGCTCGCGCTCAACTCCCACAGCCGCGCCATTATAACCCTACACATACCTGCCGCTATATGTTATGGTTTGGCCAAGCTATCGATATATGCTAGATTGGGTCCATCTTTACTGAATTACATGGGAGGGTGGTATGGCCGCTAGCAAGATCCCAGACATCGTCATCGGTCGTCTTCCCCTGTACTTGCGGGAGCTTACCCAAATGGCCTCCGAGGGCCGGGAGATCACTTCTTCGCAGGAGCTTGGCGGCCGCCTGGGCATCTCCTCAGCCCAGATTCGCAAGGACCTCTCCCAGTTCGGCGAATTCGGCAAACAGGGCACGGGCTATGACATCCAATTCCTGGCCGAGCAGCTTCGAAAGATCTTGAAGGTTGACCGCATCTGGGATGTGGCCCTGATCGGCGCCGGAGATCTGGGCTCGGCCATCGCGCATTACCGTGGCTTCGTGGACCGTGGGTTCCGAGTCGTGGCAGTGTTCGACAGTGACCCCCAGAAGATTGGCCAGAAGGCCGGGCGCTTCATCGTACGGGATGTCAGTCATCTGGAGCAGGACCTTCGGGGAATGGGGTTGCGAATGGCCATGCTCGCGGTGCCGGCGGGAGTGGCCCAGGAAGTGACTGAGCGCCTTATTTCAGCCGGCATCGAAGCCATCCTCTGCTACGCGCCGATCGCATTGGTCGTGCCAGAGAATATCAAAGTGCAATATATCGATCCCGTGCTGCACCTGCAGCAGATGACCTATTATCTCGATTAGACTCAGCCCCTACCTGCCTTTCACCTCAACGCCCGCCAAGATGCGGCGGGTGTGTTCTTCATTCCTGAGGATCAATATCTGGCCACAAGGAGTTTGGCTGCACATTAAGAAAAGAAGCCGCGCCCCAAGGCACGGCCTCGTCTGCGCAGAGATTTCATACGGCCGGCAGGTTTCGCCGCAGGCGTTCCAGCATGGTCAGGCCGCGGGCCGCACCCTTGGCGGCGCAGGCGACAGGCTCATCCGCGAGATAGGCAGGGACGCCCGTCTCATGCGTGAGCCATTTGTCCATCCCCCGCAGCAGGGCGCTGCCGCCACAGATGACCATGCCTCGATCGATGATATCCGAGGCCAATTCCGGTGGCGTCCGCTCCAGCACATTCCGGACGGCTGCCACCATCAGATGCAATGTCTCTTGAAGGGCCTCCACGATCTCACCCGTGGATAGAGTCACCGGCCGTGGCAAGCCTGAAACCTGATCCTGTCCCTGGAGCTCGATGGACTTCTCCTCGTCCTGTGGAATCGCCGCCCCGATGCGGATCTTGGCCTGTTCGGCCGTGTGGGGACCGATGATCAGGCCATATTTCTTGCGCACATAGCTGGCAATGGCATCGTCGAGCTTCAATCCGCCTATGCGCACAGCGTCAGATGCCACAATCCCGCTCATCGCCATCACGGCAGCCTGAGTTACGCCCCCGCCGAGGACAACCACCATGTTGCCCGAGGGCGTGGCGATCGGCAAACCCACACCGATGGCGGCTGCCAGCGGCTCCTGGATCAGATGGACTTCGCGACTGCCCGCCTGCAAGGCAGCCTCATGAACTGCCCGCCGCTCAACGCTCGTGGCTCCCAGGGGAACCGTGATCATCACCCGCGGCTTGAACAGCCTCGAGGGGCCGCTGACCTTCTCGATGAAGTGCCCCAGCATCCGGTGGGTAACCTCGAAATCGGCGATCACGCCCTCTCTCAGGGGGCGCGAGACTTCGATCACCTCAGGCACCCGGCCATCCATGTCACGGGCCGAGTGGCCCACATCCACGATCTTCAATTCTTCGATATCGATGGCGACAACTGTGGGCTCGTGAAGGACGATCTCATTCCCCTCACAAATGAGGGTATTGACCGTCCCCAGATCGATGCCCAAATCCTTGCCAAAGAGTGGCATAGCTAATCTTCCGGCTCAGGCCTCGATGGCCTATCCGGGTGCGCACCGCGCCCATAGCGCCGCACCGCTTCCAGTCTCAGCTGCGAGCGCCGCAGCGCAGACCGGATCTTGAGGTATTCATGCATGTCAGGGGGCGGGCCTTTCGCTAGCAATTCCTCGGCGCGGGCCCTGGCTGCTTCGGCTCGCCCCAGGTCAATCTCATCAACCCTCTCGCCAACGTCCGCCAGCACGATGACCACATCGGGGCGCACTTCAAGCACGCCTCCAGCGACCGTGAAGGCCCGTTCCTCTTTCCCATGCCGGACCCGCAGGACACCATAGCCCAGAGTCGTGAGCAGAGGGGCGTGGTTCGGAAGAATGCCGAGTTCCCCCTCAGATCCCGGAGCCAGGACCATATCGGCAGGACCTTCATAGAGGGCACGATCCTGGGTTACGATCTCACAGCGTATGGGCATGCGCAGCCTCCCCGCTAGCCTTCCGTCGCAAGCCGCTCGGCCTTCTCTACGGCCTCATCGATGTTCCCAACCATATGGAAGGCCTGCTCCGGCAAGTCGTCATGCTTGCCATCCAGGATCTCGCGGAAGCCTCGCACCGTCTCCCGCAGCGAGACATAGCGGCCTTCCTGCCCGGTGAATTGCTCGGCAACGAACATCGGCTGAGAGAAAAATCGCTCGATCTTGCGCGCTCGCGAGACCACCAGTTTGTCTTCCTCGCTCAATTCCTCGATGCCCAAGATGGCGATGATATCCTGGAGGTCCTTGTATCGCTGGAGAACCTGCTGGGCTTCCCGGGCGACGGTGTAGTGCTCCTCTCCCACGATCTGGGGATCCAAAATCCGGGAGGTTGACGCGAGTGGGTCAACGGCGGGGTAGATGCCCTTCTCGGCGATCGATCGCTCGAGCGCGATGGTGGCATCCAGGTGGGTGAAGGTTGCCACCGGCGCCGGGTCGGAGTAGTCGTCGGCGGGCACGTAGATGGCCTGCATGGAGGTGATGGAGCCCGTGCGAGTGGAAGTGATGCGTTCCTGCAGATCGCCCATCTCGGTGGCGAGCGTGGGCTGGTACCCCACGGCCGACGGCATCCGCCCGAGCAGGGCGGAGACCTCCGAGCCCGACATACTGAAGCGGAAGATGTTATCGATAAAAAGCAGCACGTCCCGGCCCTGATCCCGGAAGTACTCAGCCATGGTCAGCGCCGTAAGGCCCACCCGCAGCCGCACGCCTGGGGGCTCGTTCATCTGGCCGAAGACCATCACCGTGTCCTTCATCACGCCCGATTCGAGCATCTCGCGATAAAGCTGGGTGCCTTCGCGGGTTCGTTCACCCACTCCGGCGAAGACGGAATTGCCCTTATGAACGGTCGCTATCGTGCGGATGAGCTCCATGATGATGACCGTCTTGCCCACGCCGGCACCGCCGAAGATGCCCGTCTTGCCGCCGCGCGTGAAGGGGGCGATGAGATCAATGACTTTCAGACCCGTTTCGAAAACCTCGATAGAGGTCGCTTGCTCCTCAAAGGAGGGCGCAGGCTGGTGGATGGGCTGGTATTCCGAAGCCTCAACCGGCCCAGCCTTGTCGATCGGCTGTCCCAAGACATTAAACACGCGCCCGAGCGTGGGCTCACCCACCGGGACACGGATCGGTGCACCGGTTGCATAGGCGGTCATGCCCCGTTGCAGCCCGTCGGTCGTATCCATAGCGACTGTGCGGACAGCGCTGTCGCCAAGGTGCAATTGAACTTCAAGCACCAAAGGGCTGGCCCCGTCTCTAGGGATCTCTACGGCTTCGTTAATCTCCGGCATTCCGCCCGGCGGAAATTCGCAATCGACAACGGCGCCTCGAACTTGCGCCACGCGACCCTTCGAACGTGCCATGCTTCCCTCCAACACCGGCTTTGCCCGGCTTTACTTCTTCCCAGCGCTGGCCAGCGCCTCGGCGCCGCCAGCAATATCCAGCATATCACTCGTAATGGCCTGCTGTCTGGCCTTGTTGTAGATCAGCCTCAGCCCCGCGGCCAACTCCTCGGCGTTCTCGGTGGCGTTGCGCATCGCCACCATGCGCGCGGCGTGCTCGCTTGCCAGCGACTCGTTGACCGCCTGGAAGATCTGCATTTCTGTCAGTCGCGGTACGATGCGGTCTATCAAGGCCTCCCGGCTCGGCTCATAGATGTACGTTGGCAGCGGACCTGAACGCTCCCGGGCGGAACTAGGGGGCGGCTCCCCAGCGCCCAGCGGGAGCGGCTCGAAGCTCACCGGGAGCAACATCTTCGAATTCGGCACCTGCCGCAGCAGACTCACGAAGTCGGTGTAAACAAGGAAGACCTGATCCGCTTTCCCCTCCAGGAATTCCTGCGTGGTCAGGCGGCCGATAGCCGAGACATCGGCGAAGGTGGGCTCGGCCGGCAAATCGCTGAATTCGGCAATCAATTCCTTCTGTCGGCGGTGCAGCATGTCCCGCCCACGACGGCCAACCGCGATGTACCGGACGGGGACGGGAGCGGCATCGAACGTGTTCAGCGCGTAGCGGATCACGTTGGTGTTGTATGCCCCGGCCAAACCGCGATCACCGCTGATGAGCACCACCAGGATGTTGCGGACGGGATTGCGCACCGCCAGGAAAGGATGCACGGCCTCTTTCGCCGGTTGCAGCGAGAGGTGCCGCAGGAGTTCCCAGGCATTATCGGCATAGGGCCGGCTTTGCCGGACGCGGGCTTCGGCCTTGCGCACCCGGCTGGCACTGACCGCCTCCAGGGCACGCGTGACCTGGGAGATGTTTTGAATGCTCCGGATCCGGAGCCGCATTTCGCGGGCAGATGACATCGCAGCTTGCTCCTCGGATCGGCGTCAGGCTGCCCAGCTTCGATTGAAGGTTTCCACGGCCTCCCTGAGCTTGGCCTCCGTTTCCTCTGTGATCACCTTCTTCTCAGCGATATCCCGCAGCACTTCCGGATAGGCTGCTTCCAGGTTTCTCAGCAAGGCATTCTCCCAGGCCGTGATTCCGTCGACCGGAACCTCGTCGGCGTAGCCCTGCGTGGCCGCCCAAAGAACCGCCACCTCTTGCTCCAGTTCATAGGGTTGATACTGCGGCTGCTTGAGGATTTCCTGCATACGCTGACCCCGGCTCAGCTGAGCTTGCGTGGCCTTGTCCAGGTCGGAGCCAAATTGGGCAAAGGCTGCCACCTCGCGATAGGCGGCCATGTCGAGGCGCAGGCGCCCTGCCACCTGGCGGATTGCCTTGGATTGAGCATCGCCACCCACGCGCGAAACCGATAGGCCGGCGTTGATGGCCGGGCGAATACCGGCATTGAACAAGTCGGTCTCGAGATAGATCTGACCATCTGTGATCGAGATCACGTTGGTCGGGATATAGGCCGATACGTCACCCAACTGCGTTTCGATGATCGGCAGCGCGGTCAAGGATCCGCCGCTGCCCTTCAGCTTGGCGACACGGTATTCTCCGGCCTTCTCCATCGCCTCCAGCGCCTGCCTGGCCTCCTTCTCGGCCAGCGGACCGCCATAGGCTTTGCCGTCGACCGAGTCTTCCAGAGTGGCCTCCCCCTCATGCTCCTTGGCGACGATCACGAATTGATCTGCCAACCTGACAGCGCGCTCCAGCAGGCGGCTGTGAAGGTAGAACACATCTCCAGGATAGGCCTCCCGGCCTGGCGGGCGGCGCAAGAGCAGCGAGACTTGGCGGTAAGCCCATGCATGCTTTGTCAGGTCATCATAGACCACCAGGGCATCCTTGCCCTGTTCTGCGAAGGCCTCGCCCATGGCGCAGCCGGCGTAGGGTGCCAGGTATTGCAGCGCAGCCGGGTCGTCGGCAGCTGCGACGACCACGATTGTATGATCCATGGCGCCGAAGCGTTGCAGGGTAGCGACGGTGCGGGCCACCGCGGCCCGCTTCTGCCCGATGGCCACATAAATACAGAGCAGGTCCTTGCCCACCTGGTTGATGATGGTATCGATCGCCAGCGCCGTCTTCCCGGTCTGGCGGTCGCCGATGATAAGCTCGCGCTGGCCCCGCCCGATCGGGATCATGGCGTCGATAGCCTTGATTCCGGTCTGCACCGGCGTATCGACATCCTTCCGCTCGACCACACCCGCCGCGATGCGCTCAACTGGCCGGTATTCGTCGAAACTGAGCGGCCCCTTTCCGTCGATCGGCTCACCCAGAGCGTTGACCACGCGTCCCACCAAGCCTTCGCCCACCGGGACGGAGGCGATGCGGCCGGTGCTATAGACCAGCATCCCCTCTTCGATCTTGTCATATTCGCCCATGATGAGCACGCCCACAGCGTCGCGGTCCAGATTGAAGGCGATCCCCATGATCCCGTTTGCAAACCGGATCAGCTCCTGCGACTTTACCGCCGAAAGACCCGAAACACGGGCGATGCCATCGCCCGCTTCCAAGACTGATCCGATATCCTTGATTTCAACCTCAGGGGAAAATGTGTCGATTTGACGCTGGAGTTCGCTGGAGAGATTCTTCACCAAATCCGTCATGAGACCTCCCGAGGAGCCTTCGGCGATGTGGCTTTGCCCGAACAGCGCCTTCCCCGATATCGCACCGGCCCTAGCGCACTGAGGCGATGCGGCCTTCCAGGCGGGGAAGACGCAGAACGCCCGAAATCATACCTGAAGGCCTCCATTTTGTCTAGCCGGCCACAAATGGGACCGGTTCGCAGCGCTCTGCGGCCGCTGGAAAGCCCCAAATGGGTAGCCTGCGAACCACTCGCCTCTATGGAGATTCGTACCCATTGCCGCCGAGCCCGCTCGCGCACAGGCCTGGTTCAGTTGGCGGAATTGCGCCTCTCAGGGCTTCGCAAAGAAGCGCAACGCCAGTCGCACCCGCTCTTCGACATCCTCCGGCGCATCCTCCGGGATGGCCTGGATCGCGGCCTGGGCCTCCACCAAGCTGTATCCAAGCGCCGTGAGCGCCTCGAGCACCTCCGTGTCCAGTTGGCTCGGCATGGGCACGCCCATGGGTGGCGCGGCTAGCACGTCTTTCAAGTGGAAAACGATCTTCTCGGCGGTCTTCCTTCCAATCCCCGGGACTTTAGTAAGCACCTCTGGCTGGTTGCCCGCCACAGCCGATCGTAAAATATCTCCGGATACGTTCGAGAGAAGCGAGAGCGCCAGCTTCGGGCCCACCCCGCTCACGCCGATGAGGACTTCGAATAGCGCGTGCTCTTCGGCCGAACTGAAGCCGTACAGATAGAATTTCTCATCCCGAAGCATGAGCGCAGTGTGCAAGAAGAAGGGCTTGCCCACCTGCGGGCCTGCATCAAGCACGGATCGAGTAATGGCTATGCGCAAACCAACGCCGCCGACCTCCAGGACCAGCGCCTCCTCTTCCACATGTTGGACGATGCCGCGCAATGTGACGATCATGCGCCCTCCCTGAGCCGCCCGAGCGTCCGTGCCGAGTGCAAGTGGCATATCGCGACCGCCAGTGCGTCCGCTGCATCATCCGGCTTCGGAAGCGAGTCCATCGATAGCAGCGTCTGCACCATGCGCTGCATTTGCCCTTTGTCAGCAGCGCCATATCCCGTGACAGCCTGCTTCACATCCTGGGGGGAGTATTCGCCGACCGGCAGACCCGCCTGCGCGAGCGCCAGCAGAACCACCCCGCGGGCCTGGCCCACGCTAATAGCCGTGGAAACATTCTTCTGGAAAAAGAGGTTTTCAACCGCCGCTTCGTCGGGCTTGTAGGTTTCCAACAGTTTGCGCAAACCTTGATAAATGCGCAGCAGCCGGGAATGCATCGGCTGCTTGGAGGCTGTGGTCAGAACGCCGCATTCCAATAACTCAAGGGTACCATCCAGATCCAGCCGCACCAACCCGTAGCCGGTCCTCGCCGTTCCGGGATCGATGCCAAGTACCAACATCCTGGGACCTCAGGCAAGGGCCGGGATCAGGCGGTTTCCAGGAGGGCTACAGCTTCCTCCGTGATGTCCAGGTTGGAGTAGACTGCCCGGACGTCGTCGAGGTCCTCCAACTCTTCGATCACGCGCATAACCTTCACAGCCTGGTCTTCGGGAAGCTGGAGCGTGGTCTTTGGGACCAGCCTGAGCTCGGCCTCCTCAGGCTCAAAACCGGCCCCGCGCAGCGCATCGTTGAGTTCCTTGAAAAGCTCGACCGGCGCAAATACCTCGACTTCTTCCTCGCCGATGATGACATCGTCGGCGCCGGCCTCCACGGCAACTTCGAAAATGCTTTCGGCGACAATCCCCTCGATCGGGAGGTAGAAATAGGCCACACGATGGAATTGCCAGGAAACGGATCCAGCATCGGCCAGGCTTCCGCCAGACCGGCTAAGTACATGGCGGATCTCCGCTACCGTGCGGTTGCGATTGTCAGTCAGGACCTCGATCAACAAGGCCACCCCATGGGGCGCATACCCCTCATAGAGAATCTGCTCGAAGGCGGCCCCTTCCTTGTCCTCACCGGTCCCGCGTCGGATGGCGCGATCGATATTCTCCTTGGGCATGTTGTTTGCCCGGGCGCGCTCGACGGCCAACCGCAGGGCGAAGTTTGCATCCGGATCTCCCCCGCCTTCCCTCGCGGCGATGGTGATTTCGCGAGCAAGGCGGGTGAAGATCGCGCCGCGCTTGGCGTCATTGGCCGCTTTCTTGCGCTTGATCGTGGACCATTTGGAATGTCCAGACATGGCTCACCCTTTCTCGTGCCCTTCCAACGGGGAGAACCCTTGATTTCTCTGCCAGAGAGGAGGTTCGCCTCGATTATACCATCGCAGGCCCAGCCGGCACCGCCCACGGTACTGGGCGTTCCTAGGCTTCTCCAAGCAGTTTATCTAACTTATGTAATGTATCCACGCTCTGGGCCCGATAATGGTTATTGGCGAAGACCAGCGTTAGCGCGACTTCCTTGTCGAGTGCCCGGATACGGGGAACCCACTCGCGGAGCTCCTGCTCGGAGTACGTGTAATCGTATCGCTCCCAGGCCTGCTCATGCTGCCACCAGCGGCCCGCATTGCGGCCATGGAAGCGGACATAGGCGACTGGACCGGTGGCGCGGGCGATGGGCGGCATCAAGCCCCTCAGCCGGGGTTCGTCCACGCAGCAGAAACCCAGGTCGAGCGCCTCCAATTGCCGGAAGGTTTCCTCCGCCACCCAGGCCCGGTGCCTGAACTCCACCACGACCGCCAGGCCCTGAAGGCCCTCCCGCAGGCGCTCCAAATAGGCACGATTCTCCGGAGTGGCATAGAAGGAATGCGGGAACTGGGCCAGCACGCATGCCAGCTTGCCAGCCTCCCTCAGCGGATCCAGTGCCGCGCAGAACGCCCCGAAATCCGCCCCCTCACGCCCATGGGTAATGTCTTGGTGGGCCTTGACGGCAAACAGGAATTCCTCCGGCGTCCGCTTCACCCAACCCCGGATCACCTTGGGCGAGGGGATGCGGTAGTACGTCACGTTCAATTCGACCGCGTCGAAGCGCTCGGCGTAGTAACCCAGCCATGCCCAGCGCGGCAGGTCCTCAGGATAGAACGTTCCGATCCAATCATCATACGAGAAGCCGGATGTGCCCAGCCGGATCATGGCAGGAGCACTCCGGCACCGTCAATGGCGCTCTTCTTCAGATCCAGAAGAGCCTGGTTAGCCTGCGTCAAGGGATAGGACTGGACCTTCGAGCGGATGGGGATCTCGGCAGCGAGCCTGAGAAACTCCGCGCCGTCCCGGCGGGTGGCATTTGCCACGCTGCGCAGCGTCCGCTCGCCATAGATCAGTCTGTAGGGCATCTCCGGGATTGGGCTCATGTGGATCGCATTGATCGCCAGCGTGCCACCCGGCCGGACCTTGGCGAGCATAGCCGGAATGAGATGGCCAGCCGGGGCAAAGATGACGGCGCGATCCAGCGGCGCGGGCGGATCATCCTCTGCGCCGCCCACCCAAGCCGCCCCTAATTCACGTGCGAGGGCGCGATGGCTTGCACTCCGTGTGAACACATAGACCTCGCACTCCCAATGACGCGCCACCTGAATGGCCAGATGCGCGCTCGCGCCGAAGCCGACCAATCCAAGCCTTTCCCCTGCCTGCAAATCCGCCAGCCGGAGAGAGCGATATCCGATGATCCCAGCGCAGAGCAGCGGCGCCGCCTGCAGCGTGTCTAGTCCCTCGGGCAGCCGCAAGGCGAATGCGGCCTCCGCCACGACATATTCCGCATAGCCCCCATTTCGATGGAAACCCGTGAATGCCGCCTCGGCGCAGAGGTTCTCTTTCCCCGCACGGCAGAAGTCGCAAACCCCACAGGCCGCGTGCAGCCAGGGAATGCCTACAGGGTCGCCGAGGCTCCAGTTCTCGACACCCTTCCCGAGAGCCTCGAGGGTGCCAACGACTTGATGACCTGGCGTGATGGGAAGCGCAGGGGGGACGATCTCGCCCTCCACGGTGTGAAGGTCTGTGTGGCAGATACCGCAAGCCTGAACGCGCACAAGGATCTGCCCCGGTGCGGGCTCAGGCCGGGGCACTTCCTCGAGCTTCAGTGGCTCATCCTGGATGGGCGCCGGGGCATGCAGGCGCATGGCCTTCATGAACGCTCCCCGCGGGGTTTCCTGTGCGATCCGGCCACCTCCCTGCCTCTCTCGCTAATCCTGCGGGATGTTGCTCTCTCCGGCGATGAAAGCCTCAGTCCGGCGCCGGGCCTCGTCATCCGAGAATTGGACCGGAGGCGTCTTCATGAAATAGGAGGAGGGGCCGATGATGGGCCCGGAGAGCTTGCGGTCCAGGGCGATTTTAGCGCAGCGCACGGCGTCGATGACCACACCCGCAGAATTGGGCGAATCCCAAACTTCGAGCTTAAGCTCAAGGTTGAGGGGTACATCCCCGAAGGCGGTGCCCTCCATGCGAATGTGGCACCATTTGCGGTCTGTAAGCCATGGCACGTAATCCGAGGGACCCACGTGGATGTTTCCCTCAGGCATCTCGTACGGGATCTCGCTGGTGACAGCGCCGGTCTTGGATATCTTCTTCGATTCGAGCCGCTCCCGCTCGAGCATATTATAGAAATCCATATTCCCGCCGAAATTGAGCTGATAGGTGCGGTCGATGAGCACCCCACGGTCCCGGAAGAGAGCCGTCAGCACCCTGTGGGTGATGGTGGCCCCCACCTGGCTCTTGATGTCGTCGCCGAGCAGCGGCAGGGAGCGCTCCTCGAAGCGGCTGGCCCAATATTCCGAGCTCGCAATGAAAACAGGGATGCAATTGACGAAAGCGCAGCCCGCTTTCAGCACCTGCTCCACATACCACTTGGTTGCCATCTCCGAGCCCACCGGCAAGAAGTTAACCACCACATCTGTCTTGGTCTCTTTGAGCGTTCCCACGATGTCATCCGTCGGACCAGGGGCTTTTTCAACAACTTGCGAGAGATATTTCCCGATGCCGTCATGGGTCATTCCGCGCTGGACCTTGACCCCCAACTTGGGCACGTCCGCGAATTTGATCGTGTTGTTGGGATGCGCGTGAATGGCTTCGCTCAAATCGAGCCCCACCTTGCTGGCAACGACATCGAAGGCGGCCGTGAACTCGATGTCGCGAATGTGGTATCCACCCACTTCAACGTGCATCAGGCCTGGCACGAAGTCATCTGGCTTGGCGTTCTTGTAATACTCCACGCCCTGTACCAGTGAGGCCGCGCAGTTTCCCACACCAATGATTGCGACGCGGACCTTGTTGCTCGATGACATCTTCATCCTCCTGGCGGGGCGGATGGCGCCCGGCCTGTTCATAATGAGATGGGAGATTCGGGACGTTGCTTTTCTTCACGCAGACTTGCTATGCTACAATCGGCCGCGAGCCCGAGGTTGGCCTATGACAGAGCGTCCGGCACTTCGCACCAAGATACAACGGCTAGAGAGACTCCTTGAGATCAGCCGCACACTTACCGCCACGTTGGATCTGCCCCAGTTGCTGAACGCGCTCATCGATATCGCATGTGAGCTGACCCAGAGCGAAGTCGCATCGATCCTGCTCTACGATTCCGAAAGCGGCAAGCTTCGCTTCGAGGCCTCGCCGGGCAAGCACCGGAGCGAATTGCGCAAGATCGCCGTCCCGCTTGAGAACAGCGTGGCGGGCTGGATCTTCACCCATTCGCAGCCATTGGTCATCCAGGATGCCAGCCAGGACGCCCGCATCTACCGTCATGTTGATAAAGTGCTCGGCTTTGCCACCCACTCCATCCTCGGGGTTCCCTTGCTTGCGAGAGGCGAGCCCATCGGCGTGCTAGAGGCGGTCAATAAAGTCAACGAAGGCAATTATACCGAAGAAGACCTCGAGGTACTAGAGACACTCGCCGTCCAGGCCGCCGTGGCGATTGAAAATGCCCGTCTCATGGAGAATATCCGCTTGGCCAACGAGGAGCTCAAGCGCTTGGACCGCATGAAATCGGATTTCATTGCCATCGCTTCCCACGAATTGCGAACGCCGCTGGGTCTGATCCTTGGCCATGCAACTTTCCTGAAGGAGTTCGTCCCCCCCAAGCATCAGGAGCAAATGGATGTCATCATCCGTAGCGCCATGCGCCTGAAAACGATCATCGAGGATATGGCCACGATTGCCCACAAGGAGCAGGGCCAATCACGTGTCCGCCGGGAGCCCTTCTCAATGAGTAAGCTCATCGAGGAGACCGTAGACCGCTTCCGTGCGCAGGCTGCGGAAAAGAACATCGCGATCGAATTCGATGTCCCGGACGGGAATCCCCTCATCGTGGACGGCGACCGCGAGAAGCTCGACGTTGTGCTGACCAACCTGGTAAAGAATGCTATTACCTTTACCGACCCGGGCGGCCAAGTAGGGATCAAGGCCGAGGGCGACGAAGGCCTGGTCAAGGTCTTTGTCGTGGACACAGGTATTGGGATCCCCGAGAAGGATATCCAAAGGGTCTTTGACCGCTTCTACCAGGTCGAATCCCACCTGACGCGCAAGCACGGCGGCATGGGGCTCGGCCTTTCCATCGCCAAGGCGATGGTGGAGATGCACAACGGCCAGATCTGGTGCGAGAGCAAGGAGGGAACCGGCAGTCTCTTCTGCTTCATGATCCCCGCAAGCCGCGAGCGGGCCAAGGCTGCCGCGCGGGTATTCCGCAACAGCTAGCCAAGATCGCTGCCATCGCATCGAGGCCCAAGACTGAGATCAATCGGCAGAACGCGTTGACCGCAGACCCCAAAACCGGTATACTCCCGTTCGCCGCGGGGCGTGGCTCAGCCCGGTAGAGCGCACGGTTCGGGTCCGTGAGGTCGCCGGTTCAAATCCGGCCGCCCCGACCAGCAAGGAGGGCAGCAAATGGCTTGCTGCCCTTTCTCGTTCTCACAGCCAATAGCTTCTATCCATCGGCCAGGTGCCCTGGTACCATTCCCATGGTAGAGTATCCCGGAAGCCGCACAGGAGGGGCCTGAACCGATGCCTGAACGCCAATATTTCCAGGACTATATGCCGGGCAACGTTTGCTTTGGCTGTGGCAAGGAAAACCCCGAAGGGCTGCAGATCAAGAGCTACTGGGAAGGGGATGAAGCCGTCTGCCATTGGACCTCGCATCCGAAATATCATGGGTGGGAGAAGGTTCTCAATGGCGGCATCCTCGCCACGCTGATTGACTGCCATTGCATGTGCACTGCCATGGCGGCGGCCTATCGCCAAGAGGGCCGGCCTCTTGGCACGCCTCCCTACTATCGGTACGCCACGGCCGAGATCACGGTGCGCTACCTGAAACCCACACCGAACGACCGGCTGATCGAGCTTCGGGCGCAAGTGGTGGAGATTCAAGGGCGGCGGACCCGCCTGACCTGCCAGGTCTTCGCCGACGGGGTGAAAACCGCCGAGGCGGAAGCCCTGGGCGTGCGGGTTCTGGAGGGCGAGCCTAAAGAGGGCAGCCTATTCCGCTAGAAGCGGCACGGGCTCAGACCTTGGCTCATGGATTGAGCTCGCGTGACACCAAGCACGACAACAGCAAGAAGGAGCGGGCAGGAGGCCAAATCGAATGGCAAAGAAAAGGCTGGGCTATGTCGAGCTGGAATGGACCTGCCCGCACTGCGGCACGAATAATCCTGGGCCGCGCGGTTTCTGCCACGCCTGCGGCGCCCCTCAACCCAAGGATGTCGCCTTCCACCAGGCACCCGCGGCCGAACTGCTTACAGATGAAGAGTCCATCCGGCGAGCGCAGGCGGGAGCGGATCTGGTCTGCCCCTACTGCAATGCACGCAACCCCGCCGGGGCTACTTTCTGCGGAGCTTGCGGCGCAGGCCTCGGCGAAGCGGACCAGCGATCAAGCGGGCGAGTGGTGGGCGCCTACCGCGCCGAACACCAGCTGGAGGTCACCTGCACAGCCTGCGGCACGCTGAATACGCCAGAGAACAAGTCCTGCCGCGGTTGTGGCACCCCGCTCGCCCGGGAGCGCGAACGCTCACGCCCGGAGAGGAAGCCGGCCCGGACCAGGCGCATCTCCCCCGGAATCATCCTCGCCGCGAGCCTGGCCTGCGTGGCGTTGGCGGTCGCGGCCGTGTCCTGGCTTGCCCGAACCCGGCCCACGACGGGACGCGTCGAGACGCTGGAATGGCAACGCTCAATCTCCATCGAGGCCATGGTGCCCATAGAGAGGCAGGATTGGCGCAGCCTCGTCCCCGCCGGAGCGGAGATCTTGGCCTGCGAGTCACGCCTTCGCGAGACCAGCGATCAGCCCGCGCCGAACGCTATCGAGGTTTGTGGCACGCCCTATACCATCGATACCGGAAGCGGGTACGGCGAAGTGGTCCAGGACTGCGCCTATGAAATCTATGAGGACTTCTGCAGCTATACGGCCCTGGATTGGGCCGTGGTGGAGCAGGTCACCGCGAGCGGCACCGACCTTGATCCCTACTGGCCGGAAATTACCCTGACCGGTGAGCAGCGCCTGGGCCCGCGGGAAGAAACCTACTGGGTGGTCTTCGTCACCGAGGAAGGCGAGCTGCGCTACGCAGCCGAGGATCTGGATCTTTTCCGCCAATTCACCCTGGGCTCCACATGGGCCCTCGAAGTTAACCCGCTGGGCCGGGTCGTATCTGCAAGCCCAGCCCCCTGAGTCGGGATCATACTGCCAGCCTGTAGGTCCGGTATCGTTTGTAGACCCTGGCGCCAAATCGCTCCGCCAGCCCGGGCGTATAGGGATTATCTTCCGAGGTGAGCGAGAGGTCCGCCCACTGATACCCTTTGGCCGCAGCCCTGCGGGCGAGCTCATCGAACAACAGCACAGCCACACCGGTCTGCCAGTATTCCGGGAGCACGAGCACGCTCTTCACCGCAAGGCAGGCGGGCTGCCGCCTGAGGTAATAGGCAAGCCGCAGAGCATCCCAGGGCCTGCGCAGCCCGTTGGCATGAATGAGAGCTTCGTTCAAATTCGGCACACCCGGGAACCAGCCCACGGGCCTGCCCTCGACCTCTGCGAACAGAACCAACTCAGGATCGGCGAATCGACGGAATGAGGCCAGCGTAGCCCGCAGCGATTCACGCTCCCAACCGATATGATCCGGCAGGTGCTCCAGCGAGCGGTTGATCAGAGCATAGACGTTGTCGACCTCACGCTCCCACGCAGAGAGGTCCGCCCCGCGCACCCGGACCCAGCCCCGGCGGCGCATACGTTCGGCCAGCCGGGCAAGCCGTCTCCGCTCAGGGCCCTCCTCGGCGATGGGGATGGCAAAGGCCAGGTTGTCTCCCCGGGCTTTCTCGAAGCCGTAACCTTCGATCAGGTCCCGGTAATAAGGCGGTGTGTGGCCACAGAGGATCGCCGGCGGCCGGTCCCTACCCTCAATGAGAATCCCGTAGGAATCCTCGTAATCGAGGTTAAAGGGGCCGAAAAGGGTGTCCAGTCCACGCTTCCTCGCCCATCCCTGCACGCGCTCAAGAAGCGCCCCGGCTATGGAGCTATCGGGGTAGCATTCGAAAAAGCCAAAGATGCACTCGCGCCGTCCACGGCGGGCATTGGCAGCCCGGTCCTCTCCGGCGCAGATGGTGCCCACCACTTCCCTATCTTGCAGCGCAAGGAAGAGCTCCGCCTCGCCCCGCTTGAAAAAGGTTCCACGCCGTGGGTCGAGGGCGCGCCTGCGTTCGGGAAGCAACGGGGGCACCCAGAGCGGATCCCCGCGATAGACGGCCCATGGAAAGGTGATAAAACGCTGCAAATCTCGCTTTGTCTGTACGGATCGAACCTCAAGGCCCATCAGGCCACCTCCCCGAGGCTCGCGGCCCGGCGCTTTTCCAGAGCCTGACGAATTTCTCGGTGACGGCTCCGGCTGAGAGGATAGCGCCAAGCAAACAGGATGCCGGCAGTCAGAAGCAGCGCCGGGATCGGTCCGACCACGATGCGGATGCCCGTCAGGGCGCTGGATGGCTGGGTTGCCGAATTGGGGATGTAGCCTGTGAATTGCAGGACCAGCAGCACCAGCGGGATGGCCAACGAGGAGGCGATCTTCTGCATCAGCGTGACCAAGCTATAGAACACGCCCTCATGCCGCTCCCCTGTCTGATATTCATCCCACTCGATGGCGTCCGGGATGATCGACCAGGGCAAGACATGCGCCGCCCCCACCCCGATCCCCGCCAGGACGCTCAAGCTCAGCAGCACAGGGAGCCCGGTCGAGGATGTCAGGCTGATGAGGATCATCTGCACCACCGCCCAGAAGCCGATGCCCGCCATGTAGGCTTTGCGCTTGTCCCATCGCCGCGAAGCCAGCTCCCAAAAGGGAAGCGCCAGGATGGCGGCGATAAAGATCGCGCCCATGATCAGGTCACTTTCGGCTTCCCTCAGGACGATGTACTTAAGGAAGAAGAGCAAGGTAGTCTCGAGGATCGTGACGCAGACCCAGGTTAGCAGGAAGACCACCGCGCCGAAGACAAATGGGCGGTTCCTGAAGGCAGCCCGGAGAGACTGCCTGAGGCTTGGCCGCTCAAGCGCCATGAACTCCGCACGCTCACGCGTGCCGGCGAACGTCAACCAGAGGGGGATCATGCTTGCCACCGCGAACACGGCGCCCATCTTGAACACATTGGCGGCATTGTCGGGATGGAAGCGGCCGATGATCATGAGCGGAACCGTGAAGGCGATCAAGCTTCCGAGGATCGAAAAGAACATGCGGTAGCTTGTGAGGGCAGTGCGCTCGTCGTAATCCGGGGAGAGTTCCGGGGTCAGCGCAAAGTACGGCATATAGGCAAAGGTGGCTGCGGTGTCGAACAGCAGGTATGCCAGGGCATAATATGCGGCCAGCGCGGCGGTGCCCGCAAGAGGCGGGCGCCACCAAAGCAGCAGGAACGCCAGCCCAAAAGGGACTGCGCCAAAGAGCAGGAAAGGCCGCCGCCGTCCCCAGCGCGTGCGCGTGCGATCGGATATGTGCCCGATGAGCGGGTCATTGATGTAATCCCAGCTTCGACCGACGAAGATGGAGAGTGCGGCCGTCGCTGGAGCAAGGCCGACCACATCCGTGAGGAAGATGGCAAAATAGGCACCCAGAATGGTGGAGGTGAGGCTGAAGCCGATGTCGCCCGCACCGTAAAGCAGTTTGGTCCTGCGCGAGAGAGTTGTGGACACGGCGATGCTCCTATCGATCGATCAGGCCAGCCGGGCGGTGGTGCAACGCCCCTCCATAACGCCCCTCCATATGGATAACCCCACAAACATCAGGATGTTCCGCGGCATTCGCAGGGCGCGACTTGGCAAGCGGGATCGCTTGCGATAGTCTAGACCCAGCCGCAGCGGCTAAGCGAGCCAGACTTTGACCACTGAGATCGCCCTTCTCTTCGGCATACTCGCGGTGAGCCTGTTCCTGCTCATCGGCGATTTCGTCCGCATGGACCTGCTCGCGCTGCTTGCGCTGGGTGCTTTGGCCCTGACCGGCCTGGTGACGCCTGAACAGGCCCTGGCTGGCTTCAGCAGCCCGGCCGTGATCACCATCTGGGCATTCTTCATCGTTGGTGGAGGGCTTTCGCGATCGGGCCTGGCGAGCCAGCTTGGCCGCACGATCATCCGCATCACCGGCCAGACCGAAGGCTGGCTTATCCTCGGCATCATGCTCACCGCCGGGTTGCTATCGGGTTTCATGAGCAACGTCGGCGTCGTCGCCTTGCTTCTGCCGGTCGTGATGGACATCGCCCGCCGAACCGGCCAGGTACCCTCGAAACTGCTGATCCCTCTGGCTTACGGCTCGTTGCTCGGGGGCCTGACGACTCTGATCGGCACGCCGACCAGCCTGCTTGTGGATCAAATCCTGGCAGCCCAAGGTTGGCGCCATTTCCAAGTCTTCGAATTCGCGCCCTTGGGCCTGGCCTCACTGCTCGCGGGCGCCCTGTTCATGGCCAGCATAGGCAGACGCTTGCTGCCTGTCCGTCATATGCAACATGAAAGCGTCCCGGGGCCCGAGAACCATATCGAGCAGCTCTACGATATGGATGAACGCCTCTTCGGGCTGCTCGTTCCACCCGGCTCCCATCTCAATGGAAATACAATTCTGGAGAGCCGGTTTGGCGCGGCGCTCGGCCTGAACGTCATTGCCATCAACCGGCAAAGCCGCATGATCCTTTCGCCCGATCCCTCCCTGACGCTGGAAGGGGGCGATAAACTCATCGTGGAGGGCCGGATCGAAGCACTGCGCGCTTTGCAGGCGCATACCCCACTGGTTCTGGCCGCGCAACACCCGCCCATCGAATGGCTCCGTTCGCCAGAGGCGCGGTTCGTAGAAGTGGTCCTCGCTCCGGATAGCGGTCTGGTCGGGAGAACCCTATTTGAAAGTGACCTGCGCCAACGTTATCCCCTCAACGTGCTGGCCATCTCACACGAGGGCGGCCGTCAGCGCACCAACCTTCAGGACCGCATGCTCATGCCAGGCGACCGGCTTCTTATGCAGGTCTCCCTGGATGGCCTCGATCGCATTCAGAATGATCCCGATTGGGAACGGGTGCGTGTCCTGAGCGCCGAAGAGGCCGATGATCTCTATCATCTTGAGGCCCGTTTCCGGCTTCTCCGCATTCCAGAGAACTCCGGTGTGGATGGGAAGAGCCTGGCCGAGAGCCGTTTGGCCGACGCCTACGGCATCGCCGTCCTCGGCATCCTTCGGAATGGCCAGCACATCATCCTCCCGGGAGCCGATGAAGTCTTGCATGCGGGCGATGAGCTCATCGTCGAAGTGCTGCCGCGAGACCTACAGGTGCTGAAAGCCTTGCGTGAGCTGGAGATCCTCGATCGCGAAATCCCCTCGCTGGAGAAGTTGCAGAGCCCCTCGATTGGTCTGGTGGAGGCCGTGCTCTCGCCGCACTCCACCTTGATCGGCAAGACCCTGCGGGAGCTTCACTTCCGCGAAAAGTATGGACTGAGCGTGCTGGCAATCTGGCGCGCCGGCCGTCCGTATCGCTCAGGATTGCGGGATATGGCGCTGCGGCTGGGCGATGCGCTGCTTCTCTATGGACCCAGGTCCAATTTGCGGATGCTTGGCCTGGAGCCGGATTTCATCGTCCTCACCCAGGAGGCGCAGGAGATGCCCCGGCGGGAAAAGGCGCCATATGCCCTGGCGGTGATGGCCGTCATTCTCGTGCCCGCGATCTTCCAATGGCTGCCCATTGCGATTGCGGCGCTCGTCGGGGCCTCACTCATGGTGCTATGGGGCGTACTTTCGATGGAAGAGGCCTACCGGGCCATCGATTGGAAAACCGTCTTCCTGATCGCCGGGATGCTTCCACTCGGGACAGCCATGGAACAGACCGGTGCGGCCGATTTGCTCGCCCGGCAGGCCGTGGGGTTGGTGGGTTCCTTCGGGCCACAAGCCATCATGGCAGTCTTCTTCCTCCTCGCCGCGGCCATCTCTCAGATCATGCCCAATCCAGCCGTGGCTGTGCTGATGACGCCCATCGCGCTGAGCGCTGCGATGGAACTCGGGCTTTCTGGCCCTGCCATGGCTGTAGTCACCGCCGCGGGAGCTTCGGCAGGCTTCCTGAGTCCAGTCGCCCATCCATCCAACAGCCTCGTAATGGGTGCCGGCGGTTACCGCTTCCTGGATTACACCAAGGCCGGTGTGGCTTTGCTCTTGATCCTGATGATTGTGACGATCCTGCTAGTGCCCCTCCTCTGGCCCGCCTGAACCCTCCTGCGGCTCCCGGTCCAGCGCGCTGAAGCAAGAAGACAGGGCCGTCCCGAAAGACCTTGAGCGCACATCCCGGATGGGGGCGAAGGAAAAGATCCGCAGGCCGGAATTGTCCCCCAGCCTCGCAATGTCATGCCGAGGGCGCACAGCACATGCCTATCCCCTGCGAAGGGGGGAAGGGATTCCCGGGGCATTGCTTGGGGATTCCAGCTCCCTGGCGCTCCCTGCATGAACTCGGCCGGCTGGCCTGCCTCCAGGCTTAGCGAAAGAAGAAAAGGGGCTGCCCGTTTAGGACAGCCCCAGCCCGCCTGCGAATTGCCGATATCAACCTTCCGAAGTCTGCGTTGGCCAATCCGGCCGCCCAGGGGTCTTCTTTGGCTTGGGGGTCTTGCTGGGTTTGGGAGTCCTATCCTGCCCTTGGCCCCTATTCTCCCCGGGGGTCTCCTTCTTCACCTGCCCGGGCGCCGAAGGGTTCGGATGATCCTTATCCCTGCCCTTTTGAAGATTCTCGCGGCTTTGGTTCGAGCGTTCGATCGCCCTTTCGATGGCTTGCTGGGCCTGTTGGGGGACTTTCGAGCGCACCCTCTCAAGGACCTGGATGTGGTGTGCGAGGCGGGCCTGCACGGCCTCAAGCGACCCAAGCCCTGGCTCACCTAACTCTGCACCCACGGCTTCGAGTTGCTCAAGCACCTGCTCGAAGCCTTCGAGCGCTCCGCCCAGATCCTCGAGCCGGCCCGCATCAATCAAAAGCTCAGCTTCCTCCAGGCGCTCATCGGCAAAGCTCAGCAGCAAAGCCTGATCCCCCTCCGGCGTGATGCTCAAGGCCAAACGGACCTGTTCCCCGGCGCGTTTCACGCCGTAGAGGGCATCGCCCGGCAGCGAGGAAGCGGAGGCAGCGACGACGCCAACCCCACTTCCCAGGAGTGCAAGGACCAGGGCGAGGCTTGCGAGGGCATAAGCCGGACGTGGAAGCCACCTGTGCGCCGGTCGCCTGGGCTCCGGCTTTTGCGAGTGCCGGCGGGATGCCCGTGCCCGGAGCCGATTCGCCATGCGGGTAGATGAGCTGGCCACGAAATCTGGCCGGGGATTCGTGGGGCCCAGCGATTGCTGGAGGTCGCTGGCCAGGGATAGCAAGGCCCGTAACTCCTCAGCCGCCTCGGGATAGGATGCCAGGCACTCCTCAACCGAGAGGCCCTGGGCCTGGATGCGGTCCAGGCATTCGTCCAGGATGGCTTCAATCTCGCGTGTCATCCTCACCCTCGAGCGTCTTGCGCATGGCCTTCAACGCCCGGTGGAGCAGCACCCTGGTGGCACCCGGGCTGCGCCCGAGCCAGTCCGCCACTTCCGTCGATGAAAGCCCCATCAAAACTCGCAGGCGGATCACTTCTTGATAATCCTTTGGCAGCGCCTCGAGCGCCTGCTTCAGGGCCGCCCTGCGCTCCTGGCCCATCGCCCATGCATGGGGGTCTGCATCCTCGCTGGCGACAGGGCCGATAACCTCCAGGCCCAGCTCCTCACCCGGCTTCCGGTAATGATCCGCCAACAGGTTGCGGGCGATCTGGTATAGGAAGGCCGAAAAAGGATGGCCTCTCTCCTGATACGTGTCCAGCGCCTCAAACGCCCGCAGGAAAACGGTTTCGGTGAGATCCTCCGCCGTTTGATCCTCATCGACCCGCATCCGTATGTAGCGGTACATGCGCTCCATATAGCGCTTGTACAGCTCTCCGAACGCATCCACCTCCCCCTGACGGGCAAGGCGGATCAAGGTTGCGTCGCTGGGCATTTTCTGTGTTGGTTCAACCATGAGAACGGGAAACCCTTCCGAATGTTACATGCCCGTGGGGCCCAGCGTAAGCCCCCAATTCTCCTAATCGGAGGATGTATCGATGGTTCCTGCTGGCGGGTGAGGTCCTCGGCCCGCCCGCCTAGGATCCATTCGGGCAGCGGAATCCCTCCCCTCCCCCAGGGCAGTAGGAGGCATGCAGGCTCATTCCCGTCTCAACGGGCTCGGCTGTAGGTGCCCATCAGCTCCGTCTGAGCCAACACATGGCCCTGGATGGCCTCCAGGAGATCCTCCTTGGAGGCGCCCGGTTCCAGATCGAGAGCCTCGTCAAGCGCATACAGCTTGAAGAAATAGCGATGGATCCCACTCGGCGGACAGGGGCCGCCGTATCCCAACCGCCCCCAGCTATTGCTCCCATGGCGGCTGCCATCCGCAAGCTGGGCGTCCGGCGCCATCCCCTCCTCCAGGCTGCGGGCCGTGCCCGGGATGTTGAAAAGCACCCAATGCACCCAAGTCCCCACCGGCGCATCTGGGTCGTCCATGATGAGGGCAAATGAGGCCACACCCTCAGGGGCGTCTTCCCACGCCAGAGCCGGAGAAAGGTCTTCTCCGTCGCATGTATAGCGGCGCGGAATCGCCTCCCCGCCGGAAAACGCCGAGCTTATCAATTCGAACTCCATCACACCCTCCTCTCCCAATTGTGCTGGTTCTGTCGCCTGCAGACCGGCCCTCTCTCCATCCGCCGCTGGGCTTCCACCACAGCCGGCCGCGAATACGATGGAGATCCCAAGGAGCACGCTCCATTGCACAACCTTTGATCTTCCAAGCATGGCTGGGCCTCACGGTGTGAGAAGAGCCCTGATGGCTCGACGGAACTCTCATGCTCTCATTATAGCGAACAAGAACGGCCTCCTCGCCGCAAGCGCCGAAGCCGGCCAGCCCAGAACGATATATGGCTATGCGCATGCCGGCCTTCGCGCCGCAAGCTGTCCCCGATCTCGTCATT
>CAZQDE010000020.1:0-2203 GCA_964591485.1 uncultured Anaerolineaceae bacterium | reverse complement strand
TATGGCTATGCGCATGCCGGCCTTCGCGCCGCAAGCTGTCCCCGATCTCGTCATTCGGCTAGAATGGGGCAAGCGATCCAAAGGGAGCGTGATGAGCCCTGACTTTCCTCGGTATCCCAAGCTTCGTGACTTGCAACCCACGCCGGCCTCTCAGCAGGGCCAGCAGCTCCTGCTTCTGCACGACCCGCTGCAACTGGCCGAAAAGTCAGTGTTGCTTCCCGCTGAACTGGCGCCGCTGCTTCGCCTTATTGATGGAAGCCGCGATATCCCGGATTTGCGCCGGGCGCTGCGCCTCGGCTTCGGGCTTGACCTGGCCGAGGCGGAGTTGCGGCGCTGGATCCAGGAATTGGACGTGGCCTGCCTGCTCGAGAACTCCCGCTCGGCCCTGGCCATGGAGCAGAGGCTCGAGGCTTACCGTTGCGCGCCAAGCCGTCCGCCTGTGCTGGCGGGAGATGTGTATCCTCAAGACCCCGATCAACTGCGAGACTTCTTGGGCCAGGCGATGATGGAAGCTGAAGCCCCGGCATCAGCCGGACCATTTCGCGGCCTGATCAGCCCCCACATCGATTATGCCCGCGGCGCCGCAGTCTATGCTTCTACATGGTCGGCTGCGGCCGTATCTTTGCAGGAGGCCGATCTGCTGATCATATTGGGCACCGACCACTACGGCGAGGATGAGCTCATCACCCTCACACGCCAGCATTATGAGACGCCGCTCGGCATCTTGCCGACCGATGAGGAGGCTCTTCAAGTACTCGTTGGCGCCATCGGCGAAGCCGAGGCCTTTCGCGGCGAGCTGCGTCATCGCACCGAACACTCTATCGAACTGGCCGCGATTTGGGCCCAATTCCTCCGGGATCAGGACCCGCTGCCTATCCTCCCGATCCTCTGTGGTCCGGTCGCTAATTTGGTGGGGGAGGCATCACGTCCCTTTGTCCACCGGGCCTTGGGCCCGCTGCTCCAAGGTCTCCGCACCTTGCTGAATACGAGGCGGGCGCTCATCGTGGCGGCGGCGGACCTCTCGCATGTGGGCCAGGCTTTCGGCGATGCCCCGATCGACCCGGTTGCCAAGGCTGAGGTCCAGCAGGCGGATGAAAGGCTGCTTGCCTGCATTCAAGACGGGGATGCACGGCGTTTCCTGAACGAGATCGTGTCCTGCGAGGATCGGAATCACGTCTGCGGAGCCACGCCGATCAGTCTCACCCTGATGGCCCTGGCGCCTGTGCGCGGGAGGATCGTCCGCCATGAGTTCTGCCCTGCCGACAGCGCGGGGAGGTCTTGGGTGACGGTATGCGGAGCACTGCTCGAATGATCAGAATTGCTGATAGAAGCCCTGGGGCGCCAGCGCATCGTCTTGGACAAGGCTCGAGAGATGCCGGCGCACATCCACGCATAGATGGCACTTGCCGACGTAACCCTCCGGACGCTCGCGGTATCCATGCGCCTCGGCCGCCCACTCGCTCAGACCGAAGGGGCCGCCTTGGATTAGCCTGCCGATGAGTTCGGGGGTTTCCTCATGCTGGTATGCCACCATCAAATCATCCAGGCTGTGCCAGTCCCCAAGGCGCAAACCCCCACAAAATGCGGGAATGAAGTTGCCATACAGGTCGAAGTGAGAGTGCGGCGCATATAGCAGCTCTCGAGAGCATGCCTGGCCTTTGTACGCCTCCGCCGGCCTCTTGTCCGCAAGGCTGCCCAGACGATAGGCGGAGCGTCCCCCCGGGATCAACCCATAGCCCTCCCAGAACAGCCTTCCAGCCCGCTCAGCGCCATAGGCGCTAATCCAGGATTCGAGCGGGATCGGCGTCTCCTCCGCCTGGTCAGCGAGAAGGCGGAACCACTCCGGCAAGTAAAGAATCACCTGATCAAAGAATTCATGGGCGATCCGGAACGCTCTCTCGACGTGGGCAAGCGGGATGGTCTCGGCATGGAAGGGTGAGCAACTGATAAGCACCGCCCGCAGGCCCAGTTGCCTGAGCCGTTCGAACCGCTTTCGGACAGTCGACTCTCGGACACACCAGCCGGCGTTCGTCTCGACGTAGCAGGGAATGCCATGGGCGGATGCTGCTCTCACGGCCTCGCAGAGCAAATCGAAACGTAGGAACGGCTCCCCACCAGTGATGTGCACCTGAAAGCGATGATTCCAGGAAGCCATGGCATCGAAGGCAGCCCAGATTTCGGATGGGTCCATCCAATCGCGCCA
>CAZQDE010000019.1:0-49151 GCA_964591485.1 uncultured Anaerolineaceae bacterium | reverse complement strand
CGCTGGCGATATCCGTCTTCGCCATGGCGGCGAAATGCCCGCAAGCCTTCTTCCAGCGAAGGCAATTTCACACCCAGGGCCGTCTCGGCCCGTGCACCCCGGAGGCAAAGCCGCTTCGCACGCCGGGCTTGCAGGCCTGCATCCTCTACCGAAGCCGGCTGCACGAGATCCGGGTCCAATCCAAAGACCCGGGCCAGGCGCCGGCCAAAATGGTACTTGCTCACGCAGTCTGCACCGGGGAGATGAATAAGCCCACCTTCCCCACGCTCCACGAGCGCCAGAACCAGCCTGGCCAGGTGGCCTGCATAGAGGGGCGACACCCATACGTCCGTAAACCCAGGTGTGGGTTTTCCCGAGGCGAGGCGCTCCAAGAACCACTCTCCCAGGCTGGATTTCGGCTGCGCGTTCCAGCCGAAGAAATTGCAGCGCGCGACGATCGCACCCTCATAGGCCTCCAGCACGGCCCGTTCACCTCCGAGCTTGCTCTCCCCATAGGCACTGATGGGCCGGGGGGGATCCAGTTCGCTGTAAGGGCCATTCTCCCCATCGAAGACAGCGTCGGTGGAAATATGGATCAATTTGGTCCCGTGGGCGCGGCAGGCCTCCGCAACCCACCTGGCCATATCCCGGTTCTGAAGAAACGCCCATTCCGGATCCCGCTCGCAGGCCTCCAGGTCCGTGGCCGCGGCAGAATGCACGACGGCCTCCGGCCCATACTCCGCCACAATACGCCGCGCTGCCCCCTCCTCAGCCAGATCCGCTAAGACGGGAATGCATCCGTCTTGCTGGACAGCGTGCTGGCGGCTCACTGCGATGACCTCGTAGGCGCCCATAGCTTCGAGCACCAGATTGGCTCCCAGCAGCCCGCTCGCGCCTGTGATCAGCAGCCTCTTCATGCTGCGCTCATCTCCCATTCAGGCCGCTTGGGCAGCCACCATCGAGCGAATTTCCTCCACACTCAGCCAGTGTTGATTATTGTCACTGCGGTAGGAAAAGCCTTCAGGCAGCGGTTTGCCCCTGTCTCGCCAGCCCAGGCCAAACCAAGGCGAGGCCGGAGGCTCGACCACAAAGAAGTCCTCCAGGTCAAGAGTGTGACGGGCCTCATCTTCGGAAATCAGCACCTCATGCAGCTTCTCGCCCGGCCGGATGCCGATCACTTCGATCTTTGCTTCAGGTGCGATCGCCTTTGCTAAGTCCACAACCTTCATGCTCGGAATCTTGGGCACGAAGACTTCCCCACCTTGCATACGTTCGATGCAGGCGATCGTGAAGCGTACACCCTGTTCGATGGTCAGCCAGAAGCGGGTCATGCGTTCGTCGGTGATCGTGAGCGAGCCGATCTCGCGCTGACGCAGAAAGACCGGCACCACGCTGCCTCGGCTGCCGAAGACATTCCCGTACCGGACACAGGCGAAGCGTGTGCCGGTGCCCGCAGCATAGGCGTTCGACTGGACGAAGAGCTTCTCGGCCGCCAACTTGGTTGCACCGTACAGGTTGATGGGGTTCACAGCCTTGTCGGTACTTAATGCCATGACGCGCCCGACACCCGCATCGAGGGCGGCTTCGATCACGTTTCGCCCCCCCATGATGTTGGTCAGAATGGCTTCGATAGGATTGTATTCGCAAGCCGGCACCTGCTTCAGCGCGGCGGCATGGACCACAATATCGACCCCATGCATCGCCCGGAACAACCGGCGCTGGTCCCGCACGTCACCGATGAAGTAGCGCAGGCTGGGATGGTCAAAACCGTCGGCCCGCATCTCGTGCTGCTTGAGCTCATCGCGGCTGAAGATGATCAGGCGCCGCGGATGAAAATCCTTCAGCATCACCTCGACGAATTTGCGCCCAAACGATCCGGTGCCCCCGGTGATCAGGATGGATTGCTCATTCCAATTCATGGGCTCTCCCTCAAGCTTCCGCCAGCCTCTTCGCCGGCTTCCTATAGACAATCAATGGATACATGCCATGGCGGCCGAAAAAGCCAGGGACAAGCGTCTCGAGCCTGTATAGGATCCTCAGCAGCAATTGACCCCCCAGACGGGGATGGATGACGGCCCGCAGGAAGTACACCCCTACGCTGCGCCAAACGCGAATCTGAAATCCCGGCAAATGCCCCAGTTCCCGCTCCGCCCAGCGATGATCGTGTGTAAATGTGAGCGTCGTAGCCCAGCCCGTTCCACGCTGCTGGTGGTTCGCGCTCCCGCGGCCCCGCAGCCGGGCCACCTTGCGGCGAAGCCAGTATGCCCACGAAGCCACCCGCCGGGAAAGGCGATTGAGGAAACCCGCCTCGCCCCAGTGATAGACAACCGCCACGGATGAGCCCGGCGCCACCACCCGGTAAAACTCCTCAAACGCCCGGCGATGTTCCTCCGGTGGCAGGTGGTGCACCGTGTGCAGCGACACCACTCCCTGCATGCAGTCGTCCTTGAATGGCAGATGAGCGATATCTCCCACGACATACAGGCCGTGGTCGCCCAGCCGCTGCCGGGCCTCCACCAGCGCCCGCATGGAGATGTCCAGGCATACGCGATAGGTGTGTCCTTCGGAGTAGGTGAGGTACTCGGGATACTGGATCGGACCCGAGCCGGCATCGAGCAGGAAGCGCCCTTCCCCGGGAAGATGATCCCGCACACGCATGTGACAGCGATGGATGTATTCCCGGGAGACCGGCCGCAGATCCTCGAAGCGCGCGTTCTGGTAGAGCCCCTCGCTCACCTCTCGCCAGCCCACGGCATCATAGAATGCCCGCACCTCATCCTTGATTTCGGCCGCCACCCGTGGATCCATAAGGTCACTCATGCCACATCATCCCACCGCAGGGGATCGCCAGATAAGGCCTTGAAAGTCTCCCGGAAAGGGGCGATCCCCTCCGGCGTCAGCACCGCCTCCATGGGCCGTTCATCCAGGTCCTCCCACATGCTGCGCAGATGCCATGGGTAGGGTCGCGGGAAGACGAAGAAGAAGAGATGGGCATAGCGCCAGGCCAATTCCATTTGAGCCCCATCGAGACGATCCGGAGCCTTGCCCTCGATCTGGCGGTCGATGAGCGCGAAGTACTCGTCCCAGCTGGCGGGGTCCAGCGTGAACCCCTTGCCGCGGTAATGTGTCTGGCCCGCGACAATGACCGGTACCCCCCGCATGGCCATCTCCATCCCCACGGTGGTGGTGTACACCAGGCCGAATGAGGCCAGATCCATGAGATCGTATGTATTGAGCTTGGATTCGGGGGGGATGACGACGACATGCTCCGGCAGTTCGGGGAGGGCCGACTCGAGGATCTCGACTGAGGGCTGGCCCGCGCTCAGCAGTTCACCCGGATGAACACGCACGACTAGCTGCACCTGCGGTCGTTCGGCAAAGAAGCGTGCCGTCTGCTCCAGCCAGTCGGCCATACCCTTCGAGAAGACCTGACGTCCGAGCGCCAAGCTGTCGCCGACCACATTGGTCGCAAGCAGGACGACCGGACGCTGCGGGTCGAGCCCCAATTCGTGGCGAAGCGCCTGTGAGCCTTTCGGTGGTGTGGCTTGCCATTGGCGGGCGAAGTTCTCCCACAGACGGCCGCCCTGCCGGGCCGCATAGAGCTCACGCAGCCGGTCCGCCTGGCTGGGTGTAAGCGGCCGCTCTCCTAGCGCCTGCCAGAGCGGATCCGTATTGTGACGCATCACTTCGTCATCTTGCGCCAGCCAAACCCGCTGGCGCTGCTCGCCAAACTCATAGGTCATGACCGGGATTCCAAGATACCGTGCCACCCGGTAGGCGGCCCCGAATTCGAGGATGCTGCCGTTGGGCACAATGAGCGCATCATAGCGCTCCCGCGTGAGCATGCGACGGAGGGCGCCCGCTAGGCGCCGATTGCGCGCCAGGCGCAAGCTGTAGAGCGCCGCCTGCTCCTCATGGCGCCCGAAATCCAGATCTTCCCGCTGGAGCGTGTACTGCACATCGATCTCGCTCTGGGCCGCCATGGCCTGTTCGAGCTCGGTTGGGAGCCCCCTCCCACGGTCCGCCGTCAAGTCGATGAACGGGAGTGTCGATCCGCCGAGCGACATCACATCCCGCAGGTACGCGCCCCGCTGGCGCAGGTAGAACGGCTCATTCGGCACCCACCAATCACGATAGCTCAGACCGAAGAGCGAAACCTCATGCCCCAGCGCCCGGAGTACCAGGCCCAGACTGGCCGCATGGGCAATCCACCAATGCAGGAAGGCAAAGATGGCGACGCGCTTGGGTGGTTCGGCTTCCAGGCCCCGTGACTGCCTCTCGACCGCCCGGCTCCACCCAGGCAGCGCGGCCGCAAGCCTATCCAGCTTGAAATCCGGATAGGGGTCGAGGCGGTCGTGGGTCCAGCGCCAATACAGCTCGGGCACGCCCGGGAGGGCGCCTGCAAGCCACTTCACCGGGAGCAGGAATCGTTCACGCATCCGCAGGCTCCAGCAGCTCCCAATCCAGCGCCGGTCGCAGCGGTCCCCTGCGGCGCTCCGGCCACTGGTTGCCCGGCGCCGAGGCCCCGTCCACATCAAAGGTCATGGCATGTTCTTCGGTGAAATACGAGCGAATGCGGTAGACGCTTGCGTTCACGCCCAGTACATACCGCCCTTCATTGAGTATGTTCCCCGGAATGCGCGCCCGGCTGCGCTGCCGCCCCGCAGGACGCACCCGGTGAGTCTCATAGCGCTGGCGGTTGTCCAGATCGAAGGAGGTGAAAATCGGTTCGCCCCGGCTTGTGGACAGGTAGATCCCCACCCGCAGATCGCGGATGGGCTCGCTCACCTCGTACTCGAACTCCACCCAGAAATCCAAATCCGAGGGGACCCTCGGCATGACCTCGCCGCTCTCATCGAGCACCCGCAGCGCGACGGGTCGGAACGGACCCGCCGAAGCCGGGACCTCATCCGGCTCCCAGCGCCGCTCACCAGACTGCGAGAGGCCCGAGGTCATGTAGAAATCCACCGCCTCCGGCGTGGGCGCCCGCATGACAATCCGCCCCTGGTCCAGGACGATCGTCTCCTCGGTGAGATGCAGGATGGCGCCCATATTGTGACTCACAAAGAAGACCGTCCGCCCCTCCTCGGCGACATCGCTCATCTTGCCCAGGCATTTGCGTTGAAAGTCCGCATCGCCCACAGCCAGAACCTCGTCCACCAGCAGGATCTCCGGCTCCAGATGCGCGGCGACGGAAAACGCCAGTCGCAGGTACATGCCGCTCGAGTATCGCTTCACAGGTGTGTCGATGAAATCCTCGACCTCGGAGAACGCAACGATCTCGTCAAACTTGCGGTCGATCTCGGCCCGCTTCATGCCCAGGATGGCGCCATTGAGGTAAATGTTCTCCCGGCCGGTCAACTCGGGGTGGAAGCCCGTCCCAACCTCAAGCAGCGACCCTACCCTGCCGCGAATCTCGGCCTGGCCTTCGGTGGGAACGGCCACTCGTGAGAGGATCTTCAGGAGGGTCGTCTTGCCCGCACCATTGCGGCCGATGATGCCCAGCGTGCGCCCTACCGGCACTTCGAAGGAGACATCCCGCAGGGCCCAGATGGTCTCGCGCTCATCCCGGGACCAGTCGAGACGGCGCAGGCGGCGGAACCCCTCCGCGAGCTTCTCGCGCAGCGTTTCATAACCGCTGGCGGTCTCACCAAGCCGGTATTGCTTGCTCAAGCCTTCCGCGCGTACAGCGTAGATCGACATCAGACCACATCCGCGAAGGTCCGCTCCATATGAGAGAAATAGAGCGCACCACTCACCAGCAAGATCAAGGAGACACCGGAGGATATCAGCAGCAGCCCGAGATCGGGCGCCCCGGTGCCCAGGATCGCCCATCGGAAGCCCTGCACGACCCCCGCCATGGGGTTCAGCCCATAGAGCAGACGGCCGATGCCTTCGGGGATCAGCGTCGCTGAATAGGCCACCGGCGAGGCGTAGAGCCAGGCCTGGACGATGAACGGCGTCACATAGCCAATATCCCGGTAGGCGACGTTCAGCGCCGCCAGCCACAGGCCGGCGCCCAGCGACGTCAGCAGCGCCAACAGCAGGAATACGGGCAAGAGCAGCGCCTCCACCTTGGGAACGATGCCGTAGTAGGCCATCATGCCCAGCAGCACCAGGAAAGCCAGGGCAAAGTCGACCAATCCGGCCGCAACCGCGCTCAAGGGCAGGGAAATGCGGGGGAAATAGACCTTGGTTACAAGGTTGCGGTTGGCGACGAGGCTGGTGCTCGATTTGGTGATGCCATCCTGAAAGAGCACCCAGGGAAGCAATCCTGCGAAGTAGAAGATGGGCGCAGGCGCGTCATCGGTGGGGATCTTCGCCAAGCGGCCAAAGATCACCGCAAAGACGACCATGGTGAAGAAGGGCTTGAGGATGGCCCAAGCCGCGCCCAGCAGGGTCTGCTTGTAGCGCACCTTCACATCACGCCAGGTGAAGAAGAAGATCAGCTCACGGTAGCGCCAGATTTCGCGCAAGTTCAGCGCGACCCAACTCCGGACGGGCCGGATCAGGGTCACTTCCTCGCCAGCGCCTGGCCTTGCCTTAGCTGTGACGGCCATCAGCCCTCCTGCCTCGCCCGGTGTTCCCGGTACCAGGCGATGGTGCGCCGCAGCCCTTCCTCGAAGGGCATTTGCGCCCGGAACCCGAACAGGGCTTCGGCCTTGGAAGTGTCCAGCGCCCGGCGCGGCTGCCCGTTGGGTTTGCTCGTGTCCCAGGTCAGGCGGCCCTCGAAGCCGGTCAGCTCTGCGATCTTCTCGGCCAGGTCCCTGATGCTGATCTCCTCGCCCGACCCCAGGTTGACCGGCTCACTGCTGTCATAGTGCTCTGCAGCCAGCAGGATGCCTTCCGCAGCATCGCCGGCGTAGAGGAACTCGCGGGTGGGCGAACCATCTCCCCAGACCACAACCTCACTCTCCCCCCGCTCCTGAGCCTCGATACACTTGCGGATAAGGGCCGGGATCACATGCGACGTCTCCAGATGGAAGTTATCCCGCGGGCCGTACAGGTTCACCGGGATCAAAAAGATGGAGTTGAAGCCGTACTGCTGCCGGTAGGCCTGGGATTGAACCAGAAGCATCTTCTTCGCCAATCCGTAGGGCGCGTTGGTCTCCTCCGGGTACCCGTCCCAGAGATGCTCTTCCCTGAAAGGCACCGGCGTGAATTTCGGGTAGGCGCAGACCGTGCCCAGGGCCACGAATTTCTCCACACCGGCTTTCCAGGACTCATGCATCAACTGCACGCCCATCATCAAATTGTCATAGAAGAACTCGGCCGGCCGGGCCCGATTGGCGCCGATACCACCCACATTGGCCGCCAGGTGCAGGACGATGTCCGGCCGGGATAATTCAAGCGCGCGTTGGACATCCTCCGGTTTGACCAGATCGAATTCCTCGATTCGCGGCACAAAGACATCGGTGGCGCCTCTTTCCTGCAATTTCTCCAGCACGTACGATCCCAGGAAGCCCGCGCCCCCCGTCACGCAAACACGCTTCCCGGCCCAGAATCCATTCGTCGACCCTTGATCCGCCATCCCTAACTCCTTGTCCAACCCGACTAATGCATCACCCGCGGCCCATTGCGGTAACGCGCGCCCACCGGATCGGCAAAGAGGCCCGCCTGCAACGCGGCCAGAATCTCTTGTATCCCATCCTCCAGCGAGCGCATAGGGTTGAACCCCAAGGCCTTCCTGGCCAAGCTGGAATCCAATTCCGCATCGCGAGTGTCCTCATTCAAATCAAGGCGCTTCTCGATCACCCTCAAGTCGGGCATCATACGTTGGATGGTCTCTGCGACCTCCATCTTCGACCGGTTGCATTCCGCATGGCCAAGGTTCAAGATCCTGCCATGCACGTCGCCACCCGGCGCTTCAATCGCCAACCGGAACGCCTCCAGAGCATCCCGCAGATGCAGGAACGACCGCTTGCGGTGGCTGTTGAACAGAATCAGCTCGCGATTCAGATAGGCGTCGAGCACGAATTGGTTCACCATCAGATCGAAGCGCATGCGGCCTGAGCAGCCGAAAAGCGTGGCCATGCGGAAGATGATTGCCGCCAAGGACAAATCCCTCCGAGCTTCAAGAAGGACGCGCTCCGCTTCCAATTTGCTCTCCGCGTAGATCGATTGCGGATTGGGCGGCGTGCTCTCATCGACCAGCTTTCCATCCGGAGCTTTTCCATAAATGCTATATGTAGAGGCGAAGATGACTCTTTTCGCCCCCATCGCTTCGGCCACGTCCAATACGGTCTGCAGGCCCCCGACGTTGACCCGAAAGGCCTCGGCGCGTCCGGCCTGCTCGCAGGCCGGAAACCCCACCAGGGCCGCCAAATGCACCACCGCCTCAGGGCGTATCTCCCCGGTGGACGAGAAAGCCCTGCGAACATCCTCGGCCTTGGTCACGTCACCACGGACAAACGTGAAGCCGGGCGCCCCCATAAGGGGCAGAAGCGACTCCCCACCGAATAGCAACCGGTCCAGAACCGTTACGCGATGCCCACGCGCCAATAGGCTGGCTGCGAGCATGGAGCCCAGATACCCAGCCCCGCCGGTGATCAAGACGTGTTGAGGAACTGGCTCGTTCAACAGTTTTGGTCTCCCTCAGGCTCCACAAAGACGACCCGGCGTCCCTGCACGCGCAGGATCCCCTGCGACCCGTCTGTGTCGCCTTCCGCGACCTTGAAGCCTTGCTCAAGGCAAATCAGGCGGCAGACGTCGGCCAGATCGCCATTTCCTTCGATGCGGATTTCCTCATAGCCCTTCCGCCGGGCCTCTCCAAGGGCGGCCCGTGCCTGTGCCCGTACCTGCCGGAAGAGCGCCATCGAATTCTCCACATAGGCCACCGTCAGGCGTGCACGCAGGGCAATCCCCTCCGGCGTGATGATGTAGCGAAGTTTGCGGCGCTCGGCGCGTTTGACTTTCACATAGCCTTTCGCGATCAAGCGCTTCAGGTGCCAATTCACCGTCCCCACAGCCACGCCGAGGCGGTCGGCCAGCGTGGCCTGTGTCGTGTCGGGATCACGCTCGATCTCTTCGAGCAGCGCCAATTCGCGAGCGGCTTGTGTGTCCGGGACCATGCCTTCATCCATTCAATATTCAAGTGCTGAATTATAAACCCAAGAGTGCGGCGGTCAAGCCATCCATTTGCATACCAATCGGTTACCTATTCTCCACCACCATCAGGCTCAAGGAGCCAAAGGCCTGCAGGGGATAATTTCTCGATCACCATGTAGTTGGCAAGGACCGGGCGCACCACATTCTCCACCCAGATGTTGTTCTCCTCCCACGATGGGGAGGTCTGATCCTGGATTACATCATGAAGGGGAGGGGCAACGATCAGTCCGAATCGCCGGCTCTCCAGGTCCTTAAAGAAGCCTTGAAGATAGGTCCTATTGCCCGACATGCCAGCTTCCACCAGCAGGACCTTTTCGTATTCCGGCACCAAGGGCACGCCATCGATGGTGCCCAGGGCTAGCAAGTGGCGCTCCTGAAGAAAGAGGACTTCCTCTCCGGCCCCCACGGCTTCCGCCACAACCTCCCTCAACCGGCTCAGGTTCCTGGCCGCTTTCTCCGCCGGAGGGTGACGCCACGCCTTCCCCTCCCCGATTGTGAAGGCCACGGGGATCGCCATTGTCGCCGCAAGAAGCAGCCACGACGGCCGATAAGGCAGGGCTTGTCGATTGGAGCTGCCCATGGATCCGGAGAAAATGCCCATGGCGAGAACGACCCCCAGCACCATATAGGCATCCATGTTGTGCAGATTTCCGCCTCCACCGATCTTCGTACTGACTACCAGCCCACCTGCGAAGAGGGCCCCCAGGATCCCCCCGAATCCCAGCAGGCGGATGAGGTGGAGCGACCTGCCTGCGATCCATAGGGCCCGTCCGATCAAGATCAGGAGCGGGCCGGTGAGAATCAGAATGCCTGGCAGCACTCCCAGCGGAAAGGTCGGACTTGGGTGCAGGCGGTACCAGAGCAAGGGAGAACTGAAACTCGAGGCCGCCAACGCAGGGTCGTCCACGGCGAGGATCGCATACGCGGCCTGGGCGAGAAAACCCAGCAGAGTACCCGCCACCCCCCAGGAAGCCGGCAGCCGCAGATAGCGCCAGGGGAAAGCGGCATCATCCTCCGGCTCGGCCTCGAGAAAATACAACATCGCGGCCACCAGCGCCGGTACCGGGATCCAATTCACCCGGCTCAGGCCCGCCCAGATGGAGGCCACGGCCAGGCCGGCCCACATCCTCCCAGGCCGTCGCCGGTCATAGCTGAGCAGAACCAAGATCAACGCCACCTGGAGATGGTAATAGACTGGCCCTTGCAGCAAGAAGAGGAACGTCCAACTAGCGGTGATGAGAAGCGATACGCCCCTTGCCCGGCCCACCCGCCATCCCAGCAGGAAGGATGTGATGCCGGTGAGTCCAATCCAGAGTAAGACCTGCCACAGGCGGTGGGCCCAGATCGGTAGCTGGCCCAACAGGAACGGGATCGATTGAAGCAGGTAACGCGTCGGATGGAGGGGCGAGAGCGGCAACGATTGGCCATAGAGCCGCCTCGCAAACCAAAGCGAGGCGTAGTAATAGCGGCTCGCCTCGGAATAGCCCAGCGTGAATGGGTAGGAGGTGATATCGGGAAGATAGAGCGCAAGACGGTGCACAACCGCGAGGCTCAATGAACCGAGCGCGAGGGAGCTGCGCCAACTCTTTGTCCAGTTCAACCCACGCAGGCACCCCGCCACCACCAGTGAAAGAACCCAGAAGACAAAGGCTCGCAGGAAGAAATCCTCAAACCGCTCGGAGGCAGGCCCCAGCGTCAGCCAGGAGAAGGCCACCAGAGCCAGCGGCATGATCAGGGCAAGCACCGGCCGCAGGTTCACCATCTGCGGGAGGTTCCAGGGCAGCTTTTCATCCGGGCCGGCCCGTAAGCCTGTGGTTAGGACGTCCCACAAGGCCAGCCCGGCGAGAACGAGGCCAATCCCCAGTATGAAAATCGTGTTCCACTTCCAGGAGAAGATGAAGGCCCCGGATTCGCTACCCAGCTCGAAAAAACGCCAGGTCGCCGCTCCCGTAATGAATAGGCTGACCAACAGCACACGCCTGACCTGCTTCATGCCTTCCTCCCCACCGTGGCCTCTGGCTCGGCTGAAAGCTCCTCCTGTCTCCGGCTCAGCAGCGCCGGGAGGAAGAGCGCTCCAGGCAAGCTGGCCAGCCAGAAGAGCGTGCGGATCAGCAAGGCCAGGGTCAAGGCGGCTTGCATCGAGACGCCGCCCAGATGGGAAAAGACATAGGTCAGGGAGAGTTCCTGAACACCCAAACCGTTGATCGAGATTGGGATGAGTGTGATGAAATAGATCAGGCTCCACATGCCCGCGATGCGCAGGAATGGGAGGTCCTCCCCCTGCGCGCCCAAGAGCAAGCCGATCATGGAAAACAACATCAGCATATGCAGGAGCGTGAAGCTGAAGGCCCCTGCCAACGAGGCCGGCCGTCGTAGCCATATCTTGAGCGCCTCGAGGAAGCGAACACCAAACCTGCGGATTCGCCCCCGCAGACTCTCCCAGCGGGATTGTCCTCCATCCATTCCGTTCGCGGCACCCGCGAAGCAGACCGGCAGGACCCATCCTGCCGCGAGGGTCTCCCGAAACAGGATGACGAGGCCAACCGGCAGGACCAGCACCATGCCAGCCATGGCAACCAGGCGGTCCACGACCAGCGACGCGGCGCAGGTGGCCCGGTCCAGCCGCAATTGTTTGGCGGCGGCCAGCCTCAGCACATCGCCCCCGATCGTCGTCGGCAGGAAGTTGGAGGCGAACATGCCCGCAAAGGTCAGGCGGGCGGCCTCCCAATAGGTGGCCGTGTTGCCCGCCGCCCTGAGTAGCACGAACCAGCGTGCCACCACCGCCATGCGAGAGATCATGAGCATCAGGAGGGCGAGGGTGGACAGAGGCCACCCGATCTGACCCACACCCTCCAGGATCTCGCCCCAGCCTTGTTGGGAGATCCATCGCACGACCAACCCAAGCGTCAGCAATGTACCGATGACGCGCAGGACTAAGACCCAGCGGCGCTGCGAAGAAGGCTGCTTCAAGAAGTCTCCTGGGAGGCCCGGTGGATTTGGCGGATCACATAGGTAGGTTTGGCCTGTGATTCGTGATAGGTCCGGACCTGCATTTCTGCGATCAGGCCCAGCATGATGGACTGCATGCCAAGGATAAAAAGCATGACCGAGAGCAGCAGCAATGGCGAGCGGATCATGTGCTCATCGTATAGGACCCGGCGCAGGATGAGCGCGATCAGAAGGAGAACGCTGATGGCATCCAGGGCCACGCCAGCCGTGCCAAAGAGGTAGATGGGCTTGTTGGAGAAGCTCATCAGAAATTTCACGGTGAATAGATCGAGAACGACCTTAAGCGTGCGCTCCAGACCATACTTGGCCTTGCCAAATCGACGTTCATGGTGGCGGACCGGGATCTCAGCAATCCGGGCGCCTACCCAGTTGGCGTAAGCGGGGATGAAGCGGTGCATCTCGCCGTACAGCCGGAACCCCTGCAAGACCTCACGCCGATAGGCCTTAAGGGTGCAGCCATAATCATGCAGCCGGACACCGGTCACTCGGGAGATAAGCCAATTGGCCATGCGGGAGGGAAGGACACGTGTCAGGAACCGGTCGCGCCGGTTAACGCGCCAGCCCGACACGACGTCATACCCCTCCTCGATCTTCTCCACCAGCGCGGGGATGTCCGCCGGATCATTCTGCAAATCGGCATCGATGAGCGCGATGATCTCACCCCGAGCCTGATCAATCCCCGCCTCGAGCGCCGCCGTTTGACCAAAATTCCGGCGCAACTCGACGACGACCACATGGGCCGGGTCTCGCTCCTGAAGTTGACACAGGACATCCAGGCTCCCATCGTCCGAGCCATCATCCACGAAGATCAATTCGTAGCGATGGTCTCGGAGAGCTTCTCGCAACGCCTCGAATAGTGGCTCCAGGTTTTCTTTCTCGTTATAGACAGGGATGACAACGGAGAGCTGCAATGCCGCCGGCGACCCTTGCGGGGCGTGTTGTTCGTCCAAACTCCACCTCGTTTCCTGTGATCAGGCCGCGCCTTCACCCCGGATGCGTCAATCGATCCCCTTGCCCGCATTCTGCAGCACCGCCGTAACCCCTGTATCCCAGCGATGCCAATCATCGAAGTGTTCTTCGAGAATCTTCAAACCCTCGCCAATCGGCTCAAGGCCCACGGCCTCCAGATCGGCGTCCACCATGATGCGGGCCAACTCTTTCCATGTGATCTTCGGCTCCCAGCCCAGCTTTTCGCGGGCCTTGCTCGGGTCGGCGAGCAAGTAGTCCACCTCGGTGGGCCGGAAATAGCGCGGGTCTATCTCCACGTACTCCTGCCAATCCATGCCGGCGTAGGCGAAGGCCTCGGCCACAAACTCCCGGATCGTCGGTGCCACGCCTGTGCCAACAACGAAATCATCCGCCCGATCCTGCTGCAGAATCTTCCACATGACCTCAACGTACTCGGGGGTATACCCATAATCACGGCGCGAATCCAGATTGCCCAGATAGACCTTCGGCTGCAGTCCCGCCTTGATGCGCGCCACGGCGCGCGTGACCTTGCGGGACAGGAATGTGGGCCCACGCCGCGGGCTCTCATGATTGAAGAGAATGCCGTTGGCGGTGAACATGTTGTAGGCCTCGCGATAGTTCACCGTCATCCAATAGGCATACAGCTTGGCGATGGCATAGGGGCTACGAGGCCGGAATTCCGTTAGCTCATTCTGAGGAGGCGGCGCGTCCCCAAACATCTCACTGGAGGATGCCTGATAGAAGCGCGTTTTGATGCCCGAGCGTCGGATGGACTCCAAAATGCGGGTGGTGCCAAGCCCCGTAACGTTCCCGGTATATTCGGGCATATCGAAACTGACTTTCACGTGCGATTGGGCACCCATGTGATAGACCTCATCCGGACGCACGTTGTAGATCAAGTTGGTCAGCTGCTCCCCATTGGAAAGATTGCCGTAATGCAGGAACAGCTTCGCGCTGGGATCATGTGGATCCTGATAGATGTGGTCGATCCTATCGGTGTTGAATGTACTGGTCTTGCGGATGAGGCCATGGACCTCGTAGCCGCGGTGCAACAGGAACTCTGCCAGGTAGGAACCATCCTGACCGGTGATGCCCGTGATCAAAGCCTTCGGCATTTCCATCTCCCTGGCCGTGGTCGGCCATCCCAAAATTCAAGCGCTGAATTATACTCCAAGGCCGCGAGCCGTCAAACCGACGGCGCCCGTACGCGGTCCCTCCATATCATCGCCGCCAGGTAGCCCGCTATGAGGACGAGGGTGAGAACCAGGGTCGCGGGCAGGCTGAGCTTCGGGGTCCCATAATGGCGGCCGAGATACCAATGCGAGACAACGAGCGCGGAAAGGCCAGTGATCGCGTACAGGCGCCGGACCCATCGATCGGCCCATCCTCCGGCGATCACCCAGGTCCATGCCGCAGCCACCGCGGCGACGGCCAGATACGCGGTCCGATAGCGAGGGTTGTCCCACTGGTAGCCAGGCGCTCGGTAGGAAGCCACGAGAGACACGGCCCAGGTGAGCAGTGCCAGATACGCCGCCAGACTCCGCCAGCCCGCCTTCCTCATGGCTAGCACCGGCGCATAGATCAGCAACGGGAGCATTGCGAACCATCCCAGGCTGCGCGCTATGGCGATGATCCGCCATATCGGCGCTCCCGGATCGAGCAGCGAAGCCGGCAGGAAGGGCTGCAGCAGTCCGAAGACCACCAAGAATGGCAGCTTGGCGAAATTGGGCAAAGCCGAGAGCAGATTATCCATCCAATGCGACTGGCTGCTCACCAGGTTGAGCCGCCAGTCGCCCCCCACATTCTGCCACCACCCGCGCAGCACCTCCAGGGGGGTCCCCTCCAGCGGGCCGATGCCCATCCAGGCTTGGACCGCGATCAATGCTGCCACCACCGCCAATACCACCAGTACCGCAAGAACCCCCCGGGACTGGCGCGTTCTCAAATGACCCTCCCAAATCCGTCCGCCCCCCAGCGCTAGAAGCAACGCGAACACAAAGGGCGGCGAGATCGGAATGCAGCCCGCCAGCAGCAGGATGAACGGAAGCCCCTGTCTCCAGCGGCCTCTCTCCGAGCGCCAGATCCCATACGCATACAGCCCGGCAGCAAGCGCCGTGATCAAGTAAGGCTCCCGCATCTGAGAGGCTCCGAGCAGGACCGCCTCGGGATACAGCGCCATGATCCAGGCCGAAAGGGATGCCACTCGTCCTCCAAAGGCTCTGCGAGCGAAGCCCCAGGTTGCCATCACCCCGAGCGCGGAGACCGCCGCGCCCAGGCCTGCCACCAACATGGGACGGTGGACCCCAAATCCGAGAATCCGGTATAGTCCGGCGGACAGAAACAACAGGCCCCCATACTGATCTGTCCCGGAGGCATCCCCAAAGGCCTGAAGCGGTTGCCCGGCTTGAGCCAGCTCCCAGGCCCGGCGATCGCGATGGAAGGCATCCCGGAAGACATATCCCGCCTGTTGCGGCGCCTCGTCATACCCGAATAGGGGAAGTGCGCGCAGCAGCGTCAATCCCACCACCAGCCGGACAGCCCACGCGATCACCGCCGGCGCGAGGGCCGAGCGTGATCCCGGCTCCTGCGCGATCCAGTGGTAGCCTCCCCAAAGGATCGACGCCCCCACTGCCAGGACAACCGCGTAGCCGAACCACCCACCGAGGGTTGCACCCGCCCCGTCCAGCAAGACCAGCAAGGCCGCGCCACCCGCACAGGCCGCAATCGCTATTCCAAATGTCACCCAGCGCCTCATGGCCGCCCACCCTCCCCTCGCAAGCCGAAGCCGCCGGCGAGGGCATGCGCAATCGCGAAGAATACGATCATTTGCAGAGGCACCAGGAAGCGCGGGTTATCACCGTGATCGAGCAGGGTCTGCAGGATCGAGAAGAGCCATACCATGCCAAAGCTCGCCAGCAGCATGGCGTCGATTCTAACCCAGGCACGGACCTTTCGACTGACCACCACCGCCGCACTCACGATGAGGAATGCAAGATTTGCCAGCAACGATAGTCCTCGCCCAAGGATGGCCATAGCTGCCAGCACAGACCGTAGCCAGGGAACCGCGAGCATCTCTGGTCGCCAATACACAGGCGCCTTCCAAAACCAGATCCAGCCCTCCACGACGTTCCGCAGGTAGAGAAGCGGGTGCGCACGAATCAGCATCCAGGAAAGCCGCTGCATTTCGCGCGCCAGATCATAGAAACCCAAACCGGAGGCCTTGGAAATCTCTGGGATGGCTCCCCAGATGGCGTTCGTCTGCACGCCTCGGGCAGCGATCTGCTCGTCACGAAACCGCAGATAGGTGTCGCGGATGGGCGCGTATTCATCCGGCAGGTATTCGAAGAATTCGCCTGTATGCTGCACCATGCTGTAGCCCGCCATCGCCGTGGGGGAGACAACGTGGTAGGCAGAGCGCATATAGGCCAGCCAGCCGCCCTGGATCAAGAGTGGCCCAAGGATAAACGGGACGACGGCCTGCCAACGCGCACGCCAAGTGCGCCCCGGCGCGAACAACAGGAAGGGCAGATAGAACACCGTGAGGGGGAAGAATAGCGGACGCACCATGCCGGCCGCGCTCGCGGCAATCCCGAGCAGGAATGCCAGCAGCGCCGAAGAAGCAGGTCTTCTGCCTATCCCGAGCACGGCGTGGAGAAGGCAGAGGCTTAGAAGGATCCAAAACGCCGCAAAGGTCTCGGTCAGCAGGTTGGCCTCGAACAAGAATTGCCCGGGCAACACGTCATAGAGCAGGCCAAGGCCGGCGCCGATCGCGGGGTTCCGGGTCGTCTGCCAGCCCAGCCAGAAGAGCAGGAGCGAGATCGCGAGGCCCAAGGCCATCTGAGCCAGCCAGATCCGGACGGGTTCGGCTCCCATCAGCATCATCAGCAATGGGTAGCCTGGCACCCGCGTTCCGTCGTAGCCGCTGAGCGAAAAGTCCGCCAGAGACCCGGCCAGCCGCAGATAGGAAGGGCTATCCCCGTAGGAGATGGGCGCGTAGACCCGGTAGAGCACGAGCCGCTCGAGAACCCCGAAGAACCCCAAACCGGCCGCCCAAGCCAGCGGCGGGCGGCCGCGCTGTCTTCGCAGCCATGCCAGAGGCCTAATCATGCAGACCCTCCAACGCCCGCCTGGCACGCGCCCGCCAGTCATAGCGGAGAGCATCCTGGCGTGCCCGCCGGGCCAAGGCCTCCCGGCGGCCCGGATCACCCATGATCTCCTTCAGGGCACCGTCCCAAGCCTCGATATCCGCCGGCGGCAGCAGCATGGCGTTCGCCGGATTCAGGATCTCCCTCAGCACAGGAAGATCGCTCGAAAGGATGGCCCGGCCGCTGGCCAAATACTCGAATAGTTTCATGGGGCTTGCAAATGCCGCCGTGTCCCCCCCACTGCTCACGGCTACGCGCTCCTCATAGGGCATCAGCAGCACATCACACGCCGCCTGCACCAACGGCAGCTCCTGATTGGGGACGAATCCCAGCATGCGGACATTCCCCACCCCGCTGGCCTCGAGCCGGCGAGACCAGGACTCGATCGCTTCCGGCTCACCCCCGGCCCAGACGAACTGGATTTCGGGATTTCGCTCCGCGAGCGCCAGGAGCAGAGGCATGCCGCGTCCCGGGTAAAGATGGCCTGTGTAGCCGGCCGTGAAACGCTCCGCCAGCTCCAGGGCCCGCCGCGCTTCAGGGGCTGGGGGAAGGTCCTGATATTGGTGCAGGTCCACCCCGCTTGGGAGCACCACCGTGTCCGGCGGGTTGAGTTCCACGCCGAAATGGTTCTCCAGCCAGGTGCGCAGCGCATCCGTGATGGGAAGGAGGCGTTTCTTTCCCCGGGCGTGCAAGATGCGCCCCATCAACTTCGGAGCCACACGCCCCCCGGGCCGGTCGTGCAACTCGAGCGCGAAAGGCCACCGCATCAGCGCGGCCAGGGCCGCAGCCTGCAAGGGCCAGAGATAGAGCCAATCGGCCCCCCAGGCTCGTGCCGCCACACAGGCCCGCAACGCGAAATCGTAATGGCGGGCCGGACCGATCACGCGAAGCCATTGGATCGGCACGCTCTGCCGCAAGCCATAAAGCCTGTGAATATGCTCAGCATCCCGAGAGGCGGGGGGGCCTGGCACCCATAGGCGGATCTCATGCCCAATCTCGATGAAGGCCTGGCAGACCTTCATCACCTCCATCGAATTGGCGGTCCGGGAAGGAATCCGCGAGGTCGAGATAAAGCCGATACGCATGCACCCTCAGCCGCCCGCGGCCGGAACGGGCCTCAACTCGGCATGCCGCAACGCCCGCAGACTCTTCCAGACGAGCGCACCCGAGGTGAATATCAGGAAGCCGCTCAGCAGCGCAGCCATCCCCAGGGCGCCCATGATGGGCACCAGCAAAACCGTGCCAGCCACCTTGCCGATAGCGGCCACGAATTGCACCTTCGTGGGGTAGTCCGGCATGCCCAAGGGAAGGAGCACGAGCTGGTTCCAGTATAGGATATTTGCCGCCGCCACCCCCGCCAGCAGGATCATCAACGCGTCGAAGGAAGTGGGCAAGAACTCGCTCCCGTAGAGCGCCACCACCCAGCGCCCGAAAAGAATCAATCCCAGCGCGGCGGGCAAGGTCCAAGTCGCTGCGATGAGGGTACCGCTGCGGAGCAGGTAGCGGACATTCTCCCACTGACGGTCGGCGACCTCGCGCGCGACCTCTCGATAGGTGGTGCGGATCAAAGGCGTGACGGGCATCATGACGACGTTCGACACCGCCTTGGCGATCTTGTAGTAGCCGACTTGCAGCGGCGAACTGAAGGCTCCCAGCCATAGCATTTCGCTGTCGCGCGTGACGAGCTTGATCGTGCCCGAAAGATTGGTGCTGACCGCAAAACGGACCAGGTCCCGCCAGCGCCCTCGCAAGTCCATCAATGACGCCTTCCACCATCCTGGCCCCCAGGATCTGCGGGCCTCCTGCAGGCTCGCAAGGGATATGGCCACACCCCAGGCCACCTTGCCTGCCAGATAGGCCAGTACCACATCCATCAGCCCGCCGCCCCGTAGGAAGGCTGCGGCGATCAGGCCAACGGTGAGCAGGCTCTGACCGATGGTGATCCCGGCAATCAAGCGAAAGCGGTCGAAATATTGCAGCAGGCCCTCGCCGCTCTCTGCGAAGAGGCTGGCCAGCACGGAGAGCCCATAGATCGAGAAGAGCGGCGCGAGGGCTGGCTCATGGGCGAAGATCTGCGCCCCCAGACGGGCGAAGACCAGCACCAGGCCGTAAGCAAGCGCCGAACCGATGAACTCCACCAACACCGCCGCTTTAAAGACCGCTGCGGCCCGTTCTGGCTTGCCGCGCGCCATGAACTCCCCCACAAAGCTCAGGACGAGCTCTCCCATCCGAAAGGACGTGAGCTGATTGGCGTTGCTGGAAAACTGCGTGATGATACCCACCAGCCCGGCGCCTTCCACCCCAAGCAAACGGGCCGCCAGGATGCCCTGCCCCATGCTCAACGCGGCCGAAATGGTCTGCGCGCTGAAGAGGTACCCCGTATTGCGAATCACCCGCTGGATCAGCGGGTGCGAAAGCAAGCGCCGCAGGAAATCCGCCAGGCGCGGCAGCAAAGGCTTTCTCACGCTCAATCCCCCGTCGCGACCTGACTCGCCCAGGCACGCTCGGCCTGGTACCAGGCGATCGTCCGGTCGAGCCCCTCATCGAGTGAGATGTGAGGCTCCCACCCTAAGAGTCGGCGAGCCTTGCGAATGTCTGCCCAGGTGGCGGGCATGTCAGCCGGCGCGGGCTCGTGAGCCTCGACCTTCGCCTTTGCTTTCAACTTCGACTCGATCTGCGCAATGACCTCCAGCATGCTCACCGGACTGTCCCCGCCGAGATTGATGATCTCGAAGCCCAGCGGCTTCAGCGCTGCGACGGTTCCGCGAGCGATATCTTCGACGTAGGTGAAATCGCGCTCCTGCGATCCATCCCCGTAAAGCCGGAGCGGCCGCCCCTCCGCGATCCATTGGATGAAACGGAAGATGCTCATGTCCGGCCTTCCAGCCGGCCCATAAACCGTGAAATAGCGCAGAATGGTGATGTCCAGACCATGCAAGTGCGCGTAGCTATGGCAGAGCGCCTCGGCGCCGCCCTTGGAGGCCGCATAGGGCGAGAGCGGCCGACTCACATCTGCATCCTCGCGGAACGGCTTGGGGCTATGGAGCCCATACAGACTGGAGGTGGAAGCCTGCACAAACTTCTGTATTCCCTGGCGGCGGCAGAATTCGAGCAGGTTGAGGGTGCCCAAGATATTCGTGCGCAGGTAGCTCGCGGGGTCCTCGACACTCTGGCGCACCCCGGCGCGAGCCGCCAGATTGATGACGGCATCGAACCCGGCGCTCTCTGTCAGCGCTTCGCCGACTTCCGGCTCGGCAATATCGACTTTCTGGAAGTGAAAGCCGGTTGACTGCTCCAACCGTTCCAGCCGCCAATGCTTCAGGCGCGGATCATAGGCCTCGTTCAGATCGTCCAGCCCCCAAACCTCATCTCCGCGCTCGAGAAGCAAGGAAACGACCTGGGCGCCGATGAACCCTGCGCAGCCGGTGACCAGATATCGTCCCATCAGAGCCTCACGATCGCCGGCGATTCTATGCCCCTGGAACGGAAAGCGTTGCGTGTGTCGAAGATCAGCTTCGCCCGCTCGGCGATAGCCTCGTAGGGCAAGGCAGTGTGGTCCGTGATCAGCACCACCCCATCAGACTCCGCCGCCGAGGCCACTGGATCCTTCACGCAGCGCAGGTTCCAGCCCTCATGGGCGATCGCCCCCACATGCGGGTCGTAATAGCTCACAACAGCGCCCTTTTCCTGCAGGAGCCCGATAACATCCAGCGCCGGCGACTCGCGCGTGTCCTCCACGTCCGGCTTATAGGCCACACCCAGGATCAGGATCCGGCTGCCCTTGAGCGGCACGCCGACGGCGTTCAAGGCATCCTGAAGCCGCTGAACGACATAGCGAGGCATGTTCGTGTTGATCTCGCTCGCAAGTTCGATGAAGCGGGCGTTGTATTTCACGCTTTTCAGCTTCCAAGACAGGTAGAGCGGGTCGATGGGGATGCAATGCCCGCCGAGCCCCGGTCCCGGCGTGAAGCGCATGAAACCAAAGGGTTTCGTCGCGGCCGCATCGATGACCTCCCATACGTCGATGCCTAGCCGTTCACACATCAAGGCCAGTTCGTTCACCAGGCCGATATTGACGGCACGGAAGGTGTTCTCAAGCAGCTTAGTCATCTCGGCCACCTCGCTCGAGGAGACCTCCACGATGGAGGGCATCGCCGCACCGTACAGCGCGGCCGCCACGCGGGTGCACACCGGCGTCACGCCTCCGATGACCTTGGGCGTGTTGGCAGTGGTCCAATCCTTTCGGCCTGGATCCACGCGCTCGGGCGAGAAGGCCAGGAAGAGATCCTCACCAACCCGCAATCCGGAGGTTTCCAGCTCCGGTTGCACGAGTTCCCGGGTCGTGCCCGGGTAGGTTGTAGACTCGAGGATGATCACCATCCCTGGATGCAAGATGGGCACGAGTGCTTCCGTGACGGAGACGATATAGGAAAGATCAGGATCACCCGTCTTCCGCAGCGGAGTCGGGACGCAGACGCTGATACCCTCCGCGGCCTTCAAATCCGCATAGTCTGTGGTTGCCTGGAAGGAGCCGGCTTCGACGAGCGCGGCCAACGAAGCGGAGGGCACATCGCCCACGTAGCTTTCGCCGCGCATAAGTGCATCAACCTTCTCTGGATCGACATCCAAGCCAAGAACGCGGTATCCGGCCTCCGCCAGCACAACGGCCAGCGGCAGGCCAACATAACCAAGCCCCACGATGCCGATCGTGGCCTCGCGGCGTTCAAAACGTCCGATCAGATCTTGGGCTGCACGCGGAAGGGCGGATGCATCTGATAGGTTCATGCGCGATTGTTCTCCTGTGGGTTACGCCGGCTAGAACAGGCTAAGCTGCTCAGGTTCCGAGGGCCCTTCGAGGTCCGGTGGAGGCGGGGAAGGGCGTCCGGCAATGAATTGCGGCAACTGGCTGAAATCGCGTTCAACGACCTGACGCAACGAGGGCTGGTGCAGGGCAGCTGCCGGATGGTACATCGGCACCACGAGCCGCCCATCGATCTCCCGGGCCTGGCCATGGATCCGCGAAATACGCGCATCGGGAAAGTAGCGGGCCATCGAGAAACGTCCCAGCGTGACGATCACCTTGGGGTTGATAGCACGAATCTGACGCTCCAGATACTTGGCGCAGGCCTCGATCTCCTCTTCCTGAGGGTCCCGGTTGCCCGGCGGCCGGCACTTGACCACATTGCAGATAAATACGTCCTCACGCTTCAACCCGATGCTCGCCAGCAGCTCTTCCAAGAACTTGCCGGCAGCGCCCACGAAGGGCCTGCCCTGCTCATTCTCATGGAATCCGGGCCCTTCGCCGATGAACATCAAGTCGGCGTCCGGGGGGCCTTCCCCGGGGACGGCATTCTTGCGGGAGAGGTGCAATTTGCAATCCGTGCAGCCTGCCACCTCTTCGGCAACGGCGGCGAGCTCCTCAGCAGCGTCCATTCCCATCCTCCTGGGCGGCCCCTCCCCAGGCAGCCAAATTGAGCTCCATCAACAGCGCATCCTCGTCGTTGTCCCGGTAATACCGGGGCTTGATCGCTCGCACTTCGAAGCCATGCTTCCGATAGAGTGCCCGCGCTTCGTGGTTGCTCGCCCTCACTTCTAAGGTCACCGTTTCCGCCCCCAATTTTCGGGCCTCCCGCAGCATGTGTTTCAGCAGGTGTCCGCCAATCCCCTTCCTCCGCTGGCGGGGGTCCACGGCCAGAGTACTGATGTGTGCTTCTTCCACCAAGAACCAGAAGCCGCCGTATCCTATCACACGCGGCCTCTCGCCTGCGGTCTCGGCGACGAAGAGATGGGCGGCTGTGTTCTCTGTCAGTTCGAGGCGGTAGGTTCTCTCCGACCAGGGCAGCGGGAAGGAGGCTCGATCCAGGGTGATGACCGCCCGAATGTCCTCCAAATGCATACGCCGGATGACGATTTCAGCGGCACCCGCTTTCACGTATCGCGCCCACCCTCGGTGTGGATGTATATGGGTGCCAGCTTGGCGGGATCGGCCGTCTTTCCCGCCCGCCAAAGCTCCCACGCCATGGAAGCCAGCCATCCTGGGCGGCGGACACACTCGACCGGTGGAGCCACGCGGATATTGCCAGCACTCTCCAGCAATCGGCGCGCTTCACCGTCGATCTCCCCGCAAATCAAGCTGCCGGGTTTCACGCCCGCGGCCAGCATCTCCCATGTCAGCACTTGTAAGTCCGCCTCGGGGCGCCAGCCCTTGCGGCTCCATTTGTACCACATTCCTACGATCCGCCCTCTTCCCGCCTGGATGGCCACGAACAGCCGGCCATCCTGCCGGGGTTGGGCCCTTGCCAGGATATCGAGCGTAGGGATCCCAACCAGCGCACGGCCACCGCTAAGGCACAAACCTTTGGCCAGGGCCATCCCGATTCGCAGGCCCGTGAAGGAACCTGGCCCGGTGGCTATCCCAACGGCCTGAACCTCATCCAGTGAGACGCCGGCCCGCCTCAGTAGCAGGGCGATCTCAGGTGCCAGCTCCTGGGTGTGGTGCCCTTTGCCGTTCCAGGTGCACTCCGCGAGAACCTGGCGGCCATCGAAAAGGGCCAGTCCGAGCATTCGCGTGGAAGTATCCAAAGCCAATAGCATCATCAGCCACCAAACGCCGAGCGCTTGAAGCGCTCGAGCACACGCTCATAATGGTTGCCGAGCGCCTCGAAGCGCAATCCCCGGCGTAGATCGTCCACCCACCGCAGGTGGATCCAAAGCCTTTCCGCAGGAAGCACATCGGCGATGCGGTCCGCCCATTCCACGACCACAGGGCCATGATCGGCAAGCAAATCCTCCAGCCCTAGATGCACGGCCTCCTGGCTGGACCCAAGTCGAAATGCATCCACATGGTATAGCACCTGCGAGTCCGCCCTCCGATACTGATTGATCAACACAAACGTGGGACTGCTCACCGGATCCAAAGAGCCCCACCCCCGGGCGATGCCTTGAGTGAGCGTGGTCTTGCCGGATCCCAGATCCCCCTCCAGGCACACCAAATCCCCCGGCTTGAGGAGTTCGCCGAGGCGCACCCCGAAGCGTTGCGTCTGCTCGGGGCTGTGACTGAGGAAATCCAGGCTCTGCCCTTCCAGGATCGGCATGATTGAGCGCGATTATACGCGTGGGTGGAAGCCCTCACAAGCAGCATGGGAAGGCTTCCCTTCGCAGTCGCTCCGTGCTACCATGGCTCCATGCGGGTACTCATCATCTCTGACATCCATGCCAACTTAACCGCGCTGGAAGCGGTCCTCTCTTCCGCCCCCGAACATGATGCAGCCTGGTGTCTCGGAGACCTTGTGGGCTACGGCCCAGACCCAAACGAGTGCATCCAGCGCATCAGCCGGCTTCCAGACCATTTATGCCTGATCGGGAATCACGACCAGGCCGCCCTTGGCCTGATCCCCCTCTCCCGCTTCAATCAGGATGCCGGGGCGGTGGTCGCCTGGACCCAATCCGTCCTCACCGAAGAGAGCCGGGCCTACCTGAGTACGCTGCCAGGCAAGATCAGCATCGAGAAGTTCACCCTTGCGCATGGCAGCCCCAACCAGCCCATCTGGGAGTACATCCTGGATCCGGTCACCGCGGACCGGAACTTCGAGGCGCTGGAGACAGACTATGCACTGGTGGGCCACTCCCATCTCCCGCTCATCTTCCACCAACCCTTCGAAGATTCCTTCGCCATGATGCGGCCCATCCTTTGGGAAGAGCCTATGCGCCTTTCCCCTCGCATGATCCTCAACCCGGGATCGGTGGGACAGCCCCGCGATGGCGATCCACGCGCCTGCTTCGCGATCCTCGATACCGAGAAAGAGACCTGGGAGATGCACCGCGTATCCTACGATGTCGCAGAAGTGCAGATTCGCATCTTGCGCGCCGGGCTCCCAGAGCGCCAGGCACTGCGCTTGATGGCGGGTTGGTAGGGGAACTCCTTCATCCGAAAAATCGTTTAACTGATGCCCGCAAAGCACAACTGCTTCAAGTATAGGAAAGGGATCCGAGATGAAGAAGAGATTCATAGCCTTCGGTCTGACGGTACTGTTGATCAGCGCCTGCGGAGCATCGGCGCTGCGCGCCCAGGATTCCGTCTTCGCGCCGGCGGCGGAGATGCCTCTGCCAGGCATGCCCGAATCGGAGGCCATGTTCGATGCCGCCGGCCGCCCGGCCACAGACCTGAGCGTGAAAATGGCCGGCGAGCCCCAATCCATCGAACGGCTGGTAATTCGCAACGCCAACCTCACCCTCGTGGTCGAGGATCCCGCCGGCTCGGCGGCCACAATCGCTCGTTTGGCCGACGAGATGGGCGGGTTCGTCGTCAACTCGAATGTCTACCAATCCACATTCGAAGGCGGCGTGCGCGCCACACAAGCCAGCATAACCATTCGCGTACCCGCCGAGCGGCTCAACGAAGCCTTGGAGCGCATCAAGGCCGACGCTGTGGAAGTGCGCTCGGAAAACATCAGCGGCCAGGATGTGACCCAGGAGTACACCGATCTGCAGGCTCGCTTGCGCAACCTGGAGGCTGCGGAGGAGGAGCTGCGTGAGATCATGGGCTCCCTGACGAAAGCTGAAGATGTGTTGCGCGTCTACGAGCAGCTCCGCCAGGTCCGTGAGCAAATTGAGATCACCAAGGGGCGCATCCAGTACTATGAGCAATCGGCCAGATTGTCGGCCATCACGGTGGACCTGCTGCCCGATGAGATCGCCCGTCCGCTGCAGATTGGCCGCTGGAAGCCGGAGGGAACTGCCAAGGAGGCCCTCGAGGCTCTGATCCGGGCGTTGCAGGTGCTGGCTCAGGTGGGGATCTGGTTCGTCATCTTCGTGCTGCCCATCCTGGCGCTGCTTTCGATCCCCTTCTGGGTCCTGCGAGCCATCTTCTTGCGACGCCGCCGTCGGAAGCAGGCCACAGAGCCGAACAAGGCACCGCCGGCTTAGGACCCTCCGAGTGTGAAGGCGGGCTGCCGCTCTGGCAGCCCGCTTCTACCTTCCAATAAGATCGCCCACTATTCCGCTCTGGCCGGGTTCCAGGGAACCGGAGCCTCTCCCCGACGTTACGCCTCCCGAATCGCCCCCCGCACCTGCCGCACAAGTTCACCGAAAGGCTCTGTGTGCGCCAGCTCCAAGGCGCGCGGCCTGGGCAAAGAGATCTCGAGCTCCAGTAGCAGCCGGGCCGGTCGCGGGCTGAGAACCAGGACGCGATCCGCAAGCAGCACCGCCTCCGGGATCGAATGCGTAACCATGACAACCGTGCTGCGCAGCGCAGCCCAGATGCGCAGCAATTCGGTTCCCATGCGCTCGCGGGTCAGCGCGTCGAGCGCCCCAAAGGGCTCGTCCAAGAGCAAGAGCTCGGGCTCATTTGCCAAGGCGCGCGCCAGCGCCACCCGCTGAGCCATCCCGCCTGACAAATCGCGCGGATAGGCCTCCTCAAAGCCCTTCAGTCCCACCAGATCAATCAGGCTTTGAGCCCGTTCACGCATAATGTCCTGAGGTGCCCCCATGATTTCCAGCGGTAGATAGATGTTCTCTAACGCATTGCGCCACGGCATCAGGTTGGCCTGCTGGAAGACGAAACCAATCCGACGCCGGGGCTGTGCAAGCCGCTGCCCCTCGAAAAGGACCTCACCCTGCGTGGGCATCAGCAGGCCACCCAGGATTCGAAGCAGAGTCGTCTTCCCGCATCCAGAGGGACCCACGACGCAGACGAATTCCTGGCGGCGGATTCCGAAATGCACATCCTCGAGGACGGCCAGGCCCCCATTCCCATTCGGGAAGATCATGCCGAGGCGCTCTGCCTGCAGCAAGTTGGGAGTCATCTCGCTCCGCCTATCCCCATCTTCCTAGGGAAGGAATTCATTCGTGAAAGCATCCTCGATGTCTATGGGCGATTCCATCAGCCCCATCGACAGCAATACCTCCTGCATGTTCGTCCACGCCTGCAATGGGGAGTAACCGAGCGGTTCGCTTTGCCAGAACGGCAGGCTGGCCTCCAGAACGCCTCGTTGCACCTGCTGGTCGGCTTCCGCCAGCCCTTCGACGAAGTCTTTGGAGACCTCAAATGCCCTCGCCGGATCTTCGAGCGTGGCCTCCACGCCCCCGAGAAGCGCCGCAACCATGCGCCGGACGAGGTCCGGATTCTCCTGAAGGGTCTTCTCGTTCGTGATCAGCCCATTGGAAGCCAGTTGAACATAATCAGCCACAGGAAGCACCGTCACCGGCACGCCTTGCGCTTCGAGCTGCACAGGTTCATTGTTGGCGTACACCACGATTGCATCGACCAGCCCCTGCATCAGGGATTCGACCTGCGTGTACCCGATCGACTCGAGCACTACCTCGTCCTCGCGAACGCCGGCCGAGTCGAGCAGGGCCCGCAGCCCGATGTAGGAGGCTCCGTAGAGCCCTGGCAGGCCCACATGCTTGCCTCGAAGATCCTGCGGGCTCTGAATCCCGATATTCTCCGGAGCCGCGACCGCCACAGGGTAATCCTGCCACCAAGCCATCACATAGACTACGGGCAAGCCCTGCGCACGCGCCAGCAACACCTGTTCCCCCGAAACGATCGCGAACGGCAGTTCGCCCACCCCTACCAATTGGACTGCTTCTGTCTCAGGAAGATGATGGAATTCCAATTCCAGACCCTGGGCTTCGTCGAAACCCTCCGCAACCGCCATGTACATCGGCGCGAACTGGATATCTGGCCGGTATCCCATCACCAGCCGCACTTGATCCGCTTCCTGAGGAGAAGTCCTTCCTCCTGGCGCGGCGCAGGCGGTTGCCAGCAACGGCATCAATAGGGCCAAAACTGCAATGCGGCTCTTGAGCATCATGATCCTCCCATCATCCTACAATCCCGAGGACGGCTCACGCCAGGCCAGGAGCCATCGCTCCAGCACGGCGACCAAGCTATACATGACCATGGCCATCACGATCAGCGTGATGACCGCCACGTAGACGAGCGTCGTGTCATAGACACCACGTCCGATATTAATGAGCAGGCCCAGTCCCTCATCCGCACCAACCACCTCGCCCACCACGGCGCCGATCACGGAAAGCGTGGCGCCGATCTTCAGCCCCCCAAGCAAGACCGGCATCGCCGCCGGCACTTCCAGCTTGGTGAATACCTGCCATGGAGTGGCTCGCAGGGATCGCATCAGATCGCGCAAATCCTCAGGGACGGCGCGCACGCCGACAATCGTGTTGATGAGAACAGGGAAGAAAACGATCAAGGCGCTGATGAGAATCTTCGAGGTCCGGCCCGGCCCAAACCATATCACCAGCAAGGGTGCAATGGCGACAACCGGGATCGACTGCGATGCCACAATGTAGGGGGCCAGCAGCCGCTCAATAGTGCGCGACTTCGCCAGGGCATAGCCAAGGCCAGTTGCAGTCAAGAAGCCCAAGGACAGGCCGCCCAAGACCTCTGCAAGCGTGGCCCAGGTGTGACGCATCAGCGATCCATCCGCCAGCGCTGCCAGCAGCCGCCGCCAAACTGCCGCGGGCGGCGGCAGGATGAAAGCTGGCAGGCCGCTCCAGCGGCTGGCTGTCTCCCAAAGGGCCAGCGCCAGGAGGATGGATATCGGTACGGTCCAGAGCGGCGTGCGCCTGACCGCTTGCCGTCCGAGCTGCGCCAGGGCTCTTGGCCTCCACCTCATCACGACGTCCAACATGCCATAATAATCCCTGCCCGCGAAGGTCCTCGGGGCAGGGAGCGGGAAGCCAGACATTTGGAAGGATGAGCGCCCCGAAGATAGCTACTCTTCGGGGCGCAAACATATCTATCCAGGCCTTGGCTGGATTCGCTTGCCTTCTCTCATCCGGACTGTACCGTCGGCCCCGGAATTCCACCGGATCCTGCGCCATGGGCGCTCGCGGGCTCTAACCGCCGGTCGGGAATTGGGCGCTTGCCCTCACCCTGCCCCGAAGGCTACTCAATCAATTGTCCGAAATCTTTATACCACATCATAGGGCGATGAGTATCCTGCCTGCGATTGCCATTCATCATGCTCGCCAGGCCGTCACCCAAGGCTTCGGCTTGAGATGGGTGAAGAGGGGAAACACTTTCTAGACGTTGAGCTCCCGCATGTCGCCGGTGGTTATGAAGATGATCCGCTCAACGAGGTTTGTCGCCCGGTCCCCAATGCGCTCCAGATTATGGGCGACCCATAGCAAATAGGTGGCACGCTCCACCGTTCCCGGTTTCTGGGCCATGATCTCGACCAGTTCGTCGAAGACTGCTCGGTAGAGTTGGTCCATCTCCTCATCCCTGGGTGCGATGGCCCTGGCCGCCTTTGCATCTCTGGCCGCGAACGCCTCCAGGCTGCTGCGTAGCATCTCGCGGGCAAGCCGGGCCATGCGCGGGATATCAATCAGAGGCTTCAGCAGGGGTTGGTCCCCCATCAGGATCACTGTCTTAGCGATCCCGCTCGCGTGATCGCCCATGCGCTCCATGTCAACAACCATGTTCATGGCCGAGACGACCGCACGCAAATCTCCCGCTGTGGGCTGTTGGGTGGCGATCAGAGCCAGGCAGGCCTCCTCGATTTGATACCGGAGCGCATTGATCTCCTCGTCCTTGTCGATCACCTGCTGGGCCAGAGCCGTATCCCGCTGCTCGAGGCTCGTTAGCGAATCCCGGATCGCCTGATCCACCATGGCGCCCAGCCTGAGCACATCCCGCTCGATTTCATCATAAGTCTGGTCATATTTGGCCCGTAAACCACCGCTCATCGCCGCCTCCTCACCCCTGCTCTAGCCCACGCGCCCGGTCACATAGGCCTCCGTGCGCTCTTCCTTTGGCCTGGTGAAAATACGGTCGGTTTCATCGAATTCCACAAGCTCCCCCAGCCAGAAAAGACCCGTGCGATCCGAGACGCGTGCAGCCTGCTGCATATTATGGGTTACGACTACGATCGTATAGTGCGACTTGAGGGCGGTCATCAGGTCCTCGATTTCGAGGGTAGCGATGGGGTCGAGCGCAGAGGTGGGCTCGTCCATCAGGACCACTTCGGGTTCCACCGCCAGCACCCGCGCGATGCAAAGCCGCTGCTGCTCGCCGAGAGAGAGCTCGAGCGCGTTCTCATCCAGACTGTCTTTCACGACATCCCACAAAGCCGCCTGGCGCAACGAGCGCTCAACCATCTCAGCCTCTTCGGACCGGCTCTGCGTCAGGCCGAGTATGCGCGGGCCGAAGGCCACATTATCGTAGACCGATTGCGGAAAGGGATTGGGCTTCTGGAAGACCATGCCGACGCGCTGTCGCAGATCGACCGGATCGATTTCCGGGGAGTAGATATCCACGCCATCGATGAGCACACGGCCCTGCATGCGTGCTCCCGGAATGGTCTCGTTCATGCGGTTCAGGCAGCGCAGGAATGTAGACTTGCCGCAGCCCGAAGGCCCAATCAAGGCCGTAATCTCGCGCTCGAGGATCACCATATTGATATTGCTGAGCGCACGTTTCTCGCCATAGTAGAAATCGAGGTCATGAACCTCGATCTTGGGCAGAATGGCATTCGAGACCATGGCCCCGATTCTACACTAGAATGCTAGGCGCCTGGCCTTCTCCGGGCAAGCCGTCTATGAGAGCACACCGTTTCGGCGTATAATCAAACGCCATGATCCCACGCCATCTCCGTCTGTGTGCCAGCGGCTTCTTGCTCTTCGTCCTAGCGTTGGCTCTCCAGGCCTGCGGCGGCACGGATACAGAAGCCGCCCCCAACCTCCCGCCCTCTGAAACCATCACCAATAAAGGTTCCGACACAATGGTCAATCTGGCCCTGGCCTGGGCTGAGGCTTATCAGTCGGTTCGCCCCGAAGTGCGCATCTCGGTGACCGGTGGAGGGTCGGGAACCGGTATCGCCGCGCTGATCAATGGCACGGTCGACATTGCCAATGCCTCCCGGGCCATTAAGGCCGAGGAGCGAGAACAAGCGGGAGCTCAGGGCATCCAGCCCGTGGAGTTCGTGGTCGCCCGGGATGCCATCGCTATCATCGTCAATCATGGCAATCCGGTGGACCGCCTGACGCTCCAGCAAATCTCCGACATCTACAGCGGCAAGATCCGCAATTGGCGCGAAGTAGGGGGCGAGGACCGGCCCATCGTGCGGCTCTCGCGCGAGACCAATTCCGGCACCCATGTGTACTTCCTCGAGAACGTGCTGCGCCTGGGCCGCAAGGAGGACAAGACCCTCTTCTCAATGGATACTCTTCTGCTGCCCTCCTCGGAAGGCATCACAGCCGAGATCCGCCAGAATCCCAATGCTATTGGATACGATGGTTTGGGCTACGTCACCGAGGAGGTGAAGGTCGTTGCGGTGGCCGCAGAAGATGGGGGCGATTATGTCCTTCCCTCCGCCGCCACGGTGAATTCGAGGCAATACCCAATCGCCCGTGATCTCTACATGTATACGGCCGGCGAGCCTCGGGGTGCGGTCGAGCAATATATGCAGTGGATCTTCTCCCCGGAGGCGCAGGAAATTGTGCAGGAGTTAGGATTCGTACCGGTACAGGAGTGATACCCTATGCGGGCTCGGAATTGGAGCGAAGTTGTCATTACTGTCCTTGTGAAGACCGCGGGCTATTCCGCCATCGTCTTTGTATTGCTCATTTTCATCTTCCTGTTGCGAGAGAGTGCACCCGCGCTGGTCGAAATTCCCCTGAAGAACCTCCTGCAGATTCGCTGGTACCCGATCGAGGGTTATTTTGGCATTGTGCCCCTGCTCGGGGGGAGCCTGGTCGTCACCATCGGCGCGGCTCTATTTGCCGTGCCACTCGGTCTGGGAAGCGCCATCTACATCGCCGAGATCGCGCCGCGCTGGGCGCGTGAATTGCTCAAGCCGCTCGTGGAGGTCCTTGGCGGACTGCCTTCTGTGATGCTGGGCTTTATAGGCATACTGGTCTTGGCCCCCTTCGTGCGCGTGGCCCTGGATCTACCCACGGGCCTCACCGCCTTCACTGGAGCGATGCTCCTGGGCGGCATGGCCATTCCCACGATTGTGAGCGTAGCCGAGGATGCGCTGGACGCCGTGCCCCGCACCTACCGGGAGGCAGCCCTCGCCATGGGTGCCACGCGCTGGCAGACCATCTGGCGCGTGACCCTTCCCGCCGCCCGCTCGGGCGTGTTGACGGCCGTGATGCTTGGCATCGGTCGGGCCATCGGCGAGACCATGACCGTGATGATGGTCACGGGCAATGCACCCGTAGTCCCCACCGGCCCGCGGGCGCTGTTCATGCCCATCCGCACCATGACGGCCACCATCGCGGCCGAAATGGGCGAGGTCGCCAACGGCAGCGTCCATTACCATGTGCTCTTTTTCATCGGGATCGTGCTCTTCCTGATCTCGCTGGGTGTGAACATGGCCGCGGCGAGTGTGGTATTCAGGGGCCGCAAGCGCGCCGAGCGAATTCTTTCTTGAGGGCGGGCAGCATGGGTTGGCGGTTATCGGGTAGGAGCCTGAGGGAGACATGAGCATCGCGCGAGGGAGGAGCGCGAGGGTGCGGCAACGCATTCAGCGGCTGGGCTTCTTCGGGATGACCCTGGCCGTGCTCCTCACCATCACCCCAATTGTGATCATCGTGGGATACATCTACGCCCAGGGTATGCCCGCGATCTCTTGGACGTTCCTGAAGGATTTCCCCCGCGAGGGCATGCGCGCGGGGGGAATCCTGCCCGCAATCGTCGGCACGTTCTGGCTGACGCTCGGCACGGGCGCAATCGCCGTCCCGCTCGGTGTGGGCGCCGCAATCTATCTGTCTGAATACGCCCCCGACAACCGCTGGACTCGGGCGATCCGCATCGCCATCATCAACCTGGCAGGCATTCCCTCCGTGGTCTATGGCCTCTTTGGGCTGGGCATATTCGTGCTCTTCCTCCAATTTGGAACCAGCATCCTTGCCGGCTCACTCACCCTGGCAATTATGACCCTTCCGGTGATCATCAGCACCACGGAAGAGGCCTTGCGCGCTGTACCCAACAGCTTTCGCGTCGTGAGCATCTCGCTGGGCGGAACCCAGTGGCAAACCATTCGCAGGATCGTCCTGCCGCAGGCGCTGCCCGGGATCCTCACCGGCGTGATCCTCGGACTGGAGCGCGCCGCGGGCGAAACGGCACCGATCCTCTTCACCGCCGCCGCCTTCTTCCTTCCCCGGCTGCCCACATCCGCCTTCGACGCCACCATGGCGCTGCCCTACCATCTCTTTGTGATCTCAACCCAGGTCCCGGGCATGCCCATCCAGATTCAGTATGGCACCGCCGTAGTGCTGCTCACCTTCGTCCTGAGCATGAACATCGTGGCCACGGTGATCCGTTCGCGGGCCCGGGCCCGGAGGCAGTGGTGATGAGCCCTCGACTGGATCGCGTCAACCCTCAGAGCGCATACCAGCCACAGATGACCGCAGATTCCGCTCCCGCCAAGATCGTTGTCGAGAACCTGAGCGTGGCCTACTCGGACGGCACCGAATCACTGCAAGACGTGAGCCTGACTATTCCGGCTAATCGGATCACGGTACTCTTCGGGCCCGCGGGCGGCGGAAAATCCACACTCCTGCGCACCATCAATCGTCTGAATGACCTGGCTGATGTGGTCGAGATCACCGGGCACGTTTGGATCGATGGCATCGACGTCCTGGACCCCGCGGTCGATGTCATCGCACTCCGCCGCCGAGTCGGCATGGTCTTCGCGCGTCCTGTCGTGTTGCCGATGAGCATCCGCCAGAATCTAACCTACGGCCTTGAACTCAGCGGGGAGCGAAACCCCGAGCGGTTGGCGGCGGCGGTGGAGCGCAGCCTTCGGGCTGCGGCCCTCTGGGATGAGGTCCACGATCGGTTGGATGAGCCAGCCATCGCGCTTTCGGGCGGCCAGCAGCAGCGGCTCTGTCTGGCGCGTGCCCTGGCGCTGGAGCCGGAGATCATTCTTCTCGATGAGCCCACCTCCGGCCTGGACCCCATCTCGACGGGTGTGGTGGAAGCTTCTCTTCAGGAGCTGAAGAAATCCTACACCATCGTCCTCGTCCCGCATTCGATCCAACAAGCCGCACGGGTGGCCGACCTGGCTGCCTTCTTTCTCGGCGGCAGGTTGGTGGAATATGCACCCGGCAAGGAGATCTTCACGAACCCCAAGGACCCCCGGACGGAGGACTACGTCGAGGGTCGCTTCGGTTAGCCCACTCATCGGCCTGACTTCACCATGCATTGGCTTCTCCATGCCAGCCCGGCCAATCCTACGGCCAACCGGATCCGCCCCACTCGGCGGCGGTCGCATGGATTGCCTGCACCCGCGCTAAACGCAATATGGAGCGCGCTCGCCCTGCTGGGTTTGGCCGCGGCCCTAATCGCCGGGGCCAACGCATCCTCCGGTGTGGGGGAGGAAAGTGAGAGCCGGGGCGATGCCGTCCCTATCGCCGGGTCTGAGCGCGTGGAGCCGGCCTCCGCTTGGGCAGCGTCGAAGATTGGCCCTATCGATGCCTCCCCCATCGCATCCGTACCGGCCGCGCAGCCGACCCCCATTCATTGTGCTCAACGCTCGGGGCTTGTCTTCGAAATCGAAATCGCGGATGACCGCCTTTTCCGGCCCCTTCCGGTGCGTATCTACTTGCCTCCCTGTTATGACAAGCGCTCCGATGAGCGCTACCCCAGCCTCTACTTGCTCCATGGATGGCTTCGCACAGACCGGCAGTGGCTCGACCTGGGCCTGCAGGGCATGGCGGATGCCCTCATCTTGGAGAAGGCCATGCCAGCGGCGATCATCATCCTGCCGTGGCATCGCACCGGCATCCATCTGGAGCAGGCCATCCCAGAGGTCCTGGTGCCCTATGTGGATGCGAATTACCGCACGCGTCCCGAACCGGAATGGCGGGCGATTGGTGGCATCTCGCGCGGCGGAGGCCAAGCGCTCGAGATCGGATTGCGAAACCCTGGGCTATTTGGGGTCATCGGGCTCCACAGTCCCGCCGTGGCCTACCAGGATTCCATTGTTCTCGACTGGTATCGCGGCATCCCCCTGGACGCTCGGCCGGCCCTCTGGGTCGATATTGGCGACCGCGACAGCCTCTATCCCGCCGCGCGCTCACTGCTGGATAGCCTCCAAGCGGAGGGAATCCGTGCAACCCAGATGGTCGACCACGGAACCCATGACGAGGCTTACTGGCGCCAGCACTTGGGGCAGTATTTGCGCTGGTATGGCGGCATATGGCTGGCTGCTGGCTTGCGAGAGAGAGCCTGGCAGCAGCCCTGAGCCTTCGTCTGGTCAAGCCCCCCCGCAGAAATGGCCTCGGATCGAAACTGCCAGCCCCTATTTAACCCAAAACCGCGCTCTGGCTCATGCCCTTGCGCGGATTTGAGTGAGGAGAATGCACCTCCTATTATGCTCAGGTGCATGAAAAGAACATGAATCCCACTTAAGAAATTGATGAGAGAATGAAGCTCTGATCAACGCCTTCGACCAGCGGCCAGCATATTCTCGATTTCCTCCCATGGGATCGGCCCTTCACGAAGCAGCTTTGGCGGTTCTTGGGTCAGATCCACTACCGTGGAGGCTACGCCGCCAGGGGTTCTCCCGCCATCCAGGATCAAATCGAGAGCCTCGCCCAGGGCTTCCTGAACTTCGATCGCCGTGCGAGCTTCGGGCATGCCCGAGAGGTTCGCCGAGGTGACCGCCAGCGGCCCATAGGCACCGAGCAACCCCAACGCAACCGGGTGGTCTGGCACCCGCACGCCCACGGTCCCGCTCGGGCTGATGGTCTCCGGGAGACCGGGGTGCATCATCAGAACCAGCGTGAGCGCACCGGGCCAATAGCGCTCGCCGAGCAAATGGGCCGAGTCAGGGATGTCGGCGGTGACATGCGGAAGCTTCTCGACGCCAGCGATCAGCAAGGGGATCGCCTTTTCACGCGGGCGCCGTTTTGCGCGGAAGATCCGTTCGATGGCCAGGGTATTTTGGGCGTTGGCTCCCACCCCGTACACGGTATCCGTGGGGAACGCCACCAGCCCCCCACCATCGAGAGTCTGTCTCGCCTCCTCGATCCAGCCTGCCTCAGCTACACTCAGGATCTTCGCCATGTGCGATTCCGTTTCAATCCAGGTTGCGGATGAGGAGCATGCGCGGGTGACCAGCTAAATCCGGCCGGATCTCGACCTGCGAGCCAGGAAGGCATCGGCTCACTTCTTGGATAAGCGACCCCTCCAGGCCGGGATCGATCTCGAAGAGCACCAGTCCACCCGGCGTCAGCCTCGCCGCGAGCTGGGGAATTAATCGCAATATCAGCTCCACCCCTTGCCGGCCGCCGTCCAATGCCAGGCGGGGCTCGCGCCTGGCGACCTCGAGGATCGCTAGGCGGTCTGAGGGGATGTAAGGAAGATTGGCGCAGATCAGATCGAAACGAGCAGCGATGGGCGCCAGGAGATCCCCGACGACCAGATGCAAGCGCCCTTCCACACCATGACGACGCGCATTTTCATATGCAAGCTTAGCTGCTACCGGGGAGATCTCGGTGGCCACGACTATCAGGTCTGGAACTTCGGCGGCAAGCGACACCCCGATGCAGCCCGACCCCGCACCGATATCCGCGGCCAATCGCCGCGAGGGGTGAACCCTCAGATAGTCCAGGGCCGCCTCCACCAGCAGTTCCGTCTCCGGCCGTGGTATGAGAACATGCGGAGAGATGGCAAAATCGCGCCCGTAGAAAGGCCATTCCCCAAGGACGTAAGCCAGGGCCTCGCCCTCCAGAAGCCGCTCCAGCCCTTGCCTGAAGGACTGCTCTTGCTGCCTATCTAACGCTGCTTCGGGATGGGAGAGGAGCCACGCCCTGGGACGGCCGGTGACCGAGACCAGCAGGCGCTGGGCATCCAGGCCCGGGGTTTCGGAACAAGCCGCCAGGCGCAGACGGCCTTGCTGCAACGCCTTGCCGATCGAAATTCCAGCGTTCAAGACTTTCAGCCTACGGCTTGAAGACGCTCGGCTTCCTCACGCGTGGCCAGTTCCTCGATGAACGTGTCCAGGTCGCCATCCAGCACCGCCGGAAGATTGTGGGAGGTCAACCCAATGCGATGGTCGGTGACGCGTGATTGGGGGAAATTATAGGTCCGGATCTTCTCCGAACGTTCACCGGATCCCACCTGCGCCCTCCGGTTGGCCTCTTCCTTCTGCTGCTGTTCGGCGAGCGCCATCTCGTAGAGACGGGCGCGCAAAATGCTCATGGCCCGCATGCGGTTCTGGAGTTGAGAGCGCTCATCCTGACACTGCACCACGATGCCCGTGGGCAGGTGGGTCAGCCGCACGGCGGTCGCATTCTTTTGCACGTTCTGCCCGCCGGCTCCGGCCGAGCGGTAGACGTCCATCTTGATGTCCCTATCCGGGATCTCGATCTCTACATCATCCGCCTCGGCCAGTACGGCGACTGTGGCAGTGGAGGTGTGGATGCGGCCTTGGGATTCTGTCACCGGCACGCGCTGAACCCGGTGAACGCCCGATTCATACTTCAAGCGCGAGTATGCGCCCTTGCCCTTTACCAGGAAGATGATCTCCTTGAAGCCCCCTACCCCGGTCTCATTCTGGGAAAGCACCTCAATATCCCAACCTTGCTGTTCGGCAAAGCGGCTGTACATCCGGAACAAATCCGCGGCGAAGAGCGAGGCCTCATCGCCCCCCGTGCCGGCCCGAATCTCCATGATTACGTTGCGGCTATCGCGTGGATCGCTGGGGAGGAGCATCCGCTTCAACTCGCTCTCCAGGCGCTCCGCCTCCCCATCGAGACGCTCGACCTCCTCTTGGGCAAGCTCCCGCATTTCGCCCTCCTCTGTCTCGAGAAGGGATCGCGCCTGCACCAGATCCTCACGGATGGCCCTATAGGCCCGATAGGCGGCCACGATGGGCTCCAGTTCGGCACGTTCGCGCCCCAGATCGGCGGCGCGCTGATAATCCTCGCCCACCTCGGCCAGCTCTCGTTCGATTTCCTCGAAGCGGGCTTCGATCCCCGCCAGTTTCTCTTCCATGGCTCCCTGCACACATGAGAAACTCCCACCAGGTCCCGTGGGAGGCTCGCCATCATTATACCATCTCCCATCCCCGTCCACCTGGCGGGAACCGCCGCACCCCTGGCAGCGTCTACCTCATAGGATGCGTCACTTTCCTATACGCGCAAAGGAGGCGGCCATGCAACACCGATACCTGCCCTTGCTTGCCCTGATGCTAACGCTCATCATGATCCTCCCCTTTCAGACGGCGTATGCCGATGGTATCGTTGTGCCCGAGCCCCCACCATGCGGGCCCGGGCTCGGTCCCTGTCCGGGCCCCTCGCCCATCTCCCAACTCGCCATCCGCTACCACCATGTAGAGGTCGAGATCGAAGATCAGGTCGCGACCACGCACGTAGATCAGGTCTTCCAGAATGACAACGACTGGCCCGTTGAAGGCACCTACATCTTTCCGCTGCCCGAAGGGGCGGCGGTCAATGACTTCCGGCTCTGGATCGATGGAGAATCGGTGCAGGGCGAAGTACTCAGCCGCGAACAAGCGCGCCAAATCTACGAGGAGATCGTACGTAGTCTGCGTGATCCGGCCTTGCTGGAATACATTGATCAAGGAGCCCTCCGGGCGAGCGTCTTCCCCATCCCGCCCGGAGGCGAGCGGCGCATCGAACTTGAATACACCCAGGTGCTACCCTCCGACAACGGGCTGGTCCAGTATCGCTATCCGCTTAATACCGAGAAATTCTCGACCAAACCCCTGGAAGAGGTGACGATCACCGTCCGCGCCCATTCGAGCGCGCCTATCCGAGGCGTCTATTCCCCCTCCCACGCACTCGCGGTTGAGCATGATGGAGAATACCGCTTCACAGCCGGCCATGAAGCCACGGATGTCAGACCAGATCAGGATTTCTTGCTCTATTACACTCTGGAGGAGGGAGACATTGGATTAAATCTGATCACGTACCGGGATCCCGAGAGCGAGGATCCGGAGGGCTTCTTCCTCTTGCTCGCTGCGCCACGCGTGGAGCTGGAGGCCGCCCCGGTTCCCAAGGATGTCATCCTGGTGCTGGACAAATCCGGGAGCATGGACGGCGAGAAATTCAGGCAGGCCCAAGCTGCCTTGCGGTACATCCTGGAGCATTTGAATGCCGATGACCGCTTCAACATACTCGCCTTCAGCACCGATCTCGTGGCATTTTCGCCCGAGATCCAGCCGGCATCCGAGGCAGAAGCCGCGATACGCTGGACCGAGGAACTCGTGGCCGCAGGCTCGACAGATATCCACCGGGCATTAATGAAAGCGATGGAGCAGGCTCAAACAAGCCGGCCTACGATGATCCTCTTCGTCACGGATGGCCTCCCAACCGAGGGGCAGACGGACATTCAAACCATCCTTCAGGATGTAACCCAAGCCGCCCCCGAAACGGTCCGCCTGTTCTCGTTTGGGCTGGGATATGATGTGAACACCTATCTCCTCGATTCGCTGTCGCAGCAGAACCGCGGCACCACAACCTATGTAAAGCCCGATCAACCCATCGATGAGGCCCTCTCCAGCTTCTACCGCAAGATCTCGTCGCCCGTTCTGACGGACGTTGAACTCGACTTCGGCGGAATCCGCGTCTTCGAGCTCTACCCACAAGAGGTGCCTGACCTCTTCGCCGGGTCTCAACTCGTGCTCCTGGGCCGCTACCGATCCGGGGGGAATACAATCATTGAGCTACGCGGCATGGCTGGAAATGAGGAGGTCAGCTACCGCTTCGAAGACCAGCGGTTTGGCGAGTCGGGAGGGGCCGATTTCTTGCCCCGATTGTGGGCCACACGCAAGATCGGCGCCCTTCTCCAACAAATCCGCCTGGAGGGACCCGAAGAGGAGACCATCAAGCAGATCGTCCGGCTAAGCATCCGCTATGGGATCATCACACCCTACACCTCCTTCCTGGTAACGGAGCCCAACGCCCTGGGGGCCGAGGCCCAGGAGGGAATTGCGGCGCAGACCTTCGCCCAGATCCAGAGCACCCCCACGGCCGTGGTGGGCGAAAAGGCGGTGGGCCGCGCCTGGGATGAAGCCGCCATCCGCAGTGCGGAGGTGCTGCCCTCCCTGGCCGAGGATGCGGCCGAGATCGTGAAACACGTCGGATCGAGGGCCTTTCGGTGGCAGGATGGCATATGGGTGGATACAGCCTACGATCCCGAAACGACCCCGATCTCGAGGGTCGCGTACCTATCCGAGGATTACTTCCTGCTGGCCGCCAGCCGGGCGGAGATCGCCGCTGCACTCGCGCTGGGCGAGCGCGTGCTGGTTGTAGTTGGAGATCAGGCCTACGAGGTCGTGGCTGAAGATGCGCCTGTGGATACGATCGCGATCCCCGAGCCATTGGAGCAGCCAAGCGCAGACCCCTCCGCGGTGCCGCAAGATCCGCCCCAGGATCCGACGTCCAGCCATCCCTCGAGCGCAAGCTCTGCAGGGCCATGTGGTTCGGCCTTCAGTCTGCTTGTCCCGATTCTAGGGCTTGCCATTCTCAGGCCGAGGAGAGCTTGAAACCCTTTCGGGGATTCATTTTGCCACTCAAGACCTCCCGTCCAGGCGGCGGGAGGTCTCTCGGTTTGCGCAAGATTGACGGGATTCGCCTTCGCAGAGGCCTTTTGCGGCAAGCGCGGCCGGCACCGCGGAGGGACGCTTGATCCGCCTGAGGCCCATGGCATGGGCCAATGCAGGAGGGATCTAATTATTCAATGAGGCCTGGGTAGAGAGAAGACTCATGGAGTCGTCGCGGCCGCATGCGTCTCGGTCGCCGTTGGTGTAGGTGTACAGGTGTCCGTTGGCGTGGGAGGGGCCGGCGTGGCGGGAGGATCGTCGCAACTGCTGGGAATGGTGTAGATGCCGTAGTAATGCAGATCCTCATGGCCGGCGTTGTCGTGCACTTTGAGCCAAACCTTCACATGGAAGGGCCCCGGGCCGGTGTAATCCGGGTTGGACGAGAAGCCTGGGTAGATGCTGATGGTGAAACCGGCCGCCGGACCGTCATAGCAGGCATCCCAGCCGCCGCCGGCCGCTCCTCCAGAGCATTTCAGCAGCGGCTGCGAATAGATCAGGCTCGTGAATGCATTCGTCTCGTCGCTATCCCACACCTGATACTTGAGTTTCGCCCAATCGATCCCGCTAGAGGGCGTGGCATCGGTGATGTGCACATTGCTGACGCTGACCGTCACGCTGCAGGCCCCCAATGATCCAGGTGCCGGGCTCAGCGTGCCCGGATCCGCGATCACCGGCGCCGCAGTATCCCCTGCCGGTTTCGGGGTATTGGATTTCTTTGGCCTCTTTGTCTCTGTCGGGACGGGAGTCTTCGTTGGAGGTACCCGGGTGTTGGTGGGCGTTGCCGTAGGAGTGGGGGTCTCCGTCGGCGTGTCGGTGACGGTTGGTGTCGGCGTGAAAGGCGCCGATCCCTCGAAATCCAGCGCCGTCGCCGTGGGTACTGGGTCATCCATAGATGCGGCCAATCTGGCGGCTTGCTGATCGGCCTCGCCCGGCGCAAGCCCCAGATCACGCAGCGCTTCCCCAATCATCGAGAAGCGGAAGGGACCCAAGAAGCCTCCCGTGCCTTCGTAGCGGTAATCTGCCGCCAGTCTCGAACGAACAGATAGCGGAAAGGGAAGCTGCTCCGCGGAGGCCGTGGTCAAGAACAGCGCCGCCGCGGACCAAAGGGCCAGGGCGGCCAGAAGCACCCCGATCAAGGTGAGCAACCACTTGCGCCGCTTCATGGGCCCGCTCCAGCAGGGTACAGGTCGCTGCAATCTACCAGGCGGAACTCGCGTCCACGCACTTCATACACACCTATTTCGCGCGCATCGGTTTCCATCTGCAGCCGCCCATAGCGGCCAAATCGCAGGTAGGGGCGCGCCTGGGCCAGTTGCTCGTAAGCCTCCTCGCTGAGGAGGAAGGTCTCGCCAGGCATGCTCTTCGTCGCCTGCAGCAGCCGCTGTGCAATCTCCACCGTATCGCCTATCGCCGTGTATTGCAACCGGCCCGTTGTTCCCATTGCGCCGGCGATCACCAAACCAGTCGCGAGGCCTACGCCAATATCCAGCGGGGGCGATCCTTCCGCGGCGCGTGCCTCATTGACCGCCTGTCCGAAGGCCACAATCTCCAGACCTGCATGGGTGGCCTGCAATGCACTCACCGCCAGTGGAAGCGGGCGTGGGAAGACACCGAAGAGCGCCCGCAACGTGTCCCCTGAGACCACATCCACCATCCCGCCATGGCGGTTGATGATCGGGATGATGCCCTGCATCATGGCCTCCAGGCTTTCCAGAACGAGGGTGGGAGCCTCCCGATCCTCGAGTTGAAGGGGAATCCCCAGGCGCAGGTACATCACCGATGCCCGCGTTTGATGCCCCTCCAAGAGAGCCCCTCCCGCCGCCAGCGTCTCCCGCAGATGCTCCCGCGCTTCGGGCGTCAACGTTTGGGTGAGCAGGTCACGGTATCGGGATTCCTGACGCAAGCTGGCAACCAATCGAAACATGGCTCGGGCCAGATCCCCGACCTCATCGCGTGTCTCGATGCCCTCGATCGTATCTTCTTTGCCTTCTGCGACCGCCAGCGTGGCCTGCTCCAGAGCCTCGACGGGATCCATGACCCAGCGCGAAACCAGCAGGCCGGTACCCAGCACCAGCACCGCCGCGGCCCCTCCAAGCAGCCAAATCGTGCGAAGCTGCGCCTGGGTCTGGCTCTCGATGGCCTCCTGCCCCTCCCCGCCCAGTAGCGAAACCCCCATGACGCCGAGATCGACGGTCCCGTTCCGCACCTGAAACGGTACCAGCAGCTCTCCATACGTCTGACCCGCATGCTGGAAGGTTCGATAGGGCGGAGAGGTTGAGCTCTCCTGGCGCGCTGCCTCCAGCAGCGCTTCATCCAGACCCGCCGTCAGCGCCGACGACCCGCTCTCGGTTTCCAGATCGGTGGCGAGGGTGGCTCCGGATGGGTCGTAGAGGGTCAGGTGGGCTCCGGCGACTTCCCGCAATGCATCCAGCAGATTCTCCAGATACATGCCCACCAAGACAGCCCCGAAATTCGTCCCCTGGTCATCCAAGAGAGGACCGGCGATGAAGAGCACCGGGACATCCATTTCCCCCAGGCGGATGGTCGCCAGGCCAGCCTGCTTCTCGCCTTGTCCATCTCCGGCAGGCGTCAGCACGCTCTGAACAAAGGGCCAATCCCGATAGAATCCCTCCCCCCGGAGCGCCAAGATCTCCCCTGGCGGCGAATCCGGGCTCGGCCGTCGCAGCGAGAGCAGGCTTACGCCTTCCCGGTTCAGCACAACGGCCATGTCCATGCTGCTATTCACCAGGATCTGCAGCATCCTCGCCCGCAGGGCCTCGGCGTCACTCAGCGCAGCCGCCTCCGGCACACCCTCCGTGTTGGCGATCACGCGCTCGACCTCGAGCAAGCGCGCCTCTTGCCGCACGAGTTCGTCCACGGCCTGCTGGCCGGAATCGCGCAACTGACGCAGGAATCGCACTTCTTCCGCCTGGCTTTGCTGCCTTGAGACAAGCAAGGCCATGCCCAGGCTGAGTAGCAGGACCAGGATCAAGAAGGGGAGGATGATCTTCCAGCGCAAACTCATATCAGCATCCGTCCATCACCCAAAGCAAAGCACCTTGATCACGGCTGTCGGCGTCGGTAGATCCCGTTCCCCCTTTCAGTAGCTCGTGGAGGCGCCACCTTCGATCCTGGCGGCGTTGGGTCTGCGATGAACGTGGGGCTGTGCGCCGAGGGTAGGGGCTATGAGCTCCCCTCCAGTTCCCCGAAGACCACAATCCGCTGGTTATCGACCAGGTAGGGATAGCAGGAGATGAGGGTGACCGTCGGTTTGGCCGTGTCGTTCATCACTTCCACCGAGATCGGTTCGACGATTCGCATACCCGTAACCCGGTAGACGTATTCCCGTGTGGCCGTGTATAGGATGATCTCATCCCCCGGCTTGAGCCGGTCTAGATCCCGGAAGAGTTCGCCGAAGATGTCGTTATGGGCCGAGAGCACCATGTTCCCATTCTCTCCGGGGTTGGCCGAGCCGATATGCTGGCCCACGCCCTTCTTCAACTGCTCCCAGCCATCCCCCTGCACCACGGGAGCCGCGTCGTTCCACAGGGCAGGGATGAAGATGCTGCGCGCTTGCTCAGGACCCGGTGTGGGGATCGTCACCGGGGGCATGGATTGCACCAGAGGGCGCAGATGCTCAGGGATCTCGGCATCGTTAGGCCGGGCGCCGCCAGGCGCTGTGGGCGGCGTATGCCCGGAAGGCAGCACCACAGCGGTGATCAAAGGCGTGGGCGTTGGCTCGCCCGAGAGCGCCTCGGCCACTTCGGCGTTCAGCTTCTGCAGCGCCCCCGCACCGGTAACGAGAATATACACCAGCCCCAACAGGCCCAGCACTTCCACCGCGAGGAGCAGGCGATTGAGCCACCTCCGGCCGGCCTGGGGGCGCCTGCGGCCCCGGCGCGCTGGGGGGGCATCCGCTACATCGCCGTTCATGGCATGATTCGGCCCTCCGGCCGAGACCACCCGCCCGCTGCGCCGATATTGATCCAGGCGCGCCTTGCGAGCCGCAAGCTTCTTGCGCGCCAGGATCGCCTCCAGTTCGGCTATCGAGAGTTCTTCTGCAGGTCGCCGGTCTTTCGCCATCAGCCTTCTGAAATCTCCTCCATCCAAAGGATAGTTGCAGGATGAATGCCAGCCTTGCTTCGCGATTATACATGAGAGACGTAGCCCAATCCCAGCCTGCCATTTGCCGCATGCGCCTCTCTCATGTATAAACATCCCGCCTGGCCGCAGAGGCCCGGAAACTCACATCCATAGAGAATAGCTGAGGGACAGATGGGAAAACGCTACGCGATCATCGGATCCGGAAGACAAGGGACGGCGGCCGCCTACGATCTGGGCCGGTTCGGCGAAGCCGAGCTGCTGCTCATGATGGACGCCACCTTCGAACAGGCTCAGGAAGCCGCAACGCGCATCAACCGCTTGCTGGACCATGAAGTGGCCAAGCCGCTTCGTATCGACGCCGCCGATCTCCCTGCCGTGACTGCGGCGCTTAAGGAGCATGGCATCCAGGCCTTCCTGAGCGGGACGCCTTATGCTTTCAATCTGGGCCTCACGAAGGCTGCCATCGAAGCCGGCGCCGGTATGACTGACCTGGGTGGAAACAGCGATGTGGTGCAGTCGCAGCTGGCGCTCAGCGAACGGGCTGCGGCGGCCGGGATCACCATCGTCCCCGACTGCGGGCTGGGCCCCGGCATGACCACAACCCTTAGCCTCTACGCCATGGAGCAACTCGACGAGCCCGAGGAGGTCTTCATCTGGGATTGTGGGCTACCCCAGGATCCACAGCCCCCCTGGGATTACGCCCTGACCTTCAGCATCGAAGGCCTGACGAATGAGTATGACGGAGATTGCCTTTTCATCCGGGATGGAAAGACGGTGCGCGTGCCTGCGCTCGAAGAACTGGAGACGGTCCGCTTCCCTGAGCCCATCGGGGAACTCGAGGCCTTCACGACTTCGGGCGGGGTGACCACGGCTGCGCAGACCTTTGCCGGCGTGCTCAAGACACTTCAAAACAAGACCCTGCGCTATCCTGGACACTTCGCCAAGTTGAAGGTCATCCAGCAGCTCGGCCTGCTCGATACCTCGCCGGTCACGGTCGATGGCCAATCGATCATCCCGCGAAAAGTCTTGCATGCCCTGTGGGAGCCCCAGATCCGCGCCGCCCCCGACACGCGTGATCTGGCCTTGATCCGCATCCTCGCCCGAGGCCGCAGCGCAGGCAAGGCGGCGGAGGTTCAGGTTGACCTCCAGCTTCTCTACGATGAAGAGACCGGCTTCACCGCCATGGAGCAGGGCACAGGATGGCATGCCTCGATTCTCACCGCCGCGATCGCGGCCGGGGAGCTCCAGCCCGGCGTCATTCCGGTCGAGAAAGCCATGTCGGGCTCGGATTTCGTGACCCGCGCCGCGCTGCGCGGCTTTCGAGTCGAGCTACAGGTGCGCTAGCGCACCAAGAACTGTCCTCAAGAGCACCGCTTCGCGAGCCTTCCCTCCCGCCGGCACAGCGCAGCGGGATTGCGAGGTGAGTACACGCTGGAGCCGCCCGGCCGATCCGGGCGGCTCCTCGATTGGGCCCTGGATCGTGCAGGCCGTTCCTAGGGAAACAGATCTTGTACGTCCCCATTCACGACCATGCGCATCCTCAGCACTAGGCGCTCCATCTGCTCGTTGGCGACCTTCAGGCGCTTGATAGGCTCCCCGGTGGCGGCTGCCAAGGCGTCCCGCAGCCCCCGCAATTGCGGGACGAGCACATTATCGATGTAGGCCAGCGCCTGCTCGGCCGTTTTGAAGTCCTTGTCATGAGAGAATTGCAGCAGCTTCATATATTCGCCCAGGTCCTCCGCCATGGCGCCTATGGCGGCCTCGAGCTCTGCGACCGATTTGAGCTGGTCGCCGATCCGCTCCAATGCGTCCAATGTCTCGGGGAAGGTCAGCATGGGTACCCCCTCCTGGGTCGCTCCTTCAGCCTTCTCAGAGTATATAACCAGATTTCAAGTGGCGCGTGGAATTCCACTCAAGTCGAATCCCTAGGCCGATTCAACATCAGGCGCCTAGGGCGCGTAGATTTCGCGTTTGAGCTCTGCAATGTAGGGCAGTGTGCGATAGCGGTCCGCGAAGTCCAGCCCATAGCCCACCACCCACACGTCGGGGATGGTGAAGCCCAGGTAATCGATAGGCACAGGTGCTTGATCGCGCGCCTTCTTGCAGAGCACGCAGGTCTTCAAGGAGGCCGGACGCCGGCCCTGGAGAGTCTTGTAGAGGTAGGCCAGCGTCTGTCCGGTATCCACGATGTCTTCGACAAGCAAGATGTGGCGATCTTCGATCGGCTCCCGCAGATCCATCAGGATGCGCACCGCGCCCGTGGAAGTGGCGGACTTTCCATAGCTCGAGAGGGCCATGAAGTCCACGATATGGGGGATCTCAAGCCGGCGGCTGAGATCTGCCAGGAAAATGAAGGCGCCTTTGAGGATGCCGATGAGGTAGAGATCTCCCTGCCCGGCATAGTCGCGGCTGATTTGCGCCGCGAGTTCGGTCACTCGCTGCTCGATCTGCTCGGGTGAGACGATGATGCGGGCGATGTCCTTCCTTGGATCCGTCATTTCCAGTCGCTCCCGGCGGGATCCGCAATTGCTTCGTGGTGGCGGGATACTGCTGGCCGCCACGCGGCACTATCCCAGGGCATCATACCAGAAGTTATGCGGGGCAGGACAGCCAGCCCTATTCCCAGCGGCGCGGCCGGTATTGCAGAGCCTCCGCCAGATGAGACGTCTGGATCGAGGGCGAGCCTGCCAGGTCAGCGATGGTTCGTGCAAGTTTCAGCACGCGATGATATCCCCGGGCCGAGAGGCCCAGTTGACGCATCGCCTGGCGCGCCAGCGCCCGTCCGGCATCATCGAGCCGGCAGAACTCACGCACCGCGGCCGGCCCCATATCGGCGTTGCAGGTCATGCTGGTTCCAAGAAAACGCTCGCGTTGCACTTCCCTGGCGGCCTCCACACGGGCTCGGACCTGCGCCGAGGGCTCCCCCAGGCGGTCGTCGGTGAGTTTCTCGAAGTCGACCCTCGGCACCTCCACGTGGATGTCGATGCGATCCAGCAACGGTCCTGAAATGCGTTTCTGGTACCGGGTAACCGCGGCGGGGGAACAACTGCAGGTCCTCTCCGCATCCCCGAAGTAGCCGCAGGGGCAGGGATTCATCGCCGCCACCAGCATGAAATTGGCCGGAAACGAAAGCGAACCCCGCGCCCGGCTAATGGTAACCACCTTATCTTCCATCGGCTGGCGCATGACCTCCAGGACCTGGCGTCCGAACTCAGGCAACTCGTCCAGGAAGAGCACGCCTCGGTGGGAGAGCGAGATCTCGCCCGGACGGGGCCAATTTCCACCTCCCACCAAGCCGGCATGGGAGATTGTATGGTGCGGTGCCCGGAAGGGATGCGTGTGGATAAGGCGTGTATCGGGAGGAAGCCGATCCGCGACCGAGTAGATGCGGGTGACGTCGAGGGCTTCTTCGAAGGTCATGGAAGGCAGAATCGAGGGGAATGTGCGCGCAAGCAGAGTCTTCCCCGCTCCGGGTGGGCCTGCCATGATGAGATTATGCCCGCCTGCCGCCGCCACCTCGAGTGCCCGCTTGACATGTTCCTGGCCTTTCACCTCCCGCAGATCGGGTCCAGGATGAGCCTGATCCCTTCGAATATCGACCGGCTCTGCCGGGGGGATTGGGACCACTCCTGAAAGATGATTGACTAGCGCTGTGAGCGTCGGGACCGGGATCACCTGCAGATTCTCCACCAACGCAGCTTCGGGGGCGTCCACTTGCGGCACGAAGAGCGTCCGAATTCCCCGCTCGCGCGCCACCACGGCCATGGGGAGCACGCCACGGACGTGGCGCACCGAACCGTCGAGGGACAACTCACCCACCGCCATGATCTGCTCAAGCCTTCCAGGATCCACCTGGCCCGAGGCGGCGAGCACGCCCAGCGCAATCGGCAGGTCGTAGGCAGGGCCTTCCTTGCGAAGATCGGCCGGGGCCAGATTCACCGTGACCCGCTGGCGCGGAAACTCCATGCCGGCGTTCTTCACGGCGGCTTGTACCCGTTCGCGGCTTTCCTGCACGGCCGTGTCGGGAAGTCCGACGATGGTGAAGGAGGGGAGCCCGCGTGCGGTATCCACTTCCACTTCCACGATCTCCCCCTCCAGCCCAACGACGGCTGCGGCGTGGACCTTGGCGAGCACACTCTCAGTCTACGCGCGATAAGCTCAAAGGTCAATCGGCGCGGCGAGGACCTCCGTCTCGGGCGGTAGCCAGAGTCCCTGCTCGTCCATCGCCCAGCTGGGGTAGGATTGCCGGGCAATGAACTTGGCTGCATACAGGGCGGCCAGCTTGGCGAAG